>JAZSLG010000071.1:0-70984 GCA_045535235.1 Candidatus Stercoripulliclostridium sp.
AGATTAGATATCCCATATCGTAAGGTAGTAAGACCCCTTGAAGACGACAAGGTTGATAGGTCGGGAGTGTAAGTGCAGTAATGTATTGAGCGGACCGATACTAATAGGTCGAGGGCTTAATCAAGACGAAATTGAAGAAGCGTTTTAATTAAGATCGATATACGAAGAACACAAAGTTATTAGATTTCACTTGGTAGGTAGTTTACTTTAAAGGTATGCAGTTGTGAACGTGCAAGGAACGTTCAACGAATTCCGGTGACGATGGCGTAAGGGAACCACCTGTTCTCATCCCGAACACACAAGTTAAGCCTTACCGCGCCGATGGTACTTGGTTGGAGACGACCTGGGAGAGTAGGGCGTTGCCGGATTTTTTTTAACAACGAAGAGCATTAGCTCTCACAATATATTCTCTCACGCAAGACAGCGGCGTGGGAAGCTAATCCTCCTTAGCTCAGTTGGGGCGACGCGTAAAGCAAGCAACACAGTGTGTTGATTGTAGCCAAAGCCGAGCGCGAGGGAAGCCGACACCAGTGGGACGGTGTCGAAAAAGCGACGAGCGGTCTGGAAGTAAGCGAGCAGCGAGCTACTACCGCGAATCAAAAACAACAACCCCTGCAAAGGGTGAAATAATCCTCCTTAGCTCAGTCGGTAGTAGCGAGCGGCTGTTATCCGCTAGGTCGTTGGTTCGAGTCCAACAGGGGGAGCCAAACAAAAACTAAGTCGAACTAGACTTAGTTTTTTTATGTCAAATTCGCTAGAATTTGATTATAATTCGAGCGAAAGCGAGTTATCATGTTGCATAAGCAACTATCATTTAAGCGTAGCGAATTTGAATTATAACTCCCAATGGTCGCATTATAGCCAACAAGTTGGCATTATAACTCACTTCGTTCGAATTTTTATGGTTGAATAGTTTATCAGATTGTGGAGCCAAACAAAAACTAAGTCGAACTAGACTTAGTTTTTTTGTTTATGTCAAACTCGTAAGAGTTGGACTATAATGTTACGAAGTAACTATAATTCGAGCAAAGCGAGTCTAAATTACCAAACGAGTTTGAATGATAGCTCACTACGTTCACATGATAGTGCGCTATGCTTACATTATATCTCACTGTGTTCGAATTTTTATGGTTGAATAGTTTATCAGATTGTGTTAAAATATTCTTATGAAAGAAAACAAATTACTACAATTATCACAAGAATTTGCCGTTGATGTAATAGAAATATCTTACGTTTTGAAAGAGAAAAAAGAACATTCCTTTGCTGATCAATTGAAAAGGAGTGGAACAAGCATTAGCGCAAATATTGCAGAGGGGAATCACCCTCAAAGTAGAGCTGATATGATATCCAAGTTTGAAATTGCTTTGAAAGAAGCGAATGAAACGGAGAATTGGCTTAGCATATTCGTAAAATCCGAACTAATATCTCTTGAAACCTTTACAATTGCACACAAAAAACTTGTTAAAATCAAAATATTATTAATTGAATCTATTAAAACATTAAAAAACAAGCGTTAGTGCTTGTTTTTTCTTTCGCGGTCCAACAGGGGGATAGCAAAGCAATTACTCAAACAAAAAGCCACGATTCGTGGCTATTTAATTTCTTCAAAAAACTCATCAAAGGAAATGTCGAACACTCTAACAAGCGATATTATATAGCTCGCTTTTGGTTCATTAATGTTTCTTTCCCAATAATCAATTGCTTTTTGGCTTACACCAATCATTTTAGCAAGTTGCATTTGTGAAAGATTTCTTTCTATTCTTAATTCTCTAATTTTCTCACCTAACTTCATAATTAAATTATAGAAGAAATCTTCTAAGAAATATTGACCAAGAAGAAATCTTCTTATATAATAAAATTATATAATACAAAGTCGTGGAGGATGGAAATGGGATATGATCATGTAAGGTTATTTTTAGATGTAATGGAATACTTGAATAGAAACGCTAAACGTCTGGGTGGAAAAACATTAAAGATTTGTTTTATAGACTAATTATATTGATGCAATGCTCAGAAGAGTGGGAATGTGATGTAGTAGATGACGACATATATTGCTATCATAATGATGAGTTAACTATAAGATTTTCGAAATTAATACGGCGCGGCGAAAACCGTCCGCGCAAAGGAGAATAGTATGACACAAACAAAAAAAGGGTTTTTAGCAGGGCTTATTGTTTTGGCGATGACGCTTGCCTTGGCATTCGGCAGAGAATGCGGAGTGGGACGTTCGCATTTCGCTACAACCTATTGGGATACAAGAAAGGCGAAGACGGGCACCGGAAATCGTCGAAGAGGAAGCCAAAGTTGTTAGAAATATCTTTGAGATGTATTTATACGGAAGTAGTCTCGATCAGATAAAAAGTTATCTCGAAAGCAATGCCCTATTGACCAAGACGGGGAAGACCGAATGGAGCAAAACCATCATTCAAGGTATGCTCTCGAACGAAAGATACACTGGCGATATGCTATTGCAGAAGACCTACACGGAAAACTGTATCACAAAAAAGGTATTGAAAAACCGTGGAGAGATGGCGAAGTATCTTGTCACAAACAACCATCCGGCAATCATTGACAGGGACACGTTTAAGGCGGTGCAAAAGGAGATCGCTCGTCGGAGCGGCAAGAGAAAAACGTCGGATAAGAGTTTAACCGAACAAGGGAAGTACAGCGGCAAGTATGCTTTGACCGAGTTGCTCGTTTGCGGTGAGTGCGGTAGTCCCTATCGCAGAAGAACGTGGGTGCGAAACGGCGTCAACCGCAAAGTATGGAGATGCTTGAGCCGAGTGGATAACGGAACGACTTACTGCAAAGATTCCATCAGCGTGGAAGAAGAAATGTTGCAACAAACCATCTGCCGAGCTTTGCAAAGAGCAATTCAGTATGACCGTGAAGCGTATGAACTCATTCTTTCTAACCTTTCTTACGGCGTAACGGGAATAGACGACAGTTTGGATATTTTTGCTATCGAATCACAGATCAAGGAGTTGAAAGGACGTATCGAAGAAAACGTCGAACTTGCGATGAATACCGAGGGCGATCCGCAGAAATATTATGACGTAATCAAGTACATGAACAGTCAGATCCTTGTCTTGAACGAACAACTGAGTTTGGCAAGAGAAAAACTGTCTTCGGAAGAAAAGATCGGATTGGAGATTGCTCGTATAAAGGAGTGGCTTTACCGATATGACCATCTTCGATAAATATGATGACAGGACTATCCGACGACTGGTCGATCACATACGAGTGATGAGTGATAAAAGACTAATTATCGTTTTGAAGGGTGGACTGTAGATTGAGGAAAAAATATACAATATTAGATATTATTAGCTTGAGTTTTATCTAAAATACTCGTAATGAATCACAAGAAGCGAAGGAACAATTTCAATTTTTCATTTATCATTTTTATCTAACTGTATTGAAAAAAATAAAATATATGCTAAAATAAAAATAAAAAAAGTAAAACGAGGTTTCAAATGATAAGATTCGAAAAAGGATTACAGTCAACACATGAATTAAAAAAAATTACTTATAGGATGCTTCGAAAACTGCATACTCTTGAATATAAGAGTTCATTAAAGGATTGTCAAAAAATAGGAAGTAAGTACGCAGTAATACTATATTTAGAACATATGTTAACGGTGATGAAGCGTTCTTATGAGGGTTTAGAAATAATTAATCCGCTAATTGCAAAAATAGATAATCTTATCAGATCTATTCAAAATCAAAAACATGTGAATCGGGTGTTACTGGTTTCATGCTTGAAAAAACATACATATGTATTTAATATGTTGGAGAGTAATCATGTCTATAATATTAAAAATGCTGAATTATCGGAACTATGGTCAATGAAATGTCTGTCGACCTATGTGTTTCAATTCGGAAACAATTTGTAATGGTCAAATTGTAAAGGAGGATTGTGAATGGCGATTTCTATAGAGGAAGCAAAAAAGGAATTGGGCGCACTGCTTAAAAAAAACAAATTGTGTATTTTTGCGGGGTCAGGTATTTCAGTACCAGCTCCATCTAATCTACCAACTTGGGATGAATTTGTTGATAAATATATAGATATTTGCAAAGAAATCAATGAAATGGTTGATTCGACACTGAAATTTAAAGAGTTATTGGACGATGCGCAAAGCTACAAAACAAAAAGTGCCATCAACACATTAACTGTTTTAAAAGATAAAATACGATTCTGCAAAAAACATGGGATGAGTACGACCATATACGATGAAATGTTAAATGAATTATTTGCAGCAAAAGATTTTAATGATTATCATAGCACAATCGTAGATACCAACTATAAATATATATTAACCACTAATTATGATACGTTGTTGGATAAGGCAGCAAAAATGCATAAGCACTATGACTTAGTACAAAGAATATATTCTTACAAAAACCTGCAAGGAATTTCTGAAGCCATATATACTGAAGAACCTGCAATTATTCACATTCATGGTATTGCAACGGAGGTAGTTTTAGAAGACTTTATTCTAACGGCAGATGACTATAAGCGAATTCGTGATAAAAATAAGGGAATAAGGACTTTATTAAATATTCTTTTTATGAACTACTCTATGCTTATGGTGGGTTATGGCGCAAGTGATCCACATTTAGAAGATGTTATAGAAGACATAAATTTGAGTTTTGGATGGATGGATTCGGACAATATTCTTGATTTACCAACATATTATTTGATTATAAAAAAAGACAAAGTCAGTCCAATTTTTGATCAGTTAAAAAATAGGAATAGAACAAAAGTTATTGCGGTAGAAACACACGATGAGGCACTAGAGTTGTTAAAATACCTACAAACTATTTCCCCTAAAACATAAATTTTACATGACCATTGACAATAGAGAAATGTGTTCTTGCACCAAAATGCATTCTGGATCATATTGCAATATTTAGGTGCTCGTGATTTTGTAAAATGTGGTGAAATCAAAGTGTAGCCTTTTCGTACTACTTAGACACAAAAGGGAAGCAAGTCTTATGACTTGCTTTTTCTTCTGTCCCTCCTCCCTGTTGTCCTGCGAGCTTGTTTTCTTTAGAAAAATTGGTGCGCTAATTTGTGTTACGTGTGTAACAAAAATCTGGTGGATGTGCAAACAATGTTTGCAAGCATTCAATGTTTAAATGGTTTGGGAGAGAAAATATTTATAACAATATTCCCAAAATATAATTTGCATCTAAATCCAATTCAATGCAAAGTTTAGCAAATGTGTCTAGTTTAGGTAGTTTTTTTGTTGTTTTATATTGCGTTATCATTTCTGGAGAAACCCCAACGCGCTTTGCTATTTCTATGGTTGTTAAACCACAATTTTTTATTTCATCACTTAACCTTGCTTTAATTGTATTTTCCATATGTTATACCTCATTATTAGTATAACTATTAGTTAATAAAACATCTTGACAACTAACCAACAGTTAGTTTATAATAAATTTATCATAATAAAAAAGGAGAAAAATATGGCATACGCACCTAATAAATGCCCAATGTGTGGAGAAAGCGATAAATGGATAAAAGTTGATACGGATAAGAAAGGTTTTTCAGTAGGCAAGGCAGTCGTTGGAGGAGTTATTTTTGGTCCAATTGGATTGCTTGGTGGTGGATTAGGGAAAAAAACCGTAACATATGCTTGTGGTAAGTGCGGTTTTCAACACGAGTACAAAGGTTGATAAACGAAATGAAGTTAGTTTTTTAAAAAATCGACTAAAATATAATATTATCGAATTTTACAAAAGGGTGAGTTTTTTCATCCTTTTTTATACACCTTAAAACTTTTAAAAATCCATATTGAAGTAATGGCATTTTTGTGTTAGAATGGTTTTATGAATATACTAAAGACAAAAGTATTTAGAATTATAGCTATTGTCGTTGCTTGCGTACTGGTCGTTGCAGGCTCGGTTTCTATTGGACTTTGGGAGTATGCCAAGGACGTTTATTACATAAATAAAGATGGTAACGTAGCATATCAACAAGAACATATGCGGTATCTTAGAGAGGATTTTTACTCCAATTATACGCCAAAAGGGGAGCAAATTTTTTGTGATTTCGATTTAGAGGAAGCTCTGAATAATGGCGTTAAGTATAACGAAATGGCCTTTTTAGCCACGCATAATAGTTATCAACGTCTTTCTACGGAAACAACTAGAAAATTCCAAATACCTTTTAAGGTGATGGCATTGGGACTCAAAGAGTTTAACAAAGTGGATTTTGATTCCGATACTTTGACAAACCAATTTGAGCAAGGTATTCGTAGTATAGAGTTAGATATAGAGGCAATGGAAAAAGAAAGTGGCATTTCCTTTACCGTTATGCACAAGCCGGTTTTTGATAGTGCAACCACTTGCTTCGATTTTGGTATGGCGTTAGAAGAAATAGTTATGTGGTCAAATCACAACCCCAACCATTTACCCATATCCATTATTATAGAGGCTAAACAAGACGTTGGACCGGTTGACGGGCTAAAGATATTCTCCATTAAACACGCAGAGCAGTTTGACAACCTTCTTAGAGAAAAGTTGGGTAACAAGTTACTAACTCCTGCAGATTTTTTAGGTGAACACGCTACCTTTGAAGATATGAGAAATGCCGATGATTGGATGAAAGTTAAGGATATGCTTGGAAAGGTCGTAGTTATTTTACACGAAAACAAAATGACCAAAGATTACGTTAAAAGGGATGAAACCTTGCGTACCCAAGCAATGATACCATCTGTTTTATACAAGCAAAGGAACAGACATTATGCCGGAATTATCATAGAAAACAACCCCAAAAAGGCACTTGAAAGGCAGGACGTATTTGAAAGTGGTAACTTTATGGTAAGAACGAGGGCCGATAGTTATCCCAAGTTTAGCGATACCAGATACGAGCGCACTGAGAGGTGTACTTCGCAAATAATCACGAGCGATTACGTACCTCGTTCCGTTAGATTAAATCAACACGTTTACTCATTCAACGGATATACCGTAAAGCTATTGTAATTGGAAGAACACCGATAGGTGTTCTTTTTTAGGTACAAATGATTATCTAATTACGTGCTAATCGGTGTTTTTTAATTGTGGGAGCTATTGAAAAAAACTAAATTGTGTTATACAATAATAGTATTCTAGAAAGGGCGTCAACTTGGTGATTTATATGGCGATAATGGTTAATATCTATTATACCGGTAAAGATGGAAATGCCGTAAAGTTTGCAAAAGAGATGACTGAAAGCGGAATTGTTAGTCAAATTCGTGCCGAAGAAGGCAATTTGAAATATGAATATTGCTTTTTGATGGAGGATCGCGAAACAGTGCTTCTAATTGATAGTTGGGTGAATCAACAAGCTCTTGATTTACACCATGCGTCGCCCATGATGCAAAATATAATAGACTTGCGTGAAAAATATAATCTCTCTATGAGGGTGGAAAGATATATATTGGATGAGGCAGGTATTCCCGAAAAAGACAAGGCGTTCATTCGAGGTTAAGGTTTTATTGGAATCATATTATTAAAGGGGATAATCCAAAGTGTAAAAAGGGCATTGGTCTTTTGATATATTGTAGGTATTACGGGTTTTACAAAGGAGAAGGCGGGATGAGGTTAGTAGATATAGGAAGTACTTTCGTTTTAGAAAAAGTTGGTACCCAAGAAAGAGAATATTACGTTTTAATTGAGCCTATCGTAGAGTATAAGCCCATTTTTTCAGGCGGAAGTTTTAGGGATAGGATTGCTCATAGGCGTGTCGTTCATATAAACGTGGTAGACGTTGATAGCAAATTTGAAAGGGTCTCCAAGGATTCTGATTTTGGCAAGCACGTTTATGGAGCAAGCCTTGGGTCTTTGATTTATTGGAAAGATGAAACGGGCAAAAACGTGCCTTATCGTATTGTTGAAATAGATAATGAAAAAATAGTTTCTAGCGTAAAGCCTATTAAAAAGGTTGAATCTAAAAAAGAAATACAGACGCCAGAACCTAAAAAAGTAATTAATAAATCAAGCGAAGAGAAAAGAATTAAGGTTTCGGAAAAAGAAAAACGAGAGTATGCAACTGCTTTAGAAATAGTTAGAGAACAAGTTAAAAACAATCAAGGATTAATCGTTTTGTGGAGACCACAGTGGACGCATGATTTTTGTTTTGTCGTGGAATCTTTCGAATGGGATAAAAATGAACTCTTTTTTGTTGGGACCTGTTTCGTTGAAGGAAAGGTTCATCAAAGGAATAGGCGATTTCTGGCAAGGCATGAATTCAAACTATACGACGGTGTATATCTATCAAAAATACAATTCACTTATAAATATTTGCCTATAACGATAGAAAGAAAAGATTTTATCGAGTTGGATGAAAAATATATAAAAATAAAGGATGAACTCAATAACCTCATCATAGAGGAGATTGGAGAGGATACTTTTGAGGGGTATAAATATTTGTATTGGGGGATGAAAAAGAAAATATTAAAGGAAAAGTACGGTATTGATTGGAAAACCCCGAAAGAATTAAACCCTAATTTATAAATAAAGGAAAGGAATAACGTGAAAGAAAACAAAATTTTGGAAAACGGAAAGGGCAAATATTTGGATATCGTTGAGTACGATAAGGATATGGGCGAGTATAACATATCTGAAGAGGGATTAGCAAAACTCCGTGGCAAGTCCCTCATGGAACAAGTAGATTGCTACAAGGCGATTGCGACCACCAGTTTGTGTAGCTATTCCTATGGAAGAGAGGACGGCAGTAGTTACCGAGGCATAGAGAATTCTTTTTGGACTGATAGCGATATTGAAGGAATTATTGTTGATAACGGCATAATTGTTGGCGTAAAAGCAAAAAAATTCTTGTACGGCTTATGCAATCTATTCCCCGGTGAAACAATAAATACCTATTCCGCTTGTGACGAGGACGGCACCGGTGGAAGGGATAGGGATGATTATCTAAGAATAGAAATAAAATAAAAAAAGGAGGCAAAACCTCCTTTTTTATTTAACTTTAGTCGATGGGGTAATGATGTAAAATATGATTTATAAGTTTTAACGAGGAACGCTCAATTTCACTTGCATCAAAGGTGAAAATATCAAGTCCAGCAAGGAAAGGAAAATGATTAAGTATATTATCATAATCTTGACTTTCCATAATACCATTGTTTTTTATATATACAGGCACAATTATTTTATTCTGTGAAAAAGCTGTTTCGTATTCTGCGCGAATAAACTTACTGTTAATTGAATTTTCGGATATTAGTAGGAGGAAAAATGGATGATTATCAATAGCATTTATTAGAGAAGAAACCCAATCAACGCCTACCAACAAATTGTCGAAAGACCAAAATTTTATGCCGTATTTTGAGAGATAGTCCATTATTGATGAAGCTACTTGAGCGTCACGCCGTGAGTAACTAATAAAGAAGCCTTGCGCTAACAGTATCTTGCGAAAAACTTTATCTATTTGGCGTTTGGTATCAAAAGATAGTTCATTATTGCTATCAAGACAGTTTTCCAAATCGATTTCCAATACGTTGTCTTTTCCCGTTTTTGCCACGTAATCAAGTTCGCTTTTTACCCATTTTGATGCCTCGGCATTTTTAGATCTACAATAAATAAACCATATCCTTGCATCAATTTCGTCTTGTATGAGCTTAATTATGGTGTTTTCATCATCCAAAGATTTCAAAAAGAAAAGTATAGGCTCGCAACCAATCGATTCGAGATAATTTCGTATAAGTCTTACTTCATATAAGTCTTTATGTGAGTGTGAAACGAATATATAAATTTGATTATCCAACATGCTTCCTCCGTTGTGTACATTAATTATATACTTTTTCTCCCGCTTTTGTAAAGATGAAACGTATTTTACACCAGCCATAACCTAGAAAATTGCTCATTGATTTGTCTTATAGTATATGTTATAATAAATTTATACGAAGGAGAGAATATATGGAAAGAAAATACATTATTGATTGGAAAAAGACCAGTAGAAATTTATATCTTTTGAGAAAAGACAATATTGAATTACGCAAAAAAGTTTGTAAAGAATTGGATTTGCACAGGGAAGAATGTAGTGAAAACTGCAAAGAATGCAAATATGAAATGGATAGTAGCATTAGTAGATACGAGTTATCGCAAGTTTTTAACGTTTCGGAAAGCGTAATTTTTAATTGGGAAAACAATAAAACCACGGTTCCTTATGAAGATTTGTTGTTCTATTGCCAATTGGCAGAGGTAAGTGTGGAGGACATCGTAGTTTTTGAGTGATAAAACTTAATGATAGTTTTATTAGTATCAAATGCCAACATTAACTAATTAATAATTGATAAGAACTCATTTTAAGCCACGCTTGTCGTGGCTTTTTTATAACGAAAAAAGGTCGCAAATTAATACCATGTCGCTTAGCTTTTTACATTTTTGAAAAGGGCGAAAAATTTATATTTTTTACGAAAAAAAGATATTAATTAAAAATAGTTTTTAATATTAATATAAAAGTAGTATTTGTCGAAAAAAAGGGATATTGACGGTCTTTTATTATAATGTTATAATAATATCACAAGGACGAAAAGTCCAAACAAAAAAGAAAAATTTTTTTAAGCCCAAAGGAGGTAAATATGGGATTAAATAGTGTAGGCGTATCAAGAAATATCGACATAGTATTTTGTATTGATGGAACTGGTAGCATGTCTCCTTGCCTTGATAAGGTAAAAGCTAATGCAAGAAAGTTCTACATGGATTTCGTTGATGAAATGGTAAAAGACGGTACCAACGTTGATTGCTTAAACATGAAAGTTATTACTTTCCGTGATTACAAGGACGATGGCCCCAATGCAATGATAGAAAGTGAATGGTATGATATGACCGCAGGCGATGAAGACAAATATGAAAAGCACCTTAGCGGTATTATTGCAGACGGTGGCGGTGACGAACCCGAAAACGGATTGGAAGCTTTGTTCCAAGCAATGTGTACAAAATGGAATGCAAAGGGCGATAAGGATAGACAAATAATCGTATTGTTTACCGATGCGGATGCTCTTCCCTTAAAGGACCGTGAAGGCGTTTCCGGATATCCTGCAAATATGGTTGACCAAGATGGCTTGATTAAAGCTTGGTTCTGTACTCGCCCCGATTTTCTTTCACAAGGAGAATTTTCTCTAAGAGAAAGATGCAAGAGATTGGTTATGTTTGCTCCCGCAGGTAGCGCTTATGAAAATCTTTCCACTCTTTTGAATCGTAGCATTTTCAAACCTGTTGAGATGAATTCCGGTCTAGGTGAAATAGATTTTAGTGACGTAATTAAAATCGTTAAAGCATCTGCTAGCGCTGCGTCATAATTAGATTTCGGTTCAAACATTTTAATATTAATACAAAAATAAGTAATAAGCCGATTAATATCGGCTTATTACGAAGGAGAAGATATGTGTAAAAAGTACGTTAAAGTATATTGTCCTCAATCAAAATGTCATGGATTGGTTACAATTGAAAATAATAACGGCGTAGATCAAGTCGTTAACTTTTACGAAATAGATAATGATACCGCAAACAAGATAAAAACCGATTATGAAGGCAATCTTCCTATGGTTTCTCAACATTTGAAGCCTTGTGCTGATACAGGTAGGAGGGAGCCAAAATGTTGTGATAAAAAGCGTTCTTGTAAAGTTAAGACTGGTGAATTATGGTACCAATGCCTATATTGTTCCAATTTGGAATTGGCTAGAGAGAGCTCGGGTGGAGCAGAATTTTATTTCTTACTTGATGCTTCCGGCAGTATGAGTTATAGAGATAGGAAAGATGCTTCTAAGGCAGTAAGTAAAATGATGCAATCTTTACAGGGAAACGGCAATACGTATAGTTTCGTACCTTGGGCTTGTAGGGCAACCTATTTGTTCCATAGGGAAACCAATTTGTATAAGATGAATTCTGCATTAAGTCAATATGAAAATGATTTATGTGACGTAGGGGGAAGCACTGCTGCAGATGAAGCGTTTAAGTTTATATATTCAGACGTTATGAGTGCGAAGAAACCCGTAAGAATCATTTTGGTTACGGACGGATACTTTAACGACGATGATAGTGCTGTTAGAGCGAGAGATTTGTTGTTAAGAAAAAAAGACGTAGAAATCCTAGCTATTGGTATTACCGGGGCAAATGCTAGTACGCTAAAAAGAATAGGTACTGTTTCCGACTTCTCAATAGTTGTAGGTGAAAGTTCTGCTTTGATTAGTACGTTTGAAGAAATAACACAAATATTAAAGAATAACGGCAACAACTTCTAAGGAGGGAAATATGGGATTCAATCAATTAAGCAAAGAAAGGAAAATTGATATTGTTTTTTGCATTGATGCAACCAGCAGTATGGGCCATTGCATCGATAACGTAAAAAAGCACGCAAGAACGTTTTATCAAGAATTCGTTGATAAAATGACAAAAGAGTATAATAGTAAAGTTGACTCTCTTAGGGTACAAGTCATAGTTTTCCGTGATTTGGAATGTGACACCGAGGGGCTTGTTTGCAGTGAGTTCTTTGAATTACCTGCCGATACAAGCTATTTTGAAAACTATCTCGATAGAGTTACTCCTAGAGGTGGCGGAGATTATAAGGAAAGCGGTTTGGAAGCAATATATACTGCAATGACGACTGATTGGATAGCTAGAGGAAGCAACGATAGACAAGTTATTCTATTCTTTTCCGATGCCGACGCTATTGATTTTGGCGAAAAGGAAAATAGAACCGGTTATCCCAAAATTTGTGACCAAGCAACATTTTTGAACATGTGGCTATGTAGAATGGGAAATGCCAACAAGCTTAGCGAAAGATGCAAGAGAATGGTAATGTTTGCTCCTGCAAAATCGGTTTATGAAAAGTTGCAAGGAACGTTGAATAGGACTGCTTTTAAGGCAGTATTACCTCAAAAAGGAATGAAGGACGTTTCATTTGATGAAATAATGAAAATTCTTTGCGCTAGCGCATCCTCTATTTAACAAAGGTGTTTAACGAAGGAGAAAAAAATGATTTATCATAGTAAATATAATGTAAACCCTGCCGACGTTGTCGATGGTGCAATCAATTGGAAGATTACGGGCAACGGTGCATTTATCATCGCAGAATACGGTGGAACAAAGTATTTCGTTAAGAGATATACTATGGGTCCAAGAATGCCCACCTCTGAAATTCCAGAACCTGTTTATTCCGATAATAAAAAGACGGCGGACGCTTTGACACAAAAGCAGGAAGAAATCCGTCGTTTGTTTAAAAAGGCGGGACTTAACGTTGACACTCATCACATAGTTGTAGAGGAAGAAAACTTTTGGGATGACGATAATATGTTCGTTACGGTTACTCGCGTAATACCCAACGAAAACGAAGGCTTTGATTACAAGAGACTTAGTCAAAAGGATTTCGTAAAATTGTGTTGCGATATAACGGAACTCATAAGAAAAATTCACGATGCCGGTGTTACGCATGGTGATTTGAAAGAAAAAAATATATTAATTCAAAACAATTCCGGCGCATTTGTACCTTATCTTATTGACTTTGATTCCTCCTATCCAAGTGATTATCCTACTAGAAAAAAGAGTGATGGTACTCCCATGCTTTCTGTTCCGATAGTATATTCACCCGGTTATCAAAGTCCGGAAATCGCTATTAATAACTTTAATAATGATAATGGCGACGAGGTTGACACAACGTTAATTAGTAATAAAACGGACATTTTCACGTTGGCTTTAATTTTCCACAAGCTTTGGACTGGTATTTTCCCTACCGTTATAGGTGACGATTGTCCCGTTGCGGAAGCAGTATACATGAGAACGCCCATTAGATTAGACTCCAAGTTTGACGTAATCCTTGGAGCTAATAACGAGTGTAAATTCTCCGGCTTACTCGAGTGGATGCTTTCTAAAGAGGGTAAGGATAGACCTACCGCACAACAAGTATTGGACGTTTTGAACGATAGGTTGGACGTAGGCGAGCATTTTGCTTACACGGGCGCTCCGCAAAGATTTGATTTGGATCCCCACCGCGTTCATGAAAGCGCAATAGAGATTTTGGATAGAGAAGCGCTAAGGGCACTTGGACTAAGATCTTTAGTAAAGATAACGGAAGGCGGTAATTACAAATATCTTGTTAGAAAAACAGATGGCTCTGAGTTTAGGTACACGGTAGACGAACTCATAACTAACGGCTATGCTAAAGCAAAACCCATCAGTTTGGGTACGCTTTTCCCCGAGGATAGCGCAGTTATTGAATTTGTAAGCGCCGATGAGATAGCTAAGCTAGGTGTAATTTCGATTGAGCCTCGTGATTTGGGCTTTAGAAAATTCTACTTTGTTAAGCTAATGAATGGTGGTGGATATACAGCGAGCAAGACTGCTTTGATTGATAGAGGAATTGCAAGGCTTAAACCTGTTACTCCCGTATCGATAGCTATGGACGACGCTCCTTGGCCCGAGCATGGTTCAAGTTATCGTAAAGAAAATCTCATAGCAAGAAAAATTATTAAGATAGAAAAAGTAGTGGAAGACGGTCAACACAAATATAAGATTATTTATGATGATGGTGGTACACAAAGTGAACGTATCGTTGCCGTAAGCTATCTTAAAATCATGAAAATATTATAATGAGGAAATTGCCGTGAATTATTTTAAGTTTTATAAAGTTCAAAAAAACGAAGATTCGGACCCATATTTGTTTATTAATGAAGCAAATGGTGAAGGAATAGTTGCCGTTGCCGATGGTTTGGGTGGCTCCGGCTCTTTCGTTCACGTTATAGAAGAGAACGATAAGAAAGGAAATTTTGAAAAAACGCTAAAAGAGAGTTTTTTACCCGAGTATTATCTTAAGGAAGAAGTTCCCACCGAGGAAAAAGAAGAGAAAGTAGTAGAGCAAGCGCCAGAAAACGCAGATAATGCCTCCGAACAAGCGGAAAATGCGGAGGAGAAGGGCGAAGAACAAGCCGAAGAAATCCCCGTTGTTGAGGAAAAGGTTACCGTTGAGGAAGCACCTAAGGGCGACGAAGAGTTTGAAAAGTGGGTTGACCAAATGCTAGCTCCCATGCTTGACGACGAATCGGACACCTCTGCTCTTTGGGGTTCACGTATTGCAATTGCGCGTACTATCTACTATTTGAAAAGCAACCCCAACAAGGCTCTTAGCGACGAAGAAACTAGGAAAGAAATGGTGGAATTCGTCTATAAAGGCTTGAATGACGTTAAAGATACTTTCCATTTGAAAACCGGTAATATCGCAGGTCAGTCAACCTTGCCTACCACTCTTGTAGTTATGAAGTACAAGGAAATGGAAGAGGGAGTAAAGGTTGAAGTTGTTTGGGCAGGCGACTCCAGAGGCTACGCGCTAATCCCCGGTAAAGGCTTAAAACAACTCACCGAGGACGACGAAGACGGCTCCGGTGCAATAAACAACCTCTTCTCTATCCATAAAGAGAAAAATGCAAACACCGTTTTGCATTATAAAGAGGTTCTTTTACCCAAGAAAAGTGCTATTTTTGCTTGCAGTGACGGTTTCTTCGACCCATTCGATCCCATCGATAACATTGGCGTAGAATGCGTATTGTTGGATGCGATAAATAAAGCAAATTCCTATGAGGAGTTTGAAGAAGAATGGCATGCTTTCTATAAGCCCACCACTCACGACGATTGCAGTATATCTTTCGTATCCCTTGGCTATGATAGTTACGAGGCATTCAAAGATGATTTTTGTGATGCAGAAAGAATGCTAAAAGTAAGGGGCTTGTTTGACGATTATAGTAAGTATAGAAAGCTTTTCTTAATCTTTGATGGTATAGAAGATCGTCCCGAGGAATACATTGAAGAAAGAGCTATGGCAAGAAAGGATAGTATTTTGGATATTATTTCACAAGCTATCGTAAGCGGACAAGAAGACGGTGTTATTACGGATAAAGAAATAGCCATATACGAAAAACTAAAGAAAGATAAAAAGGAAGAGGCAGAATCGAAAAAAGGTGAAGCCATATACAAAAAGAGAGCAGAAATATTAAATGATATTAATGATAATATCCAAGACTGTTCTAAAATCTTTGACGTTTTTAACCTTGACCAAGGTGACGACGTGCTTTTAGCAATAAACGAGGCTAATGGTACGTATAAAGCGTTTGAACAAGCTAACAAAGAATTGGAGGCGGTGAATACACAACTGGCGGATTTGGAAAAGGATCAAAAGCAAGTTGAGGCTCGCGGAGATGCTATTATCAATTCAAAAAGCAAGAAAAATGCAGATGGGAAAATTATTTTCAGCTTGAACGACAGACTGCAAGAGTTGGAAAAATATATTGCCGAATACAAGCAAAGAGAGAATGAGAATAATGATATAACCCATCGCAAACCAATTAATTGTGGACCGGACGACCATTATTTGGAAAATGCAAGAAAAACCAGCCATGAAGCAAGATCTCAATATAAAAAATGGGAAAAAGCCAAAGAAAATCTTGAAAAAGTTAAACAAGATTGGATTGACAAAAAACCAACTTGCAATAATTTCTTTGGAAAAATCTTTAAGCTGTTCTGTGGCTTGATGAATCAATTCTTTGATAGAAAACTTTTTGAAATAGACAAAGAAATCATAGAGCCTATTAAAAAAGCACTTGAAGAATATCATCAAATAGGTGGGAAGATTGAGGCGATTAAGAAAGAGATAGAAAAGAAAGATAAAGAAAAAGAAAAGATTTGTGCCGAGTGGCAAAAGAATATGTCGTCTCTAAATAAAGATTTGCCGAAGATGATAGAGAATTGTGATCATTACTTTACCAAAGAGGCAATTGTTAAATACGATTTACCGGTTAATTGTCCTCAACCGCAAGAGATTACGGCAGAAGATCTAAAAATTGCTCTAGATGATGAGTACGCTGGCATAATTGAAAATTATAAAAAGTGTAATCAAAGCTTAATAGATAGAGTGTTTAATCGTAGTAAGGTGGAGTTATTCAGGTCGTACAAGGATTTGGATGAAAACGAGGCCAGAAAAGCGAAAAAAGAGATAGCCGAAATGGAAAAGAACTATTTTGTAATAGATTAATCTAGTCTTTTATTAAGAAAGGGTTCCTTTAGGAACCCTTTTTTTATTGCTAATGAAAAAGTGAATTGCATTTTGTAAAATTTACAAAAAAGTTGTAAAAAGGGAAAAAGACTATGATTGAATAAAGACTGAGAGCATGATAGAATGTTAGTAGTAGGAGTAGAATGCTTACTTCGTAAGCAAAAATAAAGGAAGAAATTTTAGCAGTAAATGAGAAAAAAGCATTAAAAATTTATCAAATTTCTATTTACAAACCTAATTTTATGTGTTAATATACTTCTCGCACGGCTTTGAACGTGCGGTAGGACGAAAGATTATTTATCTAATCATCATTTAATTATCCAAACAAAAAATTAATAGACGTTAGCGGTAGGAGTATTCGTGTACCCTTATTGCTTAGTTAGTTTTAATCAATCAGCAATATAATTGCGCTATTTTACGCGATATTTGTCGATTATTAGCGTACCGTAAAGAGGACGTATAATCATCTATAATATCAAACCAAAGAGAAAGATAAGGAGAAAAGATATGCTTCATTTGAGACGAAATGATTTGGAAGAGATTGTAAAATCAATGTCGAGTGGCCCTATAACCGCAAAAGACCTTGACGAATTAATCAAGGGCTTGGGTGAAGTGTATAAGGAAGTCAAAGAAAGAGAGGACGTCGCCGAACAAAAAAGGCTTCAAAAGGAAAAAGAAGAGCGCGAAAAGGTGGAAAACGTTACCTGCATGGAGCTTCCTTTGGACTATGAGAACTATTTTGAATACGATATGAATGCAACGAGTGTGCGCGTAGAGTCGGCATCCGATGCTTTGATAACCTCGCTAAACAATTTGGGCAGAGTGGATATTGAGTATATGTCGGTAATATCGGGACTTACGCACAAGGCTCTCATAGTGGAACTTAAAGGTGCCATATACCAAAATCCGGACAAATGGGAGGAATGTTTTTACAAAGGTTGGGAGACTGCTGATGAATATTTGTCGGGCAATCTACTGCGCAAACGAGCCAAAGCCGTTGACTGTGAAAAAAAGTATAAAGGATGGTTCCAGGATAATATTAGGGCAATCGACGAGGTCCTTCCCGATGCCGTTTCCACCCTTGATATATACGTTACTTTAGGCTCGCCCTGGGTGCCGACCGACGTGATTGAGGACTTTATAGACTATCTATACAACCACAAAAAGACCTACGTAAAATTGCGTGGTAGCGTTATTCACGACGAAGAAACGGGAACTTGGGAAATAATTGATAAAAACCGTTACTATCACGACACGCTAAGCACCAGCACCTACGGTACCGATAGAATGGAAGCACTTTACATTTTGGAAAAAACACTCAATATGCGTTCGATTGCCGTAACCGACGAGGTGCCGTGCATTAGTAATAAGTCGGGTAAAAAGCGCGTAATTAATCAAAAAGAGACCCTTCTTGCTATTGAAAAGCAAAAGAAGATGATAAAAATGTTCCAAAATTGGGTGTGGCGTGACGATGCTCGCAGAGAGCGCCTTGAAATTATCTACGAGAATAATTACAGTTGTTACCGCACGAGAAAGTATAACGGATCCTTCCTCACTTTTCCAAAGATGAATCCCGATATCGTTCTTTATCCATACCAAAAGGACGCCGTCAGTCGCATATTGTTTTCGCCCAACACCTTGCTTGCGCACGACGTAGGCTCGGGGAAAACCTATATCATGATTGCCGCCGGTATGGAAATGCGCCGAATGGGTTTGTCTAAGAAGAATATGTACGTCGTACCTAACAATATAGTGGGACAATGGAACAGAATGTTCTTGGAGCTTTATCCTAGTGCGCACTTGCTCGTGGTGGAGCCAAAGCATTTTACACCCGCAAAAAGACAAGATACCCTAAAAAAGATTAGGGATAACGACTATGATGCGGTAATTATGGCGTACAGCTGTTTTGACCAAATTCCTCTTTCTTATGATTACTATCTTGCCGAAGCTAGGGAGCGTAAAAAGGAACTGGAGAACAGAGTTTTCTCTAGGGCTAGGACCACGCATACCGTTCAAAAAAAGTTGGAGAAGATGAAAAAAGAGGTGTCGGAGCTATCACAACAGTTATATAACGTAGTGATGGCAGGTGAAATTTACTTTGACCAGTTGGGCATTACCAGGTTATTCGTAGACGAGGCGCACAACTATAAGAACGTACCCGTGGAAACCAAGATTAATAACGTACTTGGAATATCGGAGACAGGTAGTGAAAAGTGTAAGCTTATGATGGCAAAGGTGCATCAAGTACAAAAGAGTAACGAGGGAAAGGGGGTTGTTTTTGCAACGGGAACGCCCATAACCAACTCAATAACCGATGCCTTTATCATGCAACTCTATCTACAAAGCGGTGAACTTGCCTTATTAGATATACAAAACTTTGATGCGTGGGTAGGCATGTTTGCCGAGAAGGAAGAAAGCTTTGAAATCGACGTCGATACCAAGAATTATAGGTTGGCAACAAGGTTTTCCAAGTTTCATAATATCCCGGAGCTAACTTCGTTATTATCATCTATTGCGGATTTTCATATCACTAAAACTAGCGAAGATTTACCCGTATTTACGGGATATACTGATGCTTTGGTGGGGAAAACGCCTGATTTCCAAGATTATTTGGACAAAATATCCGACCGAGCCGAAGCCGTAAGAAAGGGGCAAGTTGGTAGGAACGAGGACAATATGCTTTTGATAACTACCGATGGTAGAAAGGCTGCTCTCGACCTTCGTTTGGTGGATAACACTAAACCCTTCGTGTTCCAATCAAAGGTGGCACGTTGCGCCGAAAACGTCTATAACATATACGATAAGACAATGGAAGGGAAATTGACACAATTGGTTTTTTGTGATACATCCGTTCCCAGTGACCGGTTTAATATGTACGACGAACTCAAAAGGTTGCTTTTGGCCCTTGGTATTCCCGAGCAAGAAATAGCATTTATACACGACGCAACGACGGACAAGAGTAGGCTTGCATTCTTTGACAAGGTGCAAAAGGGCGAAATTAGAGTGCTAATGGGATCCACTTTCAAGTTGGGTATTGGCGTAAACGTACAAAACAAGCTGGTTGCCATCCATCATTTGGACGTGCCTTGGCGCCCTGCAGATATGGTACAACGCGAAGGAAGAATACTACGTCCCGGCAATACTAATGGTAGAGTATTCATATACCGCTACGTAACGGAAGGGAGTTTTGATGCGTACTCGTGGCAACTCTTGGAGAGTAAGCAACGCTTCATATCCGGTCTGCTTGCCGGATCCATCACCGAAAGGAATAACGTTGATATTAGCGATACTATACTAAATTACGCCGAAGTAAAGGCGCTCGCAATAGGTAATCCTCTCATTAAAAAGAGGGTGGAAAAGGCAAATGAGTTAACAAAACTTTATGCTTTACAAGCCAAACACGTGGAGAATAAGGACAAAATTTCGAGAAAACAGCAAGAAATTCCCACTCTTATCAGTCAGGCACAAGAGAGAGTGGACAAATGCAAGGCGGACTTTGATTACTACACCGAGCATAGGATGGAGCTAGGAAAAGAGGATAAAACGCGCTACGCTAAGCTTGTTTACAACGGAGTATTAGACAACGAAATGCAAATTGAGGAGCGCGTGATAGGAGTCTTCCAAGGCTTTGATATCATACTTCCCTCCCACATGCAAAATGAAAGACCTTTTATTTATCTAGCGCGCGAAAGTCGTCACCAAGTGGAAATCGGCGAATCGGAAGTAGGTGTTGTTTTCCGCATGATTAACTGCTTAGATAACCTCGGCAAGCGCCTCGATAGACTAAGATACAGAGTGTCACAGTTGGAGTTTGAACGCATCGAAATTGAGCGCGAACTTAACAAACCGGGTGGATACCTTGATGAAATTGAGGCACTAAAGAATGAAATCAAAGAAATTGATAGAAAATTGGGGGTAAAACTTAAATGAGTGATATAAAACTAAATGACGTAGTAAACATGAACGTAGACGCTTTCGTGGAAAAGCTAGGTGGGGCCTATTCTACCATTATAAACAAGGGATTGCCCGTCAAAAGTTTTCCATCCGTCATGCTTTGGGGCGCGCCGGGTGTCGGTAAATCGCAAGGAGTAAGGCAAATTGCCACCAAAATAGAGGAAGAAACGGGCAAAAAGGTTTTCGTTACCGACGTTCGTCTGCTCCTATTTAATCCCATCGACCTTCGTGGTATACCCACGGCAAACCAAGATAAAACTCTTGCCGTTTGGCTAAAACCACAAATATTCCAAATGAACGAAAGTAAGGACGTTGTGAACATATTGTTTTTGGACGAAATATCGTCGGCTCCGCAGTCGGTACAAGCCTCCGCTTACCAAATTACTCTCGATAGGGTTGTGGGTGAGCATAAACTACCCGAAAACTGCATAGTTATTGGCGCAGGTAACCGTTTGACCGATAAATCCGTCGCCTATAAAATGCCAAAAGCCCTTGCTAACCGTTTGCTACATATTAACGTTGAGGGTAGTTTTGCGTCGTGGAATAAGTGGGCGGTTAAGAGTGGAATAAACGCCAAAGTATTAGGCTTTCTTTCCTTCCAAAAGGATAGTTTGTTTAAGGGTAGCGAGAACTCGGAGGACCTCGCTTTCCCCACACCACGTTCGTGGGAAATGGTTAGCAACGTCCTTAACTCGGTATCCGACGACGTAAAAGAGGTTTTCCCATTTATTGCGGGGCTTGTGGGCGTGGGTATGGCATCGGAATTTCGTACTTGGTGCAAAATATATGCCAATTTGCCTAAAATAGAGGACATTTTTGCAGGAAAACGCCCGCCCGTTCCTCGCGATACCGATGCATTATATGCTTTGGTTTCCGCCATGGTGTCCCATGCACGAGAGATTAAAAACGACCTTGGTAAAATCGCAAATTCCATCGATTATGCGAACTTAATCCCCGCAGACTTTTCGGTAATACTAATGAAAGATTATGCTTATTTGGAAAAGGATTATCAAAAAAAGTTAATGGCCATTCCCGAATATATGCGTTGGTTACAAACGAGGGGGAAATTGTTAAATGGTAATAACTAAGGAGCAAAAAGCAGGTTTTGTGCGAAAACTTATTGCCTCTCGCACGCGCATGCTTTGCAATCACGGCTTTTACGGAATGTTGTTGATGCACCTTCCCTTTATGTTAGACGAAAGCATAACGACTGCCGCAACCGATGGTAAAGCAATATACTTTAGCCCCAATTTTCTTAGTCGTTTAACGAACTCGGAGTTGGATTTTGTACTCATGCACGAAGTGCTTCACGTTGTGCTAAGGCATATTAACAGGTCTAAAATTTTTGAGGAAAATCCAATTCTTGCCAATATCGCTTGCGATATAGTGGTAAATTCCAATATTTTGTACTCTTGCAGTATGAAGATAAGCTCCATATCGGTAGATGGAACGGTGTCCATGCATCTTACTCCAAACGGCGACGAGGGATATTTGTATACGGCAGAAGAGGTATATAACATGCTTAATGTGTCGAATCAAAACGCAATAAAAGCAAAAGGTAGAGGGCGAAAAGGTAACGATGGTGAAAAATCCAACGGCGAATCAGACGAGTTGACTGTTGACGACCATAGCAAATGGGAATCTCTTGGAGAGGAAGAAAAGCAAGAGATACAAGAAAATTGGGAACAGCATTTGAGAAGTGCATCACAAAATATTAGGATAAAGGAAAGCAGTAACAATTGCGGTAATATTCCTCTTTGCGCGCAAAGGGTATTGCAAGAACTTAGCAAAGCGCAAACCGATTGGCGCACCTTACTGACCGATTTTGTGCAAGAAGAGGTGTTGGACTACTCATTTAATCCTCCCGACAAAAGGTATAGTGAAAGCGACTTTTTTATCCCCGACTTTAACGTTAGTTACGATTTAGTGCCGGGAAACGTGCTATTTATGATAGATACCTCGGGGTCGGTTTCGGACGATATGATAGCAAGAGCGTATAGCGAAATTAAGGGCGCAATAGACCAGTTTGATGGCAAAATAACAGGACATTTGGGCTTCTTTGATGCAAGCGTTGTCCCTGCCCAACCCTTTGTTGACTTGGATACGTTACTCAAGATTCTACCAAGAGGTGGCGGTGGCACAAGTTTCCATGCGGTATTCGATTACGTGGATTCCTTGGAAGAAAAGCCCACGAGCATAGTAATACTAACCGATGGAGAAGCCCGTTTTCCAAAAGAGGAAAGGGCGAAAGGCATACCCGTATTGTGGTTGATTATAGATAATAAAATAACCCCTCCCTGGGGAAAAACAGCAAGGGTTACCGCCGTGTAGGGTAAGGCGGTGAAAAAAGGTGGTGCTACCCCACGCTTTGGCGTGGGGTAGCTTTTTTATAAGGCAACAGGTTATTTTTAGTTTTGTGGTAAATTTAGCGTTGAACGTCGGGTGTTTGTGTGCTACAATATATCAAGGTGAATTATGTTTAGAGAATTAACTAGAAAAAAACAAGTACTTACGAATGAAGAATGTGTACGAATATTGATTAACGAAAGAAGGGGTGTCCTTTCGGTTAACGGTGACAACGGCTATCCTTACGGCATGCCTATGAATCATTATTATAATGAAAAAGACGGATGTATATATTTTCACCAAGGAAAAATAGGACACAGACTAGACTCCCTTAGGAAGGATGACAGAGTATCGTACTGCGTTTACGATAAAGGCGAAAGAAAGGAGGGAGAGTGGGCCTATCTCGTTAAAAGCGTTATCATCTTTGGAAGAGTGGAAATACTGGATGACTTTAATACTATAAATGAAATTAGTAGGGCAATTTCGGCTAATTTTACTCTTGACGAACTTTACGTAGAAAAAGAAATCGAAAAATACGCAAAAGCAACCCTAATATTAAAACTCACTCCCGAACATATTTGCGGTAAAAGAGTTAAAGAGGAATAACGATGAAAATACTAAAGAATAAGGTCTCAAAAACTATCGTTATAATTGCAATAATCGCCGTTTTGTGCGCTTCTGCTTTTGGCGCCTACGTTGGTGGTAGGGCTTGGACCAATAAAATAAACTACGACCATGCTTACGAAGAAGTATACTCAATGGGTGGTTACTCGCTGGAAACGGACGAAGAGGGTGAGTTTAGGGTGCTTAAGATTAATGACACGCACTTTATAAACGGAGAAATAGATAGTGATATACGCACCTTGGAGGGTATAAAAAGAGTGCTGGATAGCACGCCCGTCGACCTAATAGTAATGGCGGGAGATTTGGTCGAAGGCTTTAATTTGAACGTAAAATACGACAAGGAAAAGGCAATACGCAAGTTTTCGGAGCTAATGGAAAACTACGATATTCCGTGGACTTTTATCCCCGGCAATAACGACGGAGAAGTAGACGGTTCTACTCGTGAGGTTATTTCCCTCATGCTTTCTTACGAGCATTTTATAACGGGCAACGTAAAGGACGTTTATGGTGACACCCAATTTTACGTCGATATTATGCACGAGGGACAAAGAGTACATTTGTTGGCATTCCTAGATACCGGCGCTAGAAAACCGCAAATTAGTGGTAGCTACGACCATTTGCGACAAAGTCAAATAGCTAATCTTAAAAGCGAAATATCTACCCGCGGAGTAAAAACTTCGCTCTTTATTCACATGCAAACGCCCGCTTTCGGCGATGCTTATGAAAATGGCATAGATTACGAAAACATGCCTAAAAGGCTCTCAAGTAGCTATAAATCGATACCCAAAAACGCATTATTTGACAAAGAGTTGGAAGGTGAAAAGTTGCTAACTTTAATATCTAACGGACACCAACACGGCAATGATTTGTGTTCCTACTATAACGGTAGGTACTATCAACTTTCTTCTCCTAGCGGATATACTGCTTGGATGCCTAAGGAGGTTTCTCCGTCCGTTACGCTCACCACTATAGATACGCAGGAGAGTAATCCTCAACTTGCTTACCATTTTGAAAAGATTGCAGTATGATTGCTCATCCCATACCACCCGTATACGATAAAAACTCAAAGATACTAATACTCGGCTCCTTCCCATCGGTAAAGTCAAGGGAGGAAGGTTTCTTTTACGGTCATCCCGGCAATAGATTTTGGAAGGTGATTTCCTCTCTCGTTAGGAGAGATACGCCGACTAGTAAAGAGGAAAAGTTGGCGATACTGCGTGATAGTGGTATTGCACTTTGGGACGTTATAGCTAGTTGCGAGATAGTAGGGTCTAGTGATAGCTCAATTAAAAACGTAACGGCTAACGATATTCGTGTTATTTTAGAAAATACTTCCTTGAAAGGTATATTCGTAAACGGAAAGACGGCAAAAAAATATTACGATAAATATATTTATCCGTCGTTAAAGATAGAGGCCTATTGTTTGCCGTCCACCTCTCCCGCAAATGCGGTTTATTCTCTTCCGCGCTTAATTAAAGAGTGGGAAAGCATTTTGGCTTTTTTATAATAGCCTATTTATTTTATAATAATGCCTTTTTATTGAAGGATGATGATATTCGCCAATTTTTTTGTTTAGAGTGGTAAAAATAAGGGACACCCCTATTTACAAGAGGGGTAAATATGTTATATAATAATATTAATGTGATAAATTCCTAAAGAGGAGGAAGAAATATGAAAATTATCGTTATCGGCGCGGGTATTGGTGGTTTGCAATCCGCCAGAGTGCTTGCCGAGGGTGGACACGACGTTACCGTTTACGAAAAGTCGCCCAAAGGTAAAATCAGTTACGACTGGAGAGACGACGTTGAATATAACGTTTTTGATGAGTTGAATATTCCCATTCCTAGCGACAGTCACCGTGTCCAAAACGTTTCTTTCCTAGCTCCGTTTAGTGACAAGCCCTTGTTCGTTTATCAAGATGAAGACAAAATGGAATGGGGCGTATATCGCCATACGTTTGGGGATATGCTTGCAAGTCGTGCCGAGGAAAAGGGCGCCAAGATTGAATACGAAACCGTGGTCGAAAGGTTGATAATAGATGGCAACTCGGTTAAGGGCGTAGTGATAGGTGGAAAAGATAAACGTTGTGATTTGGTAATAGATTGTTCCGGCATGGATTCCAAGTTTAGGGCTTCTCTACCTGTAAGTATGGGTATCACAAAGTGCGCCAATGATGACGAAGCATTTAACGTATATCGCGCTCATTTTAATAAACGCGAAGGTGAGGCGGAGCCGGAAAAATACCGTAGGTTGGTTTATCTAAAGCCTGAGGGCGCTCTTGGAATAAGCTGGGTTGTTTGTGAACCCGACGGAACGGAAAACGTTCTTATCGGTAGGATAGGTAGTCTTCCCCAAGAGGAAATCGAGAGTTCGCTCAAAAAGCTAAAAGAGGCGCATCCCATTATTGGTGACGAGATAGTATATGGTGGCAGAAGAGCAAGAATACCAATCCGCTATCCTCTTCTAAAGATGGTTGGAGAGGGCTACGTTGCAATTGGCGACTCCGCATTCATGACTATACCGCTAATAGGCTCGGGTATAGCTTGTTCCTTGCGCGCAGGACTTTTCTTAGGTGAAGAAATCAATAAAGCGAACTCGGTTTCCGTAAATACGCTTTGGAAATATCAAGTAAGGTATTACCAAGAGGTTGCTAAGGAGCATTTTCTTATTGACTGTGTAAAGCGTAAAATATTGGTTGCGGACAACTACGACATTAAGTACGTTATAGAGTCCGGTTTTATAACTGAGGACGATATAAAGATGCTTACCGGAGGCGAGGGCGGAAAGATGAGTGCAAAAGCCATTTGTACCAAGCTCCGTCTTGCGTTAAAGAAACTTCCTTTTATCATGAGTGTATTAGGCGCTCTTCTCAAGGGCGTTGGCGCTATGAATAAAGCAAAGAAGATACCCGCCGAATACGATGAAAAGAAAATTGCTCGTTGGGCATCAAAACTTCAAAAGGTGTTTGAGTAACATGGAAGACAATAATAAGCGAATAAGAATAATTAAAATTTGGGAAATGCTCAATCAAGAATCGGATGAGGAGCATCCTTTAACTACGGAGTATATATTAAACAAGTTGGAAGAACAAGGTATCCCTTGTCACCGTAAAACCTTGTATGAAGATATTAAACTGTTAAACGCAAACGGTTACGAGGTGATGGTAAATCGTGCGATAAGTAACGAGTATTACGTAGTGGACCGCACGTTTGACGTGCCGGAACTGCAAATTCTGATGGATGCAGTACAAGCTTCACGATTTATTTCCACCAAGAAGACGGATGAACTCATACACAAAATAGCAAGCCTCGCCGGCTCTCGCAAAGGCGAGGTGTTAAAGAGAAACACGGTTGCGTTTAATACCTCCAAATGTACTAACGAAAAGGTTTTTTATAGCATAAATGAAATTGCGCTCGCTCTAGAACGCCAATGCAAAATAACCTTTTATTATTTCAAATACGATAGTGCGCACAACAAAGTATACCAACGCAATCATAGGCCTTACGTAGTTAATCCTCTTGCAACGGTTTTTTGCGACGATAAGTATTACCTAATGTGTTACGACGATAAACATAGGAATATCGTTCACTATCGCGTGGATAGGATGGAAAATCTTAATATGATAGACCAGCCTATTACTAGGACGAAAAAGACTAATAATTTTGACGTAAAGAGACACAAGAAACAGCTGTTCGGCATGTACGTTGGCGTACCTAAAACGGTGATATTCGAAGCGGAAAAGGAGCTAACGGATACGCTCTTCGACAAGTTTGGGGACGACCTTGACCTTACTGAAAGAAATGGTAAATTGGTGTTTCAAGCGGAAGCGCAAATCTCTCCAACCTTTCTTGCTTGGGCGACGGGCTTTGGCAACAAGTTAAAAGTAATTGCACCCAAAGAGGTGGTTAAAAAGATAAAAATACACCTTAGAGAAACGTTGGCTAGTTACGAGGACTAAATGAGATTACTGGATTTATTCAAAAGAAAACCAAAGACAAAATGGGTGGAAGAGTGGCCCGTTCCCTACAAAGACAACTGGGCTACGGATGAAATTCACCTTAGGGACCCATTTATCATAGTGGTAGGTGATACCTATTATTTGACCGGAACGCTATCGCATGATAATATTTCCGACGGCTACGGCGTGCCCCTATACGAGAGCAAGGATTTAAGGATATGGCGTGGACCGAGTCTCCTGGTTAACAAGAGTGAGGGGTACGACGATTATTCTTGCTTTTGGGCGCCCGAAATACACAAAGTGGAGGACGAATACTGGCTATTTGTTACGCTTGAACCAAAGGGTGGCAAGAGGGGAACCTATCTTTTTAAGAGTAAGGAAATAGCGGGAGATTATAGGTTTTGTGCAAGAGTTACCCCGGAAGATATGTTTTCGCTCGACGGCACTTTATGGGAAGAAAAGGGCGAAAAATATATCGTGTATTGTTACGAATGGGTGGAGGCTCAAGACGGACACGTTAGGGCGGTAAAGCTTCTTGAAGATGGCAATGGAATAGATATCTCTACCGATAGGTTATTATTCAAAGCCAGTGCAAACGTGTTTTATCCGCGCGCAAATCCTAATAAGATTACGGATGGGCCTTATATATATAAGGATAAAGGGCAACTAAAAATGCTTTGGTCTACGGTGGGGGCAAATAGGGCGTATCTGCTTCTTTCCGCAACTAGTAAGGGCGGTCTTTTTGACGAATGGGTCCAAGACACTCTTTTGTACGAAGAGGATGGCGGACACGGTATGGTTTTTGAAACGCTAGCAGGGGAGAGGAAAATCGTTATACACGCTCCCAACGGAAGAAATCCCGCAAAATGGCAATTTGAGCATCCCGTTATTTTGGATTTCAAAGGTGAATAAAGAAAAACAGATGATTCAAAAATAATTCAAAAAAGAGAGAGGATTTTTAATAAAGCATTAATGATTTTATCTCATAATATAGGCACAAAGTAATTATACGAGACGAAAGTCAAGTATAACTTTTTCATCCAATCTCCTCCTTCTTTTATGAAAAAACGCCGATTTCGGCGTTTTTTCGTTTATTGACGTTTTGTAAAGGGATTAATACAAGGGAATGGGCTGACTAAAAGCAACGCCACCATCGCCTTCCAGTTCGGCACGGATATATTTTTCGCAACCTATGGGGTTAAAAGTTGCCTCGTTACTTACGATCTCGCCACAAGAAATCCAAGTAACTTTATTATAATTAGTACCTTCTATAGTGTAAGAGCCGTCCTCGTTTTGGCTAATACGAGTGATGCGAGGTTCGTTGCCTTTTACGGCGTAAACTATTGCGTTGGTTACGGTGTAGAAATGTCCGTTACGGAAGGCGTACTCAATGCTTTCTTCCGACCTATCGGGAGCTTGGAACATGGTAAAACTCCAACCTATATCGTCGGTATCGTGGGTGTCGTCCGTACCCATACCGTAAATATTTCTTTCCGGCATAAGTGCTGTTAGGCAGGCATCCCAAATTTCTCTGTCGTTTTCATATCTATCGTTGCGGTTTACTATTTCCATACCGATAATAGAGGGATAGTCGGTAAACCACTTTATGCGTTGCTCGTTAGTAACGTTATCGTATTTACCGGGGTGGTTTAGTACTGCTATACCACCGCCGTCTTCCACCATTTGGAAGATGTTTTCGGGAGTATCAATGGCAAAGTGTACGTAGGTGTAAAAAATATTAATGTGAGCGATTACCCCTTCAGCCTCGTTGGAGCAAATGGGGGTAATATAGTAATCGGTTACGCCTATATCTTCAAAAGAGGTGCAACCAAAGTAGTGGTCGCTTATTGCCAAGATATCATAACCCATGTTTTGGTATTGGTATACACGGTCTTGGGGCCAAGTTGAACTATCAAAGCTTCTATTTGTGTGCGTGTGCGTGTTAGCTTTATATTGATTATAGGACCAAATATCTTCAGGTGGAGTAATTTCATCGGAAGATGGAGCAAATTGATTGCCAACGATAGCTACGCTAGTTGCGATAAAGATAGCGAGCAAAAGAACGACAACGAGTTTTTTCATACGAACCTACCTTATTTATTGGGTAATATTGTAGCACAAGTTTTTAGGTTTGAGAATGGGCAAGGCAAAATATTTCTATTAATTTTGAGATGATGGAGTAAATAAAAAGGAAAAGTTTGATGGAGTTTGGAATAAGTATCAAAATCGTTTGACACCGAGAGGGAGAATAAATTAAAATAAATATGTATTTTTAATACATACTAAATAAAACAAATAACAAAAATGCCTAAAGGCAAAAAAATGGAGGACACACATGAAAAAAGTTTTAGCTATCGTTCTATGCGTAGCACTACTCGCAACTCTTTCTGCAGTACTTTTCGCTTGCAATCCTACGGACGACAATGGTCTAAACGAGCTAACTTTACCTGCATATGATGGTATCGAAGCTCCCGACTATTCTACTTTGAATATCCCCGCTGATTTTAAGGTAGGTCTAATTTGTTTGCACGATAAGAACTCAACTTATGACAAGAACTTTATTGAAGCTATGGAAGACGCTCAAGCAACTCTTGGTCTAAGCAACGAACAAGTTGTTATCGTAACTGGTATTCCGGAAGATAACTCTTGCTACGATAAGGCAAGAGAACTTGCACAACAAGGTTGTGATATTATCTTTGCTAACAGCTTTGGACACGAACCCTTTATCCTTAGAGCTGCTCAAGAATTCCCCAACGTTCAATTCTGCCACGCTACCGGAACTATGGCACACACCTCTGACGTAGCAAACTTTGGTAATGCATTCGCATCTATCTACGAAGGCCGTTATCTTGCTGGCGTTGCTGCAGGTCTCAAATTAAAGGAACTATATGCTGATGAAAACGGCAACGTTTCTGACCAAAATGCAAAAATCGGCTACGTAGGCGCTTACACCTATGCAGAAGTTATCTCCGGTTACACCTCTTTCTATCTTGGCGTTAAGTCTATCGTTTCCAACGTAACTATGGACGTTCAATTCACCGGTTCTTGGTATGATGAAACTGCTGAAAACAATGCTGCTAAAGCACTTATCAACGGCGGTGCAAAACTTATAAGCCAACACGCTGACTCCATGGGCGCACCTAACGCTTGTGAAGAAGCTGGTATCCCCAACGTTTCTTACAATGGTTCTACCCTTGCTGCTTGCCCCAACACCTTTATCGTTTCTTCCAGAATCAACTGGACTCCTTACTATCTATATGCAATCGCTCAAAAAGTTAAGGGCGAAGCTGTTGCTAAGGATTGGACCGGCACTCTTAAAACCGGCTCTGTAGTTCTAACCAACGTTGGCGGTACTGCTGCTGCAGAAGGCACTGTAGAAAAGATCGTTGAAGTACGTGGTAAGATCGCAAGTGGCGAAGTTAAAGTATTTGATATTAATACTTTCACCAAAGATGGTCAAAAAATTAACAGCTACAATGCAGACGTTGATACCGATGCTAATTACACTCCTGATACCGAAGTTATTTCTAACGGCGCATTTGAAGAAAGCAAACATCGTTCTGCTCCTTACTTTGATATCCAAATTGATGGTATCACCCTTCTAAATTCTGCATTCTAATATAACTTAACAAACTTAAAGGAAAGGCGGAGTAAATCTCCGCCCTTTCCAATATTATCTCGTTAAGCGCACTTTTTTGGTTGCGCTTAATTTGGTAAAACGGAGGAAAAATAGTGAACCAAGTAGCTATAGAATTGAAAAAAGTTACAAAACGGTTTGGCTCGGTTGTGGCAAATAACGAAGTAGACCTTAGTGTTAACAAAGGTGAAATCCTTGCCCTCCTTGGCGAAAACGGTAGTGGTAAAACCACCCTTATGAATATGATATCGGGTATTTATTTCCCCGATAGTGGAAGTATTCTTATAGATGGTAAGGAGGTCGTTATCACTTCTCCTATTGATGCTTATAAATATAAAATAGGCATGATTCACCAACATTTTAAGTTGGTAGATTTATTCTCCGCGGCAGACAATATTATATTGGGCGAAAAGATGCCGAAGTATAGTATTCGTGAAGAATACAAAAAGCTTCTTGCTGATAATGATTGGAAAGCATTAAATGGCAAGGAAAAATGCAAGCTCAGCCTAAAAATTTCAGCTTTACCTTTTATAAAGCTTGGTAAAAAAATGAAGTTCAATTACTTGGGCAGAAAAAGGGCTGTTGAACTACAAAAAATAGTTGATAAGTATGGTTTTAATATTAACTTATCAAGGAAAATATACGATATGTCCGTTTCCGAAAAACAGACTGTCGAAATTATAAAAGTTTTATATCGCGGTGCGGAAATTCTCATTCTTGATGAGCCTACCGCAGTTCTTACTCCTCAAGAAATAAAAAAACTATTTGACGTTTTGCGCAAAATGCGTGATGATGGCAAAGCTATCATTATCATAACTCACAAGCTAAACGAGGTTATGGAGATTTCCGACAAAGTTACCATTCTGCGTAAAGGCGAGTATATTGGTACCGTCGAAACCAAGGACACCAGCGAAAAAGAACTTACCGAAATGATGGTAGGTAAAAAGATAGCCCTTAATATTGATAGGACAATACCGAAGGATGCCGTTGATAGGCTCGTCATAAAAGACCTTTCGGTTATTAACCATGAAAGAATTAAGGTTTTGGATAATGTTAATTTTGTCGCGAAGAGTGGTGAGATTTTGGGTATTGCAGGCATCGCAGGAAGCGGTCAAAGAGAATTATTGGAGTCAATTGCAGGCCTAGTTAAACTAGATGGTGGCGATATTATTTACTATGACCCCCAAAAGGATAATGAAGAAGTTGATTTGAAGAGTAAAACACCCGTTCAAATCAGAGAACTTGGCGTAAGGTTATCATTTGTTCCCGAAGACAGATTAGGCATGGGACTCGTTGGTAATATGGATTTGACTGATAACGTAATGTTGCGTTCTTATAAAAAAGGACACTCCGTATTCGTTGATAGAAAGGCGCCACGCGAACTTGCCGAACACATTGTACACGACCTAGAAGTTGTTACACCTTCGGTCAAAACGGCTGTTAGAAAACTTTCCGGTGGTAACGTACAAAAGGTACTTGTTGGTAGAGAAATTGCTTCCGCACCCACCGTTTTGATGGCTGCATATCCCGTAAGAGGCCTAGATATAAATTCTTCATATACTATTTATAATTTGCTTAACGATCAAAAAGAAAAGGGTGTTGCCGTTATCTTTGTTGGTGAAGATTTGGACGTTCTTATTGATTTGTGTGATAGAATACTTGTTCTTTGCGGAGGTAAAGTAAGTGGTATTGTAGATGCACGTAACTGCACTAAGGAAGAAATCGGCTTACTTATGACTTCGTTGCCCGAAAAAATAGATATTTTTGATGACGTTATTGAAGATAATACAGAGGTGGGAAATGAGTAATAAAGTAAAAACGGCAAGAGAACCTCTTTTTCATTTGAACAAGAGAACAGATATTAGTACAGGAAAGGCATGGTTTATTAGAGTCGCGATGTTCATTTTTGCCTTCTTATTTAGCTCTATATTAACCATTCTATTATCGGGCCAAACGGTTGCATTCTTCTTCAAGTATTTCTTTGAAGGTGCATTCGGCGCAAAAGGAGTTACCGACGTAATTTGGGATTTGTTCTATGAAACTGCATTGCTTCTAATGATAGCTCTTGCGGTAACGCCTGCTTTCAAAATGCGTTTTTGGAACATAGGTGGAGAAGGACAAATTCTTATGGGCGCTCTTGGAACCGCCGTTATTATGAACGCTATGGGAGCTACAGCTGTTGACGGTGTTAAATCCGACGGATTAACGATATTCTTATCTTTGTTGCTAGCTATGGCTTTTGGTATGGCATGGGCAGTTATTCCAGCACTCTTTAAGGCAAAGTGGAATACTAACGAAACCCTTTTGACACTTATGATGAATTACATAGCCATTAGATTAGTTCAATATTTTACAAAAGCCGCAGACCCAAGAGGAACAGGTTCATTGTTCTTTAACGACGGACTTATTGCCGGTATAGCGGATAATCAAAGCATTCTTCCCATTATAATAAGTATTGTTTTAACTATAATTATGGCTATATATTTTAATTATAGCAAGCATGGTTATGAAATTACCGTAGTAGGTGAATCTGAAAATACTGCTCGTTACGTTGGTATTAATACGAAGAAAGTGGTTATTAGAACTTTATTACTATGCGGTGTTTTGAGTGGAATTATTGGATTCTTACTAGTAAGTGCAAAGAACTATTCCATTAACATGGATGCTGTAGGAGGCCGTGGTTTTACCGGTGTTCTTATTTCTTGGCTAGGACATTTTAATCCTTTTGCTATGGGCCTTTGTTCTTTTTTATACGCATTCGCTTTGCGTGGTTCAAGTAACGTAGGCAATATGGCAAGAATGGGTGATTCCTACGCGAACATTATAGTAGGTATTTTATTCCTCTTTATTTTGGCAACCGAGTTCTTTATTAACTATAAAGTGACTTTCAAACATGGTGGCAAAGTTAAGGCATTCTTCCAAAAAATTATTGGAAAAATGATTAAAAAGGAAAACGTTGTAGTTGCTTCTAATGAAGAAGCCACGCTAACTATATCGGCAAACGACGAGGCGCAAGAGGAGGACAAATAATGATAGTAGCGAATATTTTATCACAAGCAATAAGATTTGGCACTGTATTCCTCTTGGGTTCCACCGGAGAAACAATAATAGAAAAGTCTGGTCACCTCAACCTTGGTATCCCTGGTATTATGTGTATGGGCGCTATTGGTGGATGCATTGGCGCTAAAATGGCTCAAACGGCAGGAATGCCTCCGATTCTAATAATTTTAATGGCTATTCTATTTGCTATGTTATTTGGCGCGATATTGGGTATAGTTTATGGCTTTTTTACCATTACGCTTAGATGTAATCAAAACGTTACCGGACTTATACTCACTACTCTTGGTACTGGTATACTAAGTTATTGGAGTTCTACCTTGGAATTAGGTATGTTTGCTAGGGTAAGTTTGAACTTTACTAAACCCTTGTTCGGCACTGTTGGCAAGGATTGGTTTAGCACGATATTCCTTTCACATGGTGTATTGGTGTACGTTGCCATAATTATTGCTATAATAGTGGCTTTCGTCCTTAAAAAAACCAGAGTAGGTTTATCCCTTAATGCAATTGGAGAAAACCCTGCAGCCGCTGATGCTGCTGGTATCAACGTTACTCAATATAAATATGGTGCGTGTATTATTGGTTCAATGATAGCTGGTATAGGCGGTGCTTTCTATTATCTAGATTGTACTCGTGGGTCAATCGAACCCGGTGTTATTGATGCTATGGGTTGGCTTTCTGTTGCGTTGGTTATATTTACTCTATGGCGTCCCGGTATTGCAATTTTGGGTTCGTTTGTTTTCGGATTACTTTATATTTTACCGGAATATATTACGGGAATTGACCTTGCAATGAAGGAATTCTTAAAGATTATTCCCTACGTGGTAACCGCATTAGTTCTTATAGTTATTTCGATGTTTAACAAAAAGGAAACTCAACCCCCGTCGGCTCTTGGATTAACCTATTTTAGAGAAGAACGATGATGGATAACTTGGAACGTATGAAGGCGGGGTTATTATATGACCCCACCACGAACGACGTTATGGATTATCAACTTTCCTTGCTTGATAAGATGGTAGAGTATAACAATACTCTACCTCGTGAGCAGGAAAGACGACAAATATTACTCAAAGAGCTATTTGGGGCCGTTGGTAAAGGTTGTTACATTGAGGCTCCTTACCACGCTAATTGGGGTGGTAAAAACGTTTTCCTTGGTGACTACGTATACGCTAACTTTGGTTTAACTCTCGTTGACGACGCTAATATCTACGTGGGAAACAACGTTATGTTTGCGCCAAACGTCGTAGTTGCTACTGCAGGGCATCCACTTAATCCCACTTTGAGAGAAAAGGGTTACCAATATAACCAAGAAGTACGTATTGGTAATAACGTGTGGATAGGCGCTAACGCCACCATTCTTCCCGGCGTAACCATTGGAGATAACTCTGTAATAGGGGCGGGTGCCGTTGTAAGCAAGGATATTCCTTCCAACGTTTTAGCCCTTGGTGTTCCGGCAAAAGTGGTTAGAGAGATAGGGGAACACGACAAAGAATATTATTTTCGCGATAAAAAAATCGACATTCCAATAGAATAACGCATATTTTACAAAAGATAAAGGAGCAACGTGGCTAAAAAAGGTATTCTTATTATCCTTTTAGCATTAATTCTCGGCTGTATTCCTGCAGTCTATTTAGTAGAGAGCAATAGCCGTGAATATGCCTTTTCCAGTGCATCTTTAGACGAGTCTTACGCCATTTCTTCCAATCTTTACGGCATTTTTATAGAAGACATTAATTACGCGGTTGACGGTGGGCTTAATGCCAATCTCATCCAAAACAATTCATTTGAATATTCATTTTTTAACGGAGCAAAAGACAATAAAATAGAATATGCCAAGTCTAGATTCTGGGAACTTGACGATGCTTGTCGTATCGTTACGGAGTCTCCTATTGCAAAAGAAAACCCTACTTCGTTAAAAATTACTCTTTCAGGCGGAGTATCTACTATATATAACGTAGGATACGGCGAAATTGAAAAAGAAAGCGCCTCTATCCCCATGAACGCGGGTGAAACCTATGGTTTTGCAGTCTACGTGTTGGGAAATAGTTTTGAGGGAAATCTGTCCGTTTCCGTCGTAACCGAGGAGGGGCAACCACTAACTACCATAACTAAAATGGAAATTGCTCCGATTGCTTCGTATAAGCGATATGAAAGAGAGATAACGGCTCTTACTAGCGGTAATGGTAAGCTAAAAATAGAAGTTAGCGGAAGCGGTACTTTGTACCTTGATACTTTTACGTTACGCAGTACGACCTCTTACGGATACGGAAAAGAAGCATGGGGAGAAAGCTCCGTTCGTCTTGACTTATTTAATGCCCTAAAAGACCTTAATCCCTCCTTCCTACGATTTCCGGGCGGGTGCTTAGCAGAAGGCGCCTTTACTTGGGAGAACGATTACGATTGGAAAAGTACCGTAGGATCCAACGAGAAGCGTGTTCAAATGCCAAATCTTTGGGGATATTTCCAAAGCATGGAAATAGGCTTTTACGAATACTTTTTGTTAAGTGAGGCACTTGGCGCCACTCCCGTACCTGTGATTGGGGCGGGCGTACTGTGTCAAGCAAGAGGAGGCGGAAAATATCCGTTGGAGATAGAAAGCGAGCAGTTTGAGGCCATCGTAAACAATGCTATCGACCTCGTAGAGTTTGCAAATGGTGATGAAAGCACCCTTTACGGTTCTCTGCGCGCAAGTATGGGACATCCAGAGCCTTTTAATATGAAATATCTAGCCGTTGGTAACGAGAACTGGGGAGAGGAATATTACTCACGTTTCGAGGTGATTTATAACGCGCTAAAAGCCAAATATCCCGAGATAGTCGTTGTTTCCTCGTCGGGACCTAAACCAAGTGGCGAAGAATACGACTACAATTGGAGCGTTGTTAGAGAAAAATTTGCAGATACCGTGGTGGACGAGCATTACTACGTCGGCTCAGACGAACTTGAAAGCTTTTATTCTCGCTATGACGAATTTCCACGCACAACGGGTGTATTCGTCGGTGAATACGCCTCACACAGCGACTATTTCGTTTGGTGGGATATGGTAACGAGAAACAACTGGGACTCCGCGCTTAGCGAAGGTGCCTTTTTGACGGGCATAGAACGCAACGGAGATATTGTTGAAATGGCAACCTATGCTCCGCTACTTTCAAAATACGGCTATCACGCTTGGGCACCGGACTTAATATGGTTTGATACGCACGACGTTGTTTTAACTCCAAACTATTACGTACAATATCTAAATATGAATTACGTGGGTGACGAATATCTGCCTCTTATTGGTAAGCAGAGAGAAAACGGACTTTATAGTTCGCTTACCATCAACCGTGCGGAGGGGAAAGCCTATCTAAAGGTGGTTAATACTTCAAACAGTGCGATAACTCTTAAAGCCGATTTAACCTCGCTTGGGGAATTGGGTAATATCACTAAACGTTATATAAGGAATAATAATATAAAGATATATAACGATATAAATAAAGAAAGAATAGGTATCGAGAGTGAGGTTGTAATAACGAACGAATCGGTACTAAACGACTTCCTACCCAAATATTCCTATACGGTTTTTGAAATAGATTTTAATTAATGGTTAAAAAACATTGTAAATGGGGCGTTAGCCCATTTTTTTTGCAATTTTGAGGTACGATTTTATTTTCTAAAAAAAATTTTAAAAAATATTGAAAAAACACTTTACAACTTTAGCGCAATGAAGTATAATACAAGCATCGCTTCAGTACTCTAAAGTGATAAAGCAAAAAATAAATCCAAAAAGGAAGTATTAGTATGAAAAAGTTTTTAATGATTCTCTTAGTAGTTGCTCTCGGCGTATCCGCTATTTTTGGCCTCGTTGCTTGCCAAGATGAAACCCCGTCTGATCTCCAAGCAGTTAAAGATGCTGACAAGCTCGTAGTTGGCGTAACCGTATATCCTCCTATGGATTACATTGATGAAGAGACTGGCGAATGGACCGGCTTTGATGCAGACCTTGCTAAAATGTTTGCAGACTCTCTCGGCGTAAACTGCCAAATCGTTATCATTAACTGGAGCGAAAAAGTAGCTGAACTCAACTCCAAACAAATTGACCTTGTTTGGAACGGCATGACAGCTAGTGACGAACTAGGACAAGAAATTGATTTTTCCGTATCATATGCAAAGAATGCACAAGTAGCAGTTGTTAAGGCTGATAGCACTATCACCAAGGATCAAGTTAAGACCGCTACCATCGCTGTTGAAAATGGCTCCGCAGGCATGACTGTTGCTCAAGATGACATCAAAGCAACTAACATCACTCCCGTTACGGCGCAAGTAGATGCACTTAACGAAGTTAAGGCTGGCACTTCCCAAGTCGCTATCGTAGATATCACCATGGCACAAAACCTAGTAGGAAAAGGCGAATATGCAAACCTTAAGATGGTTGAAGGTGCTTCTTACGGCGATGAAATCTTTGCAGTAGGTTTAAGAAAAGGAAGCGACATCAAAGCTGAACTAGACGCTTTCTTGAAGGCAAAATACGCAGACGGCACAATCACTGCTCTAGCAGAAAAATACAACGTAGGTATCAACGAAGACGCTCTCAAATAAAAAGGATAACTAATGGAACAATTTGCAAATGTATCGTTACGCTTGCTGGAAGGCTTTTCATCATCCGTAATAATATTCATCTCAACTCTAATATTTGCAATACCCTTAGGACTAGTTATAGCATTTTGCTCAATGAGCAAGTTTGCTCCACTAAGAATGGTATCAAGAACAATAGTGTGGGTGCTACGTGGCACCCCACTAATGTTGCAGATATTTGTAATATTCTATCTGCCCGGATTGCTCAACTTGTTCGTGTGGCCGTCAATGAATACCGGCTGGGAATGGTTTGATAGAACTATTTCGACTCGTCTTATAGCAACGGTAGTAGCTTTCTCCATCAACTATGCAGCCTATTTTTCGGAAATATTCCGTGGCGGTATCGAAGGTATACCGAAGGGACAAATGGAAGCCGGAGAAGTGCTAGGAATGACCAAAACAAAAATATTCTTCAAGATTATCCTAATGCAAGTAGTCAAGAGAATTATTCCTCCCATGAGCAACGAAATCATAACGCTCATCAAGGATACTGCACTTGCAAATGTAATCGGTGTATTAGAGTTGAATTATAGAGCAAAAGAATTCATGCTCCAAGGCTTGATTTGGCCTCTATTCTACGCAGGTGCATACTATTTGATATTCGTAGGTGCATTAACAGTACTATTCAACTGGATAGAAAAGAAACTTTCCTACTATAAGGTGTAATATGGCATTTTTAGAAGTTAAAAACATACATAAAAGCTTTGGCAAGGTGGAAGTCCTAAAGGGAGTTTCCTTTTCCTTGGAAGAGGGACAGGTGCTTTCCATAATAGGCTCTTCCGGTAACGGAAAAACAACCCTGCTCAGATGCCTAAATTACCTTGAGTTCGCAAACGAAGGAACCGTAGAGCTTAATGGTAAGTTGATTTCAGACGGTAAGGAATTAAAAAACCTTAAAGAGAGTCAAATTAGGGAAAATAGATTGCATTTTGGACTTGTTTTCCAATCATTCAATTTATTCCCACAATATACTGCACTTCAAAACGTAAACCTTGCACTCTCGTTAATGGAAAAGGAACGCGTTAAAAAGGGGTATGCCCCGCTATATAACGAGCCTTCCATGGAAGTTTCCAAAAAACTACTTGTCAAAGTAGGACTGGAAGATAAAATGAATTTGTATCCTTGCCAACTTTCGGGTGGTCAATGTCAAAGAGTAGCAATTGCAAGAGCCATGGCGCTAAAGCCTTCCGTTCTTTGCTTTGACGAACCAACGTCGGCCCTAGACCCCGAGTTAACAGGTGAAGTTCTCCGCGTAATAAAAGAGTTAAAGGAGAGCGAAGGAATTACTATGATAATAGTAACGCACGAGATGGGTTTTGCAAAAAACGTAAGCGACCAAGTACTATTCATGGTCGACGGACTTGTGGAGGAAATAGGCACCCCAAGTGAAATTTTTGATAACCCAAAATCGGAAAAATTAAAGGCGTTTTTACAAGGATTAAACGCCAAAGAGGGGGAATGATATGTCAAACGATAAAGAGGACGTAAAGAGGCTTTATAGCATTTTAGCCACAATTAACAGTGAAGAAGACGTAGAAATCTTTCTTGGCGACCTTTGCACCTACAAGGAAATTGAGTCCATGGCACAAAGGATAAAAGCAGCCCAAATGCTAATGAATGGTAGTACCTATGAGGAAATAATCAAAAACACGAATATATCCTCTGCAACGCTTTCGCGAGTAAGCAAATGTGTAAAATATGGGCAAGGATATAAGAAGATACTAAAATAAACGAATGCTATAAAAAAGGCGTAGCGGATTCCGCTACGCCTTTTTTAGTTATGCTTATATATTATAGCAATCTCCAAATGCTTCCCTTGGTAATCATCATGAATAGGTCGATTACCCAAATGAGCCATCCGCCGAAAATACGGATAATAACTGCTAGCCATTTGCCTTCCTTAGCGCGGGTAAGAACGCCAAGTAGCCATGCGGTAAAGGGAATGATAGCAAGAATAATGCTAACCAAACGACTAAAACCAAAATAATCTTTAGATGCTTTTTTTGCCATAATAATATCTCCTATAGGTTTATGATATAAATATTATAGCATACGTGGTTTGTTTTGTAAATATGCGAAATTAAGTAAAATAAAAGTAATACATTGTTAGCCTTGGTGCATCATGTGGGTTGACAATAATGGTAGTATGCTTTACAATATAATAAGGTGAAAAAATGACCAAAGAGAACGTATTAAATTTTTTGGAACAAAATCGTGGTGCTTACGTTTCGGGAGCAAAGATAGCTCTTGCTCTAGGGGTTTCTCGTAACGCAATTTGGAAGAGTATCCGCGTGCTGGAAAAAGAAGGATACCGTATTGATAAACGCACTAATGTAGGTTATAAACTTCTTGAACATAACGACGTCCTTTCCGCAAACGGAATACAAAATTGTTTTGGTAGGGTTCCTAAAGTGCGTGTCGAGGTTTATCAAACGTTAACTTCCACTAATGATTATTTGATAAACAAAGCTCAAGACGGAGAAGATGAGGGGTTGCTTGTTTGCGCCGAAAACCAAAGCGCGGGTAAGGGAAGACTGGGGAGAAAATTCTTCTCTCCTAGTGGCGGAGTGTATTTTTCGTTACTGTTACGTCCTCAAAAAGGTAGCACTGTTACGGAATATTTGACTGTTATTACGGCTATTGCCGTTTGCGAGTCGGTAAACGAACTTTTTGGCGTGGGGGCAGGTATCAAATGGGTTAACGACGTATACGTTGGCAATAAAAAGTGCGCTGGGATTTTAACGGAAGCATCCGTTGATTTTGAAACCGGTTCCGTCGCTTACGCGGTAATTGGGATAGGAATTAATATTAATGAACCCATAGAGGGTTATCCCGATGACATAAAGGATATAGCCTGTTCACTAAATTCCAGAGTGCCGAATGCAAAAAACAAACTCGTTGCTTTAATAGTAGAGAAGCTATTGCACAACTACCAAAATTTTGATAAAGATAGTATCGTATCAAAATATAGGACCAATTCTATAATGAATGAAAGGAAGGTCTTGGTAAAGCGAGAAAGTGGCAATAGGCTTGCTACGGCTCTAGGCATAGACGATGAATGTAGGCTTATCGTCAAGTACGAAAACGGAGAAGAAGAAAGGCTATATTACGGTGAGGTTAGTTTGTGTCTAAAAGATTAGCGGTAAAAAAACTCGCCTATATCGCACTTTTTACTGCCCTAATAGTTGTAGGTGGTTTCGTGCGTATTCCGGTTGGAACCATTCCTATTACCTTGCAAACGCTATTCGTATTGTTGGGCGCTTCCTTGTGTGGCAAAACAGTAGGAGTGTTGTCTGCGGTAGTTTATTTAATAATTGGACTAATTGGCGTGCCTGTCTTTAGCGCCGGTGGCGGAATATTCTACGTGCTTCAACCAACGTTTGGTTACTTGCTGGGGTTCGTGCTTGCAGGATTAATTGCAGGAGTGCCTAAAAAAGGATTTTGGAGTAGGTTGGGGTTTAATTTACTTTCTATAATCGTCATACACGTAGTTGGAGTTGTCTATTTTTATCTAATATCAAATTTATATTTGGATATTAGTTTGGGGCTAAGCCAAGTAATTCTAAGCGGAAGTATAATATTTCTTCCAGTTGATATAATTAGTGCAACGTTAAGTGCAATAATAGCAAATAAAGTATATCCTATCGTCAATAAGTAAGGAGCAAATATGGAAATCAGAGTTGCTAAAAAAGAAGAAAATAAGAAAGTTATAACCTTTTTAAGTAAGGTTTTCACCAGACCTTTCCCTAGGCTCATTCCCAGCTTGTACGGCAAAGACAAAAATATGATGGACTACCACTATTTGGTAGAAGAAAATGGCAAATTAATTGGTGCCGTTTGTGCTTATCCCGAGGATATCGTAACCTCTAATACCACCATAAAAGGGCTTGCAATAGGAATGGTTGCAACGTTAAAATCGGCTAGAGGAAGGGGCGTTATGACCAGCATGTTAAAGCACGTTGATAAGGAATATCCCGGAGTTGACGTCATGTTTTTAACAGGAAGAAGGCATCGTTACGAACACTTTGGCTATTATCCTGCAGGGGCTTGTTATTCTTTCTTAATTAGTAGTATGAGTATCAAAAAATGGGATATTGGTTGCCCATTTGAGGTAGTTGAGGCAAAAACGGAAAACGATTACCGTGAAGTAGACGAGTTAAATAATTTGGGAAAAGTGAGGGTAGATAAACCTCTTGCACGTGAAAGCGATACGCTAAGAAACTGGTTTTCCAAACTATACTTGATAAAGGAACAAGGTAAAACGGTGGGATTTGCTAGCGGGAAGTTCTTCAAAGGTCACGTATTGGAAAGAATATTTATAAAGGATGGTAAAGTACAAGACTACGTTCAAGGTGTGTTGGCATACAAAAAATATAAAGGTGCAACCAATTTGAAAGTGGATGTGTTACCGCATGAGAGCGCCCTCAAAGAGGCCATGCATATGGTTTCGGAAGAGTGGTCTATTAATAGCCATGAAAAGTACAAGGTCGTAAATTATGCAAGATTAATAAAAAAATTACTGACCGTTACATTGGAGGAAAAATACCTGAACGATTTTAGCTTTGTCGTTGAAATCGTTGGTAGAGAAAAGCTATTAGTTTCCGTAAAAGAGGGCGAGGCAATAGTGGAAGAAAGTAGCCGAGAACCCGACCTAACGTTGAGCGAGGCGCAAGCGATTGCCTCACTCCTTGGAGGAGAGGAAAGCATAGTTAACGGTATGGTTAAAATAGCATTAAGACACAGTGATTTTATTTAGGGAGAATTAGAATATGCCGTTATATATAGTAAGACATGATATTACTAAAATGGAATGTGATGCAATAGTTAACGCTGCAAATAAAAGCTTGTTGGGTGGTGGTGGAGTAGACGGTTGTATCCACAGGGCCGCCGGCCCTAAACTTTTTGATGAATGTTTGACTCTTGGCGGGTGCAAAACGGGTGAGGCTAAAATTACCAAAGGATATAATCTGCCTGCAAAGTACGTTATTCATACCGTAGGCCCCGTGTGGGACGGTGGAACTAACGGAGAAAAAGCACTACTAGAATCTTGCTACAAAAAATCCTTGGAGCTTGCAAAAGCGCATGGTTGTACTAGCGTTGCTTTTCCTCTTATATCTTCGGGCGTATATGGTTATCCTAAGGACAAAGCACTTTCCGTAGCGGTAAGTATAATAAGCCGATTTGTGCTTGAAAACGATATGACCGTATATATTGTCGTCTTCGATAAAAATTCCTATAAAATCAGCAAGGAATTAATGGAAGACGTTTCTACGTATATAGACGATAATTACGCGGATGAAACGGCTCTTCGTTACGGCTACAAAAGAAGGAGCGCTAGCCTTAATAACTTGTTTTATGAACCGATTGAAGGAAAAGCATCGAACGATATTTCCCCTCAAACTGTATCTATAGATACCAAAAGAGAACTTATTGACATACTTTCTAGGATTGACGAAAATTTTGCGATAACGCTTTTTAAGTTGATTGATGCAAGGGGAATTAGCGACGTGGAGTGTTATAAGAAGGCAAACGTAAGTAAGCAAACCTGGTATAAAATACTAAATGATGCAAGCTACAAGCCGAGCAAAAATACCGTTCTTTCTTTTGCCATTGCGTTGGAGCTGTCTCTTGTAGAAACGGAGAAACTGCTTGCAACCGTTGGATTTGCTCTTTCGAAGAGTAGTAAGTTTGATTTAATAATAGAATATTTTATCGTAAAGGGAAGTTACGATATATTCGTCATTAACGAAACTCTAGTTGCTTTTGACCAGCCTTGTCTTGGAATATAGCATGGTAAATTGACGATTGACCCAAAATATAATTTCGCTCTTTATAATATGGTTGTAAGCAAAAGCTTGCAATCATTTTTTTATAAGGAGATATAATATGAAGACAACAGAACTGGTTTTTATTTTGGACAAAAGTGGCTCCATGTGTGGTATGGAGGACGACGTCATAGGTGGCTTTAACTCTATGATTGAAAAGCAAAAAAAGGAAGAAGGTAAAGCTTACGTATCGACCGTTGCTTTTTCAAATTATTCGGAAGTAATACACGACAGAGTTTGTTTAGAAAGCGTTGCACCTCTAACCAGAAATGATTATTGCGTGGATGGATGTACTGCTCTATACGACGCAATAGGCGATGCGATAAAGCATATTCGTATGGTACATAAATACGTTAGGCCAGAAGATAAGCCTGAGCAAACCATCTTCATAATCACAACCGACGGTATGGAAAACGCAAGCCATCGATATACTAAAAAGAGTGTAAAGAACATGATAGAAGAGCAAGAAAAAGAAGGCTGGGAATTTGTTTTTGTTGGTGCAAATATAGACGCCGTTGAGACGGCAACGGGTATTGGTATAAGGTCTAACAGAGCCGTCAACTATTCTGTTAAGGATGATACGGCTATCATGTTCAAAGAAATGAGCGATACTATTGCTACCTTTAGGTCAAAAGGAAAGTTGGATGAGGATTGGGCGAAAAACGTGCAAGGAAATTTATTAAGTGGTGACAAAAAAGTCAAAAAGTAAAAGTGATGGGATTAAAAAAGGGTAGCATGATGCTACCCTTTTTTAACGTTACTATTAGTCTAGGCAGTTTGCGTTATGGTCGATAAAGTCGTTAACGTTTCTATGGATAATTTCAAAGAAGTTTTTAACGGCCTCTCTATCCTTTTCGTTACCTTTAATTGCGATTGTCATGGTTAGCTCACCGTTAAGAGAAGTGAGTGCAAGTTGCATGTAAGGTTTGTATTTTACTGCGCCGGTCATAAATCCGTCAATAAGTGATAGACCACTCAAACCTAACTTATTGGGGTCCAAAACACCAATGTTTGACATACCAATCAAGGGATTAAGGTATCCAATCTTAATGGCGATTTCGCTAATGGCGTAAGGTAAAATCGTGTAGGCAAGCTTTAATAGCGGAAGGGAGTATAGTCCCATATACTTGTCTTTTTTGGACTTTCTAACCGATTGTAAAACTTTAACTAAAGTTTCGTTCACGTTCTTGCCAACGCCCTCTACGCTACATTGCATAAAGCCGGTGTGGTTTGTAAGACCGCCCGATTCTTCTCCGCCCTCAATGTGTCTACGAAGGTCTACCATACAAGGAATGGTGACAGTGTCGGTGTCGGGATATTTGCCAAATTCGTAAAGGCTGTGCATGTAGACGGCAAGCATAAGGTCGTTTACCGTAACACCGTAGTATTTACCAATTTTTCTAAACTTTGCAAAGGTTTCAGCGTCGATTTTGGAGCGATTAATCATGCTCTTGTCCTCGGGAGAATCGGGAGAAAGAGGGAAATAATGCTCGTCTTTAACCTGGGAAATATTTTTATAAAGATTTTTTGCAACCTCTTTATCTTCATCGTCAAGTTTAGTATAAACTTGGTCGTAGGAGCGAGAGCCGGTTTTAATATCAATAACTGGAGTTCCGCCTTTTACCGCGTTATAGTTGGAAGCAAGACGTTTGAGGAAGTATTTGAAGTCACCGCCGTCAAAACACATGTGGTTTACTATCATGCAAAGGGTGGAACGGCCGTTAGCGTTTAGTATTGCCATTTTGAATTGTACGCGCGAGGTAACTGGAATACATTGGGTGATAAAACTTTCTATTTCCTCTTCCAAGTTTTCTTCGCTAACCTCTTTTACGGTCAAAATATCGTCTATGGTATAGTCTTCTACAACCCAGTAAGGGTCGATTGCACTATCGTGAAAGCTAGAGCGCAAGACGGGAACTTTTTCCGTAGTAGCGATAAGAACGGTCTTTAAGGCTTCTATATCTATTAAGCCGTCGTAGTATAATACGGCGTGTACCATTCTATCGTAGTAGTTGCGGAAAAGATACTGCATCTTGTCCCAAAGTTCAGCTTTTATTTTTTGTCTTTTTTTCATATTTCTATCCTAATTATAATAATATAAAAGTCAATTTAGGAGTCCTAATTTGGTATTAAGGTCACCCAAATTACCATTCGGTGTAATACTTTTCGTCTAAGTCAGTGGCTTTTACGGCGTTCTTTTTAACCCTAGGACCCTTCTTTTTATTGGAGCGATGGACGAGCATGGATATTAGTCCTGCAACTGCGGTGAGTGCGCTTAGTGCGGGAAGTAGCCAACCGGGATGCCAAGGCATAACGTGGGCGATGCCAAGCATAACGTAAATCAAAGAAGCGCTTACTATTAAAGTAAATAAGCTTTCTATGAAGGCAAGCTTAGACTTGGTTATGAAAGCAAAAAGCGTGTCGCCTACTAAGATTGCTATTGCCATGGCTAGGAAGGTGAAGTAATGATATTTCTCCTTGGAAAGCATTAATATTAATAGGAATATAAAGCTTGAAAGAAGAATGAGAGATACCGCTAGATTTACGCGTGGTATTACGAAAGATTTCCTTTTTGCTACTTTTATAGATACCATCGTTAAAGTGCCTACTATTGCGGTAAAAAGAGCACCTACTAAAATTAGCCAGCTAATACTCCATGGAATAACGTGTACTAGAGAAAGGGTTAGGTATAGTCCAAGAACGATTACTACGGTTGCAAGTATCATCATGGTGGAAGTGAGTCTTACTGCATTCTTTTTGGAACGGGTAGTAAGTTCTTCGTTAAACTTTACTAAGGTGGATTGGAAATCGCCAAGGGAGTCTATTGCTAGTTGATAGATGGCGTCCTCGTCGGTCATGCCCTTAATCTTGGCGTCTTGGGCGTATTCTTCCAAGTAAACCAGCGTTTCCTTGCGGTAGTCCATGGCTCCTTTGGTGGGCGGTATGGCACGAAATTGTTCTTCAAGGTATTTCTTAAAACGTTCTGTCATGGTCGTATTCTCCCATTTTTAGATTTTTATAAGTGTGTCTAGATAGGTTGACTATCTAAACAGATTATATACTAGGCGGTATGAACGTGTCAAGCGTGCGATATAAAATTTTTAGCGCAGATATTTTCTAAAGAAATCTGCAGTAGTGTCGTTAGCCTTTTTGGACTCATCCCAATCCGGTTGCGTTACGTTGTAAACGTGGGCAAGTTTATTGGTTTGCTCCTCTTTTAGGAAATGTATCAACTGACAATCGGCGCCTGTTTGCTTGTATGATTCGTAACCTTTTAACGTTTGACCTTTCATAAAGTCTCCGTCACAAGTGATAAACAAAGAGGGTATAAGGTTGCATTTATCGGGGCGGAAGTCCACGAAGGGGAAAAGAGCGTGATCCTTTGCGTTTTTACCTAGCAAAGGAGTAAAGTAGCTCTTTACTACGGGCATGGTGGCAAGAGAGGAAACGTAAAAGGCGGGACAAGTGTAACAAACGGCGTTAAATTTGGCTTTTAAGCTTATTCCTAAAGCGTTTTGCATTTCTTCGTCGGCGCAAAGATTTATCATTAATGCGGTAAGATGTCCGCCGGCGCTATCGCCCGTGATAAATAGGTTGTTAACGTCTATTCCCAGTTCATCCGCGTTATCATATATATAATTAATAGCGTTTGCTACGTCGCTAATCTGTTCTTGCAGAGAGACCGCAGGTGTTAGTCTATAACTTATATTTGCGACCTTAAAACCGCGTTCGGCAAGATTCAGACAGTAAATTTTATTAAGCTCTTTGTCGCCGTAATACCATCCGCCACCGTGTACGTCAATAATAGTAGGGAGCTTTCCACAATCTTCGTTTGGCGAGTATACGTCAAACCTGTGGTAGTCGTCGCCGTCGTCTAGATAGGCGATATTGGTTTTTTCGGGTAGGGTAGGTACGCGCAAAGTTGCTATGCGTTTTTCATCCATAGGTTTAGTAATATTTTCCCAAAACCAAGTAAAAAGGCTCATAAAAACTCCTTTTCCGTATCCCAAGCTACAAAATAATTGTTTTTATATGGATTACGATTTTTATTATTACAAATATTATATCACATGGCTGTAACTGCTACAAGACCCCAAATTTACGAGTTTCAAAATTTTTTGCTTTATCGATTATCATCGCATGGTACGCCGACGTTTTGCGTCGTTACAAGAGTGAAAAAGCATCCCATAAATCTTTTCCTTGGGGTGTGGACCCTCTTGAAACACAACATATTGTTCGCGCGCGTTTGCCTGCACGGTAATATTTTAGTAAAATCGCGCGTAATATGTAGCGCAATAGCGCGCGTATGTGTTACAATGTTACCGACAAAGGGGATAGTGTTCCCTATTTTCCTACGCGTGCGTAGGCATAAATAAAATATTATATGACGGAAAGTGTAATGATGCCGGTTAGAAAAATAAAAATTAACAAATTAGTTACCATTCTTTTTGCTCTACTGATTACTTTATCGGTGGTTGCTTGTTTAACTTTTGCTTCTTTTGGAGGAGGGGAGGTCGCTCTTGCTGCGAACGATAGTACCGGTTCCTCTGTGAATAACGCAACTATTAGCGGTTACGACCAAATGGTTGAGACCGGCGCAAGCATTACGCTAAACGCAAACGCTGTGGAAACTGCCTACGCTCCCGACCTAGCCATTGCGGTTGCCGAGGCAAGAATGGAGTCGGTAATCACTCTTAGCGGGGACTTGTGGAAGGCGGTTCAAAGCGGAAGAATAACCGCCACGTTGTATGCAAATGGATTTAACACTTACACGACCGTAAAGGGAACGGCTGGACAAAAGGAAGCCGGTTACGTCGTAAAAGGCGCTCTTAGTGGTAGTGGAAAGTTCTCCACGGCAAATACTACCTACGAGGATAAAGCTCTAACGGAAAAAACTTTACTTAACGCCGAAGACGGTAATCAAATTATAATCGAATACTATGCCACTCACACCGCGATAGACTCCAAGAACACCCTTGGCGAGTTGATAGCAGAGTCTAGCGTAGAAGGAGAGATGGAATTTGTTCTAGCGCTGGAGTTTGAGGAAGTTGTAGTAACCATAGCTTCTTCCGCCGGTGGTGTAGTAAAGGATGCAAAAGATGAAAGCATAGACTATACCGCGGGTGAAAAGCAAATATCGTTTGGCTTTGGAGATAGTATTAAATTTACTGCTATTCCCGATGACGGCAACTACTTTATGGGTTGGAAAAATCTATCCGCTAGCGAAAACCTCCCCGGTACCGTTTTAGACTTTGGCTATGCCGTAGATATTCCTAGTGGAGAAAGTCCTGCTTATAGCGCACAATTCCAACAAATAACCGTTGCGAAACAAGACGAATACATTTATTCCGGTACACCCACTGGTCCCGTAGTAAGGGCCGCTGCTTATACGGGCGTTTACTATTTGTCGCACAACTATACCGGAACTACCGTTTCTGGCGAGACGGTTGATTTCAAGTCCGAAGGCGCCCAAGATATCGTTTCCGCACCTATTCGTGCCGGTTCGTTTAATTATACTTGTGAGTTCTACTATCGCGTTTCGGTAGAAGGCGGTTATACCAAGGGAGAACGCATCGGCGGTGTTTCTATTGACTTTGAAATTAAGAAAAATACCCCGATTGTGACGCGTGGCGAGGATAATGCAAGCAGTGTTACTCTTAGCTTTGGCGACAACTTGGACGACCTCGATTTGTCCTATTCGGCAACCAACTCCATTGATACGTTGGTACGTTTGAGTGGTGTTTTGGAGGTCTATCTCGGAGAGGAAAAAGTAGACGTTAGCAAGCTTTTGCCAATGAGTGAAAGCGGTACCGATTACACTTTGCGTTTTACTCCTACCGACCTTAATAACTACAACGTTTTGAATACCCCCTTTAAGATTTATGTTAAAGACGATATAGCTGGTTCGGGAACGAATATTGAAGAAGGAAAAAGAGATTATACAATCAGCAAGCAAATCGCTACCGCAACCGACGTTCAAGAGGGAGTACAAACAAACTTTGCAAGTCTTACCGTGCCGGAAGGCGGGGAGTTAATCAAAGTTTCGTTGCGTGCTAACATGAAAGATGAAAGTGGACAATTCTTCTTTATCGGTTGGAGAATAGGTCTTTCACGCGACGGCTCGTTTAGCGAGAACTCTTACGATTATACCTATTTGAACTCGGGTAAAGTTAACCGTGGCGCAGATGGAGCGATAGAGTCTATAAGCGGTCTAGAATACGACTATTACCTACCGCACTATTCCAATTTAACCGATGCAGAAATGGCAAAATATACGCACGCTATTTTCCAAGCGGTCTTTATTATGGACACCACTTGTAGCGCAAATACCATAAACAAGCCTTACGTTGGTTCTCCTTCCTATACTACTCCTACTTTTATACCTGAATCGGCTTATTATTCGTTTGGACACAGCACGCCTTTATATTACTATGCCGACAACAAAGACGTTGGTGTTACGGGTGCGCCATCCGCAATAGGTGAGCATGAGTTAAGGTACAACATTATCAACCATGCGGTTGACGATACCATAGTAGACGTAAGAGTTATTAAATACAACATAACTATTGGTGTATTGGTCGCTGAAATAGACGAGCGCAATTCCATTGTTAACGGTGGCTACGATAAGAGTAGCGGTTGGGCAAGACAAATGTATTACAATTTGAAAGTTGACGGACTACTTAGCAAGGGTGCGGAAGCTTACTACTATTCTACCGATAACGGTGAAAACTGGACTAAGATTGTAGGTACGATTGCTGATTCTACCGGATGTAACCTTTCTTTCGTCACCCCCGAAGTGGTTAACGATACCCAAGTACGCAGTTACATATTTATTGCTACCCACGAAACGAACGGTATGTCCACTATTTTGGGTGGAAAAGAATATAAAGTAGTTGCTGGTGTAGCTACTCATACTCTTGCCAAAATAGATACCGTTAATCCCTCTCTCACCTATGTGACGGAAACCACAGGTCTAAACGGTGCTTGGACCTCTTCTGCCGTTGAATATTCTGCTTTAGCAAATTATGGTGGAAGCGGTGCCGTTATGGAGGTATGTTACGTTAACAAGTCTAGCACCTTCGTAATGGTTGATAGTAATATATCCATTAAAAAAGGTGACGAACAAATCAATACGTCGAATGAAGCCGTAAACTTTAGTATTAACACTCAATATAGCGGTAACGTTAAAATTAGAATTAGAACGGGTACGGGATTAACTTTTGAAGTAGGCAACCTTTACGAAGTTAACATTGATATGACTCCTCCCGTTTTTAGTCCCTTTGAAAAGGACCACGTTGCTACTACCGCACAAGGTTGGATTGGTGAAAATACTCAAGTAACCTTTACTATCACTAACGAGGGTGGTTCACCCCTTGTTAAGCCCACGGCTAAAGACAATAAAGGCAACACCGTGGATGTTGTTTCTGTTGGCGGCGGAAAGTATATGATAGTACTAAGCAACTCTCTCGAATACGTAATAGTTGCTTGTGACGAAGCCGGTAACACAAGACAAGCAACTATACAAGAAAAAATAGACGTCGAAGACGTTGTTTATACCTTTGACGAAGAAAGCTTTCTTGGAAGTGAAATAGTCGAAGAAGGCGAAGAAAGATGGGCCAAAAACGGATCCAAGGTCATTTTGAACGTTAATATGGGTGCAAGTGGCGCAAGACTACGTTGCTCTGTCGATAACGGCTCATATCAACCCGTAACCGAATTTACCGGTGGTGAAATTGGAGCTATTACCAAAAGTGTTACCTTGGAGTATGAAATTCCTTATTCAGCTAGCGCTAAAACTTACGCATTCCAAATTGAAACGGGAACGGGTGAAATTATAAACGTACCTTTTGGTGAAGTAAAATTCGATATTGAAGCACCGGTATTTACCCTTTTGACCGATTTGAGTTCGTATCAAGGAGCGAGATGGACCTCAACCGCTATTAACGCAGAGTTTACTGCAGTTGACGACCAAGGAGCTATTAATTCCGGTATCGCCGAGGACGGCGTTAGCGTAGATAACGGTGGAAGTATTGATCACCAAGATGGCAAGTACGTACTCAAGATTGATAAATGTACCGAGTTTACCATAACGATAAAAGACCGTGCAGGTAACTTTATCGAAGTGATAATCCAAGCAAACGTAGATACCGTTTCTCCCACCATGACCCTTAAGGCTTATATTGGTGGCGGTAATCCTAACGACGTGGAAGAAGAGGTAGACGAGCCCTACGAGGATGAAAACAGCAATGGTATATACGACGAAGGGGAAGCCTTTACCGATAAAAATAATAACGGAAAAAGAGACACCGCCGAAGATTTTGAGGAGTATGACTTTGAAAATTGGATAACCAAAGAAAAGTATTCTGAGCCTTGGCTAAGATTGGAGTTTACCATTAATCTTACCGCATCCGGCTCCAAGCTAGAGTACTCCAACGACAACGGCAACACTTGGAAAGCATTAACTCCCACTTATACTCCTCCTAAGGACAAGATAGAAAGTACCATTTCAGCTCGTACTTATATTAAAGATGAGCAAAACAAGAAATATATGTTCCGTTTGGCAACGGGCTCCGGCAAATACGTATTGTACGAGTCCGGAAAAGAGCTATTCGTCAAGATTGACTCTACGGCTCCCTCTCTTCGTTCCGAAACCTTTAGGGTAGGCAATAACGCCAACTTTGACCTAAAGAACGTATGGGTAAACCAAGACGGACAATACAGAATAATGCTACAAGACAGTTTGACCGGCTCCGGTGTAAACGTCAGTAGCGTCGTTCTAAAAGAATATCCTCTTGATGCTAGTGACGAGGCTATCTTAAAGAATGAAATTACCGCGATAGATAACACAATGAGTCAATCGGGCGACTATTTCATTTTTAACATGACGGAAGCAAAGAAATATCGTTTGTTCTTTAGTGATATGGCAGGAAACGTATACAAAGGCGATATTTTCATTCCCCATATCGATAAGACCGAAGGCTTTAGTTTAACCATAAAAGCAAGTAAATACAATAGCTCCGGAATTGGTAACGAGCTAACTGCTAACGATTGGTTAAACGCTAACGATTACGTTCTTTTCATAGGAACGCCCACGTTTAGTAACGGTAGTGGTTTTGGCCCCAGCGGTGGTGAAATGCAATTCTCCATAGACGGTGGCGTTACCTATCAAAGTGCTAGGACGATAAACGGAGACGAAGTATCGGTAATCAAAAACTTTGCAAACCAATACGAAATGACGGTTAGAGCCGAGCAATACTATACCTACAAATTTAGGCTAGTAACCGGTGCGGGAGTAGAGTACGTTTACAATACCGAGTTTACCGTTCGCAAGGACAACACGTCTCCCCAAGTTTCCTCCACGCTCACCTATCAAACCGGTGGCGAGTATCTTGGAGAGTGGACCACTAAGAATTTGCGCTTCACAGTGAGCGTAACCGTAGGTGCTTCGGGCGGAACGTTGTATTACGGTATTGGCGAAACTGCCGATAGTGCAACTTGGACGGCAATAGAAGAGCTACCCAAAAACGCGGGTTATATTAATCCAATAGCTTACGATTTGGTAAGCTCCACTAACGGAAACTATTTCTTCAAAGTGGAAAGCGGACGCCCCAACGTATCCGTCGTTACTTTGGACGCACACGTAGTAAAACTTGATAATACTGCTATCGCAGTTGAATCCGTTGCTACAAGAGTGGAGGATGGCATAGCGGTAACCAGTGGTAGTTGGGTTGACGGAGATACCGATATGTATCCTAACGTTATAACGATAGGCGAAAGCGGAGTATCTGCAGTATACGTTAAGAGTAACGCCGGCTCCGGTTACGGCGAATACGTGGAAGTAACCTCGGCTAATTATATAATCGAACTAAGGGAAAACACCACTTCCTTAATCGCTTACGTATTCAAAGTAGTATCTCAAAGCGGTATGGAAGCCGAAACCGAGGAATTCGTTATTGGTTACGATAACGTTTCACCCGAGTTTAGCTACAACTTGGGTGGTAGTAAACTCCCCGTAGGAAACCTCTATCAAGACTGGTATATTAGCGATATTCAAATATCGGTTATGATGGCAAACGCCGTAAATTCCGGTTATCAAATTTACTATTCCTATAGGGATAACGTAGAGAACGCCCTTTCTTCCGATTGGATAGCCGTTCAAGATAGCTTTATTCTTACCGATAACGCCGTTCAAGGCGGACTAGACCGTTACTATACAATAAAAGCGGTTTCCGGTAGCGGTAAGGAAGTAGTAAAAGACGAGGTATATCTACCAATAGATACCTACTTGTACGAAGCAAGCGTAAATTGCTTTGTTGGCGATAAAAAGAGCGATGGTGCTCACGAATACGCCGAAGTTACCGGCACTGGTGAGTACAATAGGGGAAGTAGCGTAACGCTAGCGATAACTCCTAACGCTACTTACGTATTTAAGTCCATAACGGAAATAGTGGGTGAGGATGCTCCCAATATAATATTCGACTCCGCTTACGACGCTACTGCAACGGCAACGGAAAGCAGAGTTTACGTAATTGGCTCCAAAGACGTTACTTTGGAAGTCACGTTCTACAAAGAGGTTAACGTAGAGTACGGTGTTGACGTAGTAGAAGGTGTGGAAGTAGATGCAAGCGCATTATTGCGTCAAAGTCTACAATCGGGCGAGATAAAAGAAGTTCCCGTCAAAGCAACGGAAGACGACTTTGATGCCTTCTTTATTCCCCTTTACGATATTATTGCTATTACCTACGAAAAAGATGGTGAAGTTTTCAATAGGGCAAATGCGATTAAGGAAATGGGAGAATACGAAATTAACGTTGCAAGCGTTAATGAAAACTATGTGATAGTAAACGGTACTCAAAGAATGGTAGTCGTTTACTTTGAAAACAACGGAACGATAATAGACCCCTACTTGGTATACGATCTTAACGACTTCTATTATATAGACGAATATATGCACTACGAAACTGGCTACGACGTACTCGATCCTAGGGCGTATATAATGGAAAATTTACCGGAGAACGAAAGGATAGATAGAAGAAACGCTTACTTTAAGCAAGTTGCCGACATAGTGTTAACTGCATCCTTTGTTCCCAACGGAGACGTAGGAGAGGGATATACCAACGAGTTTAGCGGAAGCTACGATGGCAACGGTTATACCATTAGTTATAATCCCAATTCCGCTTTCGTAACTAAAGGAGACTTCGGTTTGTTCCTCAATATTAGCGGTGGCGCATCCATTACTAATTTGGGCGTAAGATACAACGTCAGCGTGGAAAATGCTAACGGTGCAAACGTAGGTTTGCTAGTAGCTAACGCGACTACCGGCGGTATCTCCTCCGTTTACGTAATAGGTAACGTCTACGTTGCTAATAGCAAGAACGTTCAAGTCGGTGGGTTTGCAGGTAGCCTTCAAGCAGGAAGCTTAATATCCGAATCTTTTGCCGACGTTACGATTTCCGTTGGCAACTCAGGCGGATACTTTGGTGGTTTCGTTGGCTATGCTAACGCATCCTATACCGCAAACGTATATACCATATCGAGAATAACCCTAAGTAACTGTGAAAAATATTCCGTAACAGCTCCTTCGGGTACCGAATTTGCCTATGCAGGTGCAGTTCTTGGTTACATAGAGAATTTGGAGGGCGCAGGTAATCCCCCAAAACAAGGTAACGAAAGCTACTACCTTGATAGCAATATTAGTTACGACGGCTCCATTGAAAAAGGTTTGTCACTCGGTAACCGCAATACGTTTGGACAATACAATAGTTTGAGACACGCGGGCGCGAATATTGATATGTTTGCAAGTAACGACGAAACCTCGGCTAGCGGTGTAAAGATTATTGAGCTTGCTCACAAGACGTTAACCGTAAAACAACTTGTCAATATTAGGATTGTCGAAATTAAAGCTAATGCAAACATGGAAGGCGATGGTACTACCGATAGTCCTTTCTTGGTAGACTCACAAGAAAAATTGGCATACGTAGAAACCTTCCCATGGGCGGTATTTAAGCAAACTGCCGATATCACTCTTAACGAAGAGCAAGGAGCAGTAGTATTTGCGGATAATATACCCTTCGTTGGAGTATACGACGGAGATAATCACGTTATAGTAGGCGCTTCCGTAGAAAGTTCCACTGCAGTATACGGCGGAATTTTTGGTGTAGTAAGCGGAACGATAAAGAACCTTAAAGTTATTAACGTCGCATTCAATTACGGCGGAGATAACGAGCTTTATGCCGGTGGCTTGGTAGGTGTTTTGGAAGGCGGTTCTATCCAAAACGTGGTTGTAACCGGTACTTTGGAAATAAATAGTTCTGCAAAAGTAATCTATGCAGGCGGTTTGGTCGGCGTTATGATAGACGGTAACGTGGATAATTCCATTAGTATGGTAAACGTAACCGCACACGGTGTAAACGTTGTAATTGGTGGCGTAGTTGCCCAAGTACAAGGAAAGGCTTACTTACAAAACGTGGTCAACCTTTCGGCAATAAGCACGCGTTACGAAGAAAAAGCCAACGTAGGGTCTACGCTAGGCTCGGCAAATAGTAACGAAGCAGTACTCCAAAGCGTATATCACTTGGTACAAAACGCCTATGCGAACGATAAGATAATTTCTTCCGCAATAGGTTACGATAGCGGTGCAACGCAAGAAGACGTCGTTGCCAAGACCTATCAAGGAATAATGGAAACCGTAGTATCTATCGGCGTAGTTCAAGAGGTAGTTGGTACGCTCTATCCCTTTGAGGGTAAGGGTACCAAATTAGACCCCTTCCAAATTGATAGTTACGCTAAGTTAGAGCTGGTAGGTAACTATATGTACGCAAGCTTTATACTAACCGATAACGTCGTAATTGGCGACTGGAACGACGACGGTAAGCTAGACTTTGCAGACGACTACGATTACGACTATGAGGTAATTGGCAAGGGCGCAACCTTTACCGGTTCGTTTGACGGCGACGGTTATTCCATTATTGGATTAAGCGATAGCTTGTTTGCAGTAAATGCCGGTGCAATAAGCGACTTAACGCTAAACCTTAATTATAAGATATACGCGAGCGAGAACGATATTCCCGAGGAGGACAAAGTATACGATGCTACTACCGGTAAAGAGTATACCTCCTCCAAAGTAGCAAGGATGGGCGAAGAAATATTGTTCGGCGCACTCGCTAAGGTAAATACCGCAAGTGGTAGTCTAATCCGCCTATCGGTATCGGGTGATATCTACGTTCGTACTAAGGGCAATACCAAAGTGACGCTTGGCGGTTTGGTAGGCTTAGATATGGGCGGACAAATAGCAGCATCACGCGTTAGTGCAAATCTATCCGTTCGCGCTAACCAAATGGTAGTTGGCGGTATCGTTGGCGAAATCAAGTACGGCGACCGCGCTCTTGTACAAATTGCTACCAACCGTATATTGATTGATAGTGGTATTGATTTGGGCGGTGGCGTAGTAATAGCCGGTGCATTCGTGGGAAGAATAGGGGTAAGCAGTAGTTACCTACCCTCCTACGGAACGGCTACCGAGGTAATAATAAACGGAGTATCACAAGGCAATACCTGCTACGTTGGACTCTCCAAGTAAAAAGTAGTAAACGAAAACAAAGTGTTTAACACGAAAATAATAACCAAATAACCAAAAACAAAAGAACAAAACAAGAAATATTGTAAACTCGTAGAGAGGTAAAATATGAACAAGCAGTTTGAACTAGTACCAATGGAAGTTAACGTAACTAACGATACGGCGACCAAGAAAAAGTCACCGGCGCTAAAATTCCTAAAGTATGCAATAGTGGGGATAGCAGTTTTCCTTGCCTTTGTTATCCTATTCACCGTAGGGGCGGAAAAGATAAACCCTGCGGTAGATACCATTATGCAAAAAATGGGAATGGGCGAACAAATCGTAGCTAACTCTTCCCCCGTAGCTCATGCCTGGACGTATGCTTGGACGAATCCGTACCCATCCAACGGCGCAAACAACGAAAACTACGTTGCGTCAACCAGTAGTTTTAGCTGGAGAGTACAAAACCAAGCTAACACGTTGCGTCCTACCACTAATCACTCTGGGTGGAACTGGGGCGTTCGCGAAAAAAGTGGTAGCGGATATAGTATAGCTGATAACGGCCAAATTTCCTGCAATACAGGTAATGCTTTTAACGTTCAAACGATATTTTACGTTGATATTTACATTGACGACCTTGCAAGGGCAGCAATAGCTAACGGTCAAATTACCACTTGCTCGGTAAAACTTGCCGTTTCGGGCGTTGGAACTAAAAATGCTTACGACTACGGCATGCTTTACGGCACCTTCTTCATGTGCGCTTCGTACGAGGGCGAATCAAGCGCCGCTTGGAATAAGATGGGTGCAAACAACGTGACTGCAACTGGAGATAAATTTGATTGTAAACTTAATAGTAGTGGTGGAGTGAATACGCTTGCAAATTACGATAGTGGCAGTAATTTGTCATTAACGTTAAATTCGCAAATGAAAAAGATAAGGTTTGGCCTTTACTACAATATGAATAAAACGGAAAGGGCGTGGTGGTACGTCTCTGACGCGGAATGTTTTGCACCTCCACCCACCATTTCCACCAACTTTACTACCGACTCGTATAAAAACGCTAAGCTTAGTTTTTCCGTTAATGGCGCAGGTGGACACATATATCCCGCGGTTGCCAATACTTTTGGTAAATCATCTACGGATGATAACCTTGATACCTGGTCAGCTACTGATGGCAAAACTTATACGAAAGTATCATTTGACTCTGCAAATCTTTACGGCGGTGTCGATATAGGTAACGTAATTGCAAAACCCGATCCGGGCTACTATTTTTCGGGGTGGAAGATAGTGTCGGGAGGGCTTAGTAGCTCACACGATAAACGGTCTACTACGTTAAACATTATAGACGGAGCGTACTTGAAAGGAAATACGGAGACCAAGATAACGGCGTACTTTAGGAAACTGGATATAGTAGACGTAGACAGGGAATGGATCTACCTACAACTCTTAAAGTCTGACGGGACGTTGGAGTTGGATACTAACGGCAATCCTACGTTAGTTAGACAAGGCCCCTCAGTCGTAGTTCCTAGTGCTAATTCCGATACCGGTACCTCGGCTTCCTTCGTTTTAACGGGAGGCGTATACTCCGATACCGGCTCAACCTTTAGCTCTAGCCACGGTATGTATCAATCTGCCGACGGAGGTAAGACCTACAAGGATAACTTAAAACCCTATAACGCCGGTCAATACAGACTTATAGTAGGCGTGTTCGTTTCGGGAACGGAGACGAGTACCAGTAAGGTGCTGGGTTACTATATTACGACGTTTGAAATTAAAGCAGTTAACGTAACTAATAACCCGGATAATAATCACACTGTAACCACGTCTGCGGATATCGAAAAGCGTGCCTATTCCGGTACTGCGTATACTCCCGTTCCAACCTACGTTGATATAGTAGTAAACGGACGTCCGTATAGAATGCTTAACTCTACGGATTATACAATTAATGCGTATGCAAACAACGTGAACGTTACTCGTGATCCACTTGGAGAGGCTATTAACGGTGCATACTTTACCTTTGGAGCAAAGGGTAACTTTACCGGCCAAAACGACGTTAAGTTTGGTATTGACCATCTTGATATAAGTAATTTTACTTATGAATCCGCCATGGCGACGGAAATACAACAAAACTACGGAGTCGTATATAACGGATACGAGCAAAGACCCGGTACCGGTGACCAACTACACCAATACGGCGTTATTGCAATACGTATAACGGGTGACGTTTATCAAGCAGGCGATTTGAATGCGGGAAAGGAAACCAAGACTTTTACGATTTATATTAGGACTGCCACCAACGCCTCTGCTTACAACGACGCTCTTTCAACCTATAAAGCGAGTGGCGGGCATTATTACATATACGATTACGAGTCCTTCGTTGATAAAAACAGTAACGGCGCATACGATTCGGGCGAAGAATTTACCGACCTTAACGGCAATGGTAAGTACGATACAGGTGCGGTAAATACTAATAAGGAATATTCGTCTTTAGTAATGCAAGACGAAGGTGGAAATTATCTTGGCGATAGTTATAGTTATTTCTATATTAAATACTTGGGCAACATTTTAATACCCGACTTGGTATACGAGAATAACGTTGACGTTTGTACCTATTTGCCAAATTCATCGACCAATGAGGAAAATTGTGCTTACTTCAGTATCTTAATGGCACAAGAATCTAGCAATATGAAAGGTGAACTCAAAGCATTCTTTAATATTGCCCCTCTTGACTTGAATAATTTACCTGATGGTAGTAGCGTAACCCTCATACCACAAACGCTATCGCACGTTTATACCTCTGAATCAATCACGCCGATACCCGACGTGGTTCAAATAAAGGTATCCGGATTATATCCTTATTTGTATTCAGCAGGTGACAATACCTACTCCAACAAGGAAACCCTTCCTATTACATATAGTATCGCGCGTGAGGAAGCTATAAGTGCGGGACTAGTGTACGAAGATGCTATCGACGTAAGCAAGACGGGCGTTGGCGGAGTACATAGCTTTAATGCATGGAACGCGTACTATAATGGTACTCTTCCTTCTCACTTTATCTATGAGAATAACGTAACCGTATCGGATAGCGCCAAAATCTCCTTCAATCTTTCCGCGGGCGGCAATATCATAGGTAACGTTTCTACTCTATTTAGTATTACTCCTCGTTCGTTTGAGGAGATTGCTACCGGTCTTGGTAGCGGTACCAACCAAACCGTATGTAGGATTATGACTACTGGCGCGAATAACGTTGTTACCTACGTTGGTAAGGACATACCCGTTACGACTACGAGTCAAGTTATAGCATATCCGTTACCCGGGACTATAACCAGTGAGGTTTTGGAAGAGGGCGTTGACTTTGAGTTCTCATTCTCCAACAATACCCAAGTAACTCAATACGCAATAATGACGGTAACCGGAAAGGGCAACTACCAAGGTACTATTAGTGCTTACTACTATATTGTTGCAAGAGACGTTAGCAAGATACAAAATCTAATAGTTCCTCTTGAGGACCAAACCTATACCGGTTCCGTAATCAATCCTACGCCGGATACTATAACGATAGTCGTTGATGGCGAGAACGTAACCCTTCGTCGTGGAGTAGATTACAACAAAGCGGATGCTCACGGTGAAAATCAGTTCGTTTACGCAAGCGATGCTGACCAAAAAGCAAACAACTATATTACGATTGACTTTACCGGATACTCCAAAGATTCTCCAAACAAGGGAACGGGTGGTAACTATTACGGCAAAGGTATAGTTGCATACTTTACGATTGTACCCAAGAATTTGGATTCTAGCGACGTTGAAACTTACGCAAGTTGGAAGAATAACCAAAGCGTAGCAACCTATAACGGTGAAAGCATAAAAGACCTACCCTTAGAAACGGAAAAAGATACTATTAAGGGTTCCACCACCACTAATACCCTTTACGTTTGGGATACCGTTGCAAACGCGAACGCTCCTCTAGCCAAAGATAGCGATTACGTGGTTGTCGGCTGGGGCGAAAATATTAACGCAGGCGACGACTCCGGTGAACTTTACGTAGAAGGCCTTGGTAACTATACGGGTAGAGTAACTATCACCTTTAAGATTTATCCTAGGAACTTTAGTCCCAAAGAGGGATACGACCCGTTATCCATATCCCTTAGTGCAACCCAATTTGAATATACGGGAAGCATGATTACGCCCACCGGTGAAATCGTTAAAGATACCGGTCTAGGCGAGGTAAAATTAGTTCTTGGTAAAGATTACGAATTAAAGTATGGTGATGATAAAGTTTCCCAAGACGGACTTGACTACAACATTGACGTACTTAAGGGTGGTAAGGTTACCGTAGTAGGTATAGGAAACTATGCCGGAGAAAAGACGGCAACTTTCGCAATTACCCAAAAGGAACAAAACGTATGGTTGGAAAATCCCTATGGTAACGGCTACAACGAGGATATCCTTGCTCTTGAAAGTTGGGCAAACAAAGCCTCGCTAAAGAAAGAAGCCAACGATGGCAATATCGGCGTTCATTACGCAGATTACGAAATTAATTCCGTAGTAGCAAAGACTATGACCGTAGTCGCTTACACCGATGCTATTTACCCCTTACGTTTGGTTAAGATTAAGGCGATTAATATTTCGGGTTCCACTTCGGGTGTAGTTAGTGTAAGTTACACCAAATTGGAAGCCACCGAAATAGATGGCAAGATTTACGCAAAGACTACCGCAAAGCTAACCTTTAGCAATAATTACGGTATAGTAAGAATATATGCTGTTCAAGAAGACGACGTTATAGAAAACAATCGTCTTAACACCTCGACTACCAACCCCGATGCGAAGATAGGGGAGGGTGAAAGCGCTGTTATTTACCAAAACCGCGGTAACTACAAGGGCTACACCCACACTTGGGGTAAGGATAACGTATATTCCATTTATGCAAAACGTCAAGATAGCTTCGGTAACGGCGTACCTACCTATATTAGCAAGATTTACGGTAACGAGAACTTTACTATTGCTCCCAACCTAAATTCTACTGCTACCTTACAAAACGCTTTTGGATACTCCGTAAAGACCGACTGCTCGGCGGAAACCTACGTTGATACCAACCTAAACGGCAAATACGACGCGGGAGAAACCTTTACCGACCTTAATGGTAACGGTGCTTACGACCCCTATATCGTGTTGGTTACCGGCACCGGTAACACTAGAACGGCAAGCGTTGGTATTGCCGGTACTGCAACGATAACCGTTTATCACAACGGCTACGTTCCGCGTGAATACGATTCCAATAGCGGTAAATACGTTGCTTTGGATTACATTAATGCCGGCGACGACGAGAAGGCTTATTTAGCGTTTGAAGACGATATATCGGTAACGGTAAAGAAGAGACTACTATACATATCTTTTGAAGAGCTAACCGTTGCATACGGCGAGACGCCAGAGTTCAAATTCACCTATACGACTGAGTCTAGTAACACCAATCCTACCGAGTCCGACCCCTGGACTACGTTGAATTACGGTACCAGAGAGGATAGCATAGAGGATATTATACAAGGATTCAAAGTTGCTTACGACGAATCTTATAGAGACGTTAACGAAGACCGCGGTTACGAATTGGAGGTATTCCAACTTGACGATGCTTACGTAACCAAAGGTTCATTGTACGACAACTATGATATCAGATATAAAGAAAGCTTCCTAAAGATTAGAAAAAAAGAAGTAATGGTTTCCGTTTCCATGGCAGGAAGTTCGGCAAATACTATTACAAAAGTATATGGTGCAAAGAATCCCACTTCTACGGATTATACCATAAACTACGACGGTTTCGTCTTTGGCGATACCGTGAGTGTTTTGATGGAAAAGGATGCTTCATTCATAGCTCCTACCGTAAACTTTGACGGCGGAATAGTAATCGTTACCAATGAAAGCACGGGTACGACTATTACTACTCAAAAGATTGATACTTATACCGGCGTTGGCGGTTACGTTGTTGCGTTAACGAATGGTAGTGCAACCAGCTACGTATTCAAGACCGTAGCGGTAGACTTGAACGTTATTCCCGCCGAAGTAGTTATTAAGATTGGTAAGACCGTAGACGGAGAGTTCCAAGAAGCAACCGATGGTATTGCAATAGAAAAAGACTACGACGGTTCACCCGTACCCATGACGAAAGAGAACGTAAGTATACAAGGACTCAGCTTAGACCATACCTTACCTATTCAAAACGATAAGACGAGAATAACCTTTACTTACGGCTATGGTACCAATGAAACGAGTATAGCACAATCCTATGCTAGAACCTATTCGGTAAAAGTTACTTTCTACGCAGCAGACGGCGATAACTACACCACTACTATACAAAAGTTTGAAGGAGCTATAGTTATTAACAAAGTTCCTCCCGTCATTACTTTGAATAAAGCGGAAGTAGAGTATTCCTCGGGTAGACCTATTGACACTAAATACGTTCAACCCGTCATCTCCAGACTACCCGGCGGTAAGGAAGTAGGTAACCCCAAGCCAAATAAGCTATTATTCGAAATTAACCCCGAAGAGGGCTATGAACCCAATTATGACAAGGAAACCGGTATAATTATTAGCTACGATGAGAGCAAGTATACCGATACTCCTCCTTCGGAAATCGGCGTATACGACATGATAGTTATCTACGTTGCAAACGCCGACGACTGTTACTCCGACGTTACCGTGTACTTTGAGGACGTACTTGAAGTTGCAACCGGTATTGCTACCATAAATTACACCGGTGGCAAGAAGGCACACAAATACGATGGTAAAGGCTTTGGTGTTAACGCTCAAGCGGACTTCAAAATAACCTTTACTTCCCAAGAAACCGGTATAACCCAAACTATTAGTGGCGGAACTATAAACGTAGAATATTCTATTGATGGTATTACCTTTACTTCCGACGAACCAAAGGACGTTGGTTCCTATGCGATTAAGGTTACCTATATTCCGGAAGAGGGCGCCCAAATTAGAGGAAATACGGCAACGTTTACCGAAGTTATAACCATTACGCCTTACGACCTTGCCGAGGGTGGAATTGTTGTCAAACTAGATGGAATGAGCTACGGATGGCATACCGTAACCTACGACGCAAAGGGACATGCTTTGTCAAATTCCGAGATAGTCCTAGTTCCCGTTCCCGCAGACCAATCAAATGCAGACAGAAAACCCAAAGGTAGCATTTCCGTAATTTACGTTAACGAGTACGGTGATGAGTTTACTACGCCCGTTGGCGCAGGCAAGTACAAGGCAAGGATTACCTATATCGCAAACGAAAGTGGTGATAACTATTATGCTTCCATGCCGGTAGAAACCGCAGTCGTAATGCAAATTAATCCCGCAGGTGTACGCATTGAGGAGATATTAAACAATTATAACTCTCCTTATACTGGTAACGGCGTTCAAATGCCCCCGGTATACTTCTACGGTGTAGAAATTGCTCCCGGAGAATACGACGTACCCAAGGGCACGCTAGTATATCAATATCGTAAGAGTGGTACCCAAGACGCTTGGTCGATTAATCGTCCCGTAAACGCAGGTACCTACGACGTATTGGTAAAATATCGTGCCGCTGAAAAGGATAACTACTTTAACCACACCGATAACGACGGTAAAATAGGCATTGGCGTTATAACAATAGACCCCGTTAAACCCAATATCATTATCAACCCGATGGTATTTGATTTTGGTACCAATATTGCTCCTTACTACGACGTGCTTGACAATAGCGTAGATAACGCGTTTGCATTACTTGGCGCTACGGCAGACGTTAACGGTCCCTCTAAAGACCTTATCGCTCCCGACCAATACCACAACGCGGTTGCACAAATCATCGTTCAATATGGTACTCGTTACACCAACTCTTCTACCAACAAGATAGAATACGCTTGGTCCACCACTCCTCCCACGACTTCGGGTAAGTATAGCATTAAGGTTATTTACCAAGTGCTTCAAAGCGGTTCTTCCAACTATAGTACCACTTCCGTAACTAAGCAAGACTACTTGACCATCAACAACATCGTGCCGTGGTTTACTCTTGAAAGTAAAGAAGTAGATTATGCCGGTACGCGTATGGAAGCAAACGTTGCAAAGATATTCGATAGTGCTAGCTACGACAACGAATACGTAAAGTGGGTTGAAGGCATAGACGAACTTGATTACAACTGCTACTACGGTACTATCAGCTACGAGTACAGGAAGTACGGTACCGAGACGTGGTCAACCTTGGCTCCCTCCGAGGTCGGTTTGTACGACGTTCGTGTTGCGTACATAGAAAACAAGCAAAAAGACGTATTTACCTCTACTACCATGATATTCGAGGGCGCACTCAATATTAATCAACTCGTTATTACGGTAATGCCCATTTACGGACAAGGAAACGTATACGACGGCTCCTATACGGACGGCAACGCAATTGCTTACGTTTACTCTTACGAACGTGACGGTTACAAATATATGGTATACTCCAACGTGGGCAATTTGGATAAGAACGAAATTATCGATATTTCTTCCGCCGAGTACGTTGCTGATAACGGCTACGTATATACCATAATTACCGATACCGGTTTATTAACAGATGCATGGCTTGACTACTATACTAGAGTACTAACCCTAGTTTCCGGTAGTTTCGTAGATGGAAATACTACCGTAGAGTTCAACTTTGGCGACCTTGACGACGTTGAGGGTAAAGTAGCTTTCACCTCTGGGGAGGGCAAGAATTACGTTATTGATTTGGATAACGAAATCGTTTACTTGAACGACGGCATAGAGTATACGTTAGGCGTAGAAAGCGGATACTTCTTTACCGAAATTGACGGCGAAGGCAGAGTAAACGTAGTTAAGATTCAAAACGTATCTAGCAACAATATCTTCACCTTCGACTCTATAGACGGTACCAATAAGAGAGCTACCGTAAATTACACTACTCTAAAGGTGGTTGACGAAGACGGCGTCGTCTACGACGTTCGTACCTCAGTTGGTAAGATTACCTATCCTAACGACGGTACGACTGCTTCCGTACTAATCGACCATAGTGCGTACTATCAAGTGGGTGTAGACGGCAAGGCAATTTATAAACATGCTAACGGCTCTGCATTCCTAATCGATATTAATACCTCGGTTGTAGAAAGAATTGCCATCCTCAAAGTGGAAACGGTATCCTTCGAATACTATGACTTGGAAGGCGATATCGTTACTGCAAACTTGTCCACGAGTGAGTTAGAAAGCATTTACGCAAATAACGCATACGTTGGTACCTACGATATAAGCGCAGACCTAAGCGCCATAATAAACTTGAAGAAAAAGACTGTAAGAATACAAACTTACTGGAATTTGACGCTAAACGGCACGAGATATTCCTTCATTGACATAAACGGTTACGAAGACCGCTTCACGCTCAGTCAGCTTTCCGCAACCAACAAGAAGGACGAATATCTATACTCCAGCCCCTATGGTAGCGATTACTACGTCGATTTGTCAAAGATGATAATTAGAAGCTTTGCCAACTGGTATAAGTTTGACGTAAGCGAAAGCAGAATTTTCCAAGAGGTAGACGGTGTCGAAACCAGCATTGACGTTGACGTTAAGGAATTTACTTTCAACGTACTAAGAAACGGCAAACTATACGACAAGACAACCCTTTACGATGCCGATTACGAGGTTGAAAAAACGACTTTGGTTGCAAACAACAAGTGGAACGGCAGTATGAGCCTTGGCGCACAAAACGCAGGCTCCTACGAGATTGGCGTAGGCTCTTTGGCAATAGGCGCTAACTACGGCATCACTTTTGTAGAAGGCATTACCTACTTTGTAGAACGTGCAAAACTACAAATTGAGTTTACCTCTAACGCTAATACCATCTACGACGGACAAAGCAAGTACGTTGATTACGAAATTTTCGGTTTGGTAAACGGTGAAAGCAAAAATGCTTTGACTATTAGCCAAGAATACGAAGGTGACAATATTAACGTTACCGATGACGGATACCGCACCAGAGTAAGTATCACTTCCGTAAACTACTATTTGGCAAACGGTCTATTCGACGAAGAAAAAGGCGAGAGCGTTGCATATAGCACCTTCTACTACGTAGAGCCTGCAGTTATGGCCCCCATCGTATTCGTAAGAGGCGAAGATATAGTTTACGACGGACTAAAGCACTATCTAGAGCTTAAGAACGTTGAGAGAGGTGCAAAGGTAACCTATTCCGGTAGTACCACAGCTCCCTACTTTAGAGAACCCGGTATCTATAGCATTATTGCTACAGTAAGCAAGGATAACTACGTATCTCAAGAAGTTGAGCTAACCTTGGTAATAACCAAAGCTAAATACGAGGTAAACGCTCTTGAAGTTCCCGGTACTTTGACTTACGGTGACCCGCTACCCGCACTACGTTGCGATAGCCAACTTGGTACCATCACCCTAGACCCCGGTCAAGTGCTACTTCCCACCGTTACCACCTATACTTGGACCTTTACTCCCCATAGTCAAGAATTCTACAAGTTCTACGAGGGTAACGCTCAAGGCGGTAACACCATAACCGGTACTATCGAGTTAAAGGTACAAAAGGCACAAGCTCACATTCAAATTAATGGTCAACTCGTTCAATCTGAAACTAGCCCCAGCGCAATCGTAGGCGTTGCAAATGGATTAAGCCACAATGAAAGTGACCTCGTAACCATAGAGTATATTGCAGCAGACGGCACTCGCTATGCAAAAATGCCTACCACTGCAGGTAAGTACACCGTTCAAGTAACCTACGCAGGTGACGAATATCACGCCGAAACGGTTTACACCACCATTCTTACCATAGAAGAGGAATCCAACTACGATTGGTTGATAATCCTTGGCTCGGTACTACTTGGATTAACGCTAATGAGTACGGTATTCTTCCTAATCCGCGGTAAGACCAAGAAAATAAACTAATTTAGAGAGTATGCGTACCATCTTTGACGGATGGTGCGCGTACCAATTCTAATAACTAATAATGATAATCGCGTGTACGCACGCACGAAAAATATGAAAATAAAATGTGGCTCACAACTTTATACCTATCGTAACGTTATTAAAACCGAAGAAGACCTTCGTAAAGTCTTCGATAGGCTAAATGATTACGGTTGTACGGTAGCTCAATGGAGTGGCGTTAGAGTTGATATTAGCAAGGACGCCCTCAAAGAGATAGTGAAAGAGAGTGGAATTAGTATTCCACTTAGTCACACTCCGTGGAAAAAGATAACGGAAGACACGGATAGGGTTGCCGAGTGGCACGCCGAAATAGGCGCTCATACCGTGGGGCTTGGAATGATGAAGGGAGAATACCTAAAGTCGTTGGACAAGCTAAACGTGTTTTGCGACAAGGCGAATGAGATAGGGGAAAAATTAAAACCCTATGGACTAAGCTTTGGATACCATAATCACTCTATGGAATTCAAGAAAATGGGGGACAAACTGGTAATAGAACACCTGAGAGATAATTGTCCCAACCTACAGTTCATATTTGATACCTTTTGGTGTAAATACGCAGGGTATGACCCTAGCGAGTGGATACTAAAGCTGGGAGATAGAGTGAGAGATATACACCTTAAAGATTGGAAGAAGAGTATACTCAAGCTACCAAGGTTCCAAGACGTAGGAAAGGGCGAGTTAGACTTTGAGAGCATACTCAAAAATGCCGAAAGGGCGGGGACGGAAAGTGCGCTAATAGAGCATGATACAACGAGAAACCCCGACAAAACGACGAAAGAGAGCATGGAATATCTAAAAGAGATATACCTGAGTAAATAGATAACAAAAAACCAAACAACGAGAAAAATTAAGGAATCCACTTATTAGCGGAAACGCCAATATCTAGGAGAATAAATTATGATGAGAGCAAATACTAGTAGAAGAATAACCAAACCCATTGTTTTTGCAATAATGCTGATATCTTTAGCGTTAATTTGCGGAGTGATTTTTGCATCGGTGCCGTTAAGAGGCATGTTTGCAGAAGCAGCCATATCAACGCCTTCAACATGGGGAAGTGATAAAGGGCTAAATCCTGGTGCTTGGAAACAAAGCAATAGCATTGTTAATACTTTGAACGGCGACAATGTAACGAGTTTTCTGTCGCAATATAGTATAGAAGTAAGTGCTTCTTCTGGGACTAAGGACAACTTGTTTACTGTTATGAAGACGACTGACGCGGGCAATGCTTCTACACAATTTAAGCGTTGCAATGGTTATAATAACGATGATAGTGATATATCAACGCAATCGGTAGGAACATACTATTTTGGCATGTTTTATACGCTTAATGCCGGTGAGAGTGTAATAAATGCGTTAAAATATGGCACGACCGAAATGACGTTGACCGTTACGGGCATGCCTGTATATA
>JAZSLG010000002.1:0-5628 GCA_045535235.1 Candidatus Stercoripulliclostridium sp.
AAAGTTATATTAAATAAATCCTTAACTTGCCGTTAGGCAAATAAAACTGCCGAAAGGCAATACAACTCGTCGTTAGACGAATATCACAAATCCGAAAGGATTTATTTAGTTGTCGCAATTCCCTACGGGAAGAGCGACTAACGGTTGGGGATTTTTTACGCCTTAAAACTTAAAATTGAAAATTTGTTATAAATAGAACTTATAGTAGGTATAAGTAAATATAAACCTTTAAATTAACTTAAATCATTGACAAAAATCTTAAAATGCAATAAAATTAAAAGCAAGGAATAGTCGCTCTTCCCGTAGGGAATTGCGACAACTAAATAAATCCTTACGGATTTGTGATATTCGTCTAACGACGAGTGATATTGCCTTTCGGCAGTTATATTTGCCTTGGCAAGTTGTGGATTTATTTAATATAACTTTGGCATTAGCCAAAATATAACTGCTTGTAAAACAAGCAATATAACTTTTAGCCACAAGGCTAAAAATATAACTATATTAACCTAATCTTTTGTGGATAAGAAAAGCCCACCATATTTCGCTACTTGCGAAGTATAGTGGGCTATACTTTTGTTATGAACTAAAAATCCCTAATAGAAGAGACCCTATTTGCCCCATTAATTTACTTTTTGTACCAATATTCGTCATAATCAACGTCAAACAACTCGTCGTTACTAGTTGGTATATTTACGTCGACGAGCGTACCACCCGTCTTATTTTTCCATTGAGAAGATGATTCGGTCCTATACCAAGTGGAAGGGTCTTCAAAGGTAATACTTGTTAGTGAGTCACAATTAGAGAAGGCATGATTTCCAATTTTCTCTACCGACTTACCAATGGTTACGCTTTTTAATGAGTCATAGTTAGAGAATGCATAAGCCTTTATTTCCGTCACGGTATCAGGTATTACTAAATCGGTCACTTCTTCTCCGTTTAGATATAGTTTTGCTCTACTATTATATAGCGGATTTGCATAACAATCACCAAACGTTATTCCACACCATTGTTCTATTGTTCCTAGATAATTCACACTAGTGAGTGAGTCGCAATTATAGAATGCAAAATCTCCTATGCTAGTTACCGAGTTTCCTATAGTTACGCTAGTGAGTGAGGTGCAATCTTCAAATGCAGAACTTCCTATGCTTGCCCCACTTGTAATTATTACTTCTTTTAGTTTTGATTTAGAAATATAACTTATTGCAATAGTTGGAATACTTGCATATTCTATTGGGCAATTATAGAATGCTTGCTGTCCTATGCTAGTTACAGAGTTAGGTATGGTTAAGCTAGTTAGGGAGTTGCAACCACGGAATGCATATCCTCCTATGCTCGTTACACTGTCGGGAATTACTACGCTAGTCATTGTTCTATTATTATAGAAAGCATATTTGTAAATTGAATTTATCTCACTAGATAAGGTTAACTCTGTCTCACTTCCTGCATATCCTATTAATATCTTTTCTTCGCCATCGGTATAGATTATATACCCGTTACTGTCCGTTGAAAGTTTACTGGGTGTTTCAAGTGAGGAATATACGTCTAACGCATAATAGCCTACGTAGCCGTTAGAAGAATTTCCCTTTTCTATGGTAAGGCTTGATAGATTATAGACTTCTACAAGCTTATAGCAATCATCAAATGCACTATTTCCAATGCTGGTTACGGAGTTACCTATCGTTACGCTACTTAGTGAGGCACAATTATAGAATGCATAACTTCCTATGCTCTCTACTGAGTCACCAATATTTACGCTTATTAGTGAGGTACAATTATAGAATGCATAACTTCCTATGCTCTCTACTGAGTCACTAATAGTTACGCTTATTAGTGAGGTACAATTACGGAATGCATCATATCCTATAAATTTACAGCTATCCGCTATGGTAAGCGACGTTGCCGTTTTATCCACAATTCCCATTGCTACTAAGTATAGGTTGTCTTCGTTTCCTAAATACTTTACGTTATCTTTTACGTTATAACATAGTGAGGTGCAATTAGAAAATGCACCATATCCTATGCTAGTTACAGAGTTAGGTATGGTTACGCTTGTTAGTGCGGTACAATATTCGAATGCATAATCTCCTATGCTCGTTACAGAGTTAGGTATGGTTACGTTTGTTAGTGCGGTACAATAAGTGAATGCATAATCTCCTATGCTCGTTACGGAGTCGGGAATTACTACTCTTGTTATTGAACTATTTCTATAGAATGCATATTGATTAATTGCCGTTATACCACTAGGTAAGGTTAGCTCCGCTTCGCTTCCTTCGTATCCGACTAATATCTTTCCATCTCCATCGGTATAAATCATATATCCATTACTATCTGTTGAGAGTTTACTTTGTGTTTCAAGTGAGGTATATACGTTCTTTGCATAGTAGCCTACGTAGCCGTTAGATAAACTACCTGCCGTTATATTCAAAGAGGATAGATTATAAACTTCTATGAGTCTATAACAATTATAGAATGCATCTTCTCCTATGCTCGTTACCGAGTTAGGTATGGTTAAGCTAGTTAGTGAGGTGCAATTACGGAATGCCTCCTTTCCTATGCTTGTTACGGAGTCGGGTATTACTACGCTAGTTATTGTGTCATCGTTATAGAACGTATATTTGTTAATCGCCGTTATACCACTTGGTAAAGTTAATTCCGTTTCGCTTTCGGGATATCCTACTAGTATTTTTTCTTCTCCATCGGTATATGTTATATATCCGTTACTATCCGTCGAGAGTTTACTTGGACTATCAAGCGAGGTATATACGTCTAACGCATATCTGCCTAAGTAGCCGTTAGATGAACTACCTGCCGTTATATTCAAAGAGGATAGATTGTAGATTTCTACTAGGTTATAACTACCACTAACCGCCTCATAACCCACGCTCGTTACCGAGCTACCTATGGTTACACTAACAAGATTACGGCAACCATAAAACGCCCAATCCCCTATACTTTCTATCGAGTTACCAACGGTTATGCTTGTTAGTGAGTCACAAGCATAGAATGAGCCAAAAGGTATTATATCGCCATTTACAGTTACTTTCTTCAAGCTTGTAGGAATACAGTAGGTAGCATAACTTTCCGAATAATAGTTATAATACTGTTTAGTCATCTTGCCACCGCTAAACGTGCTGGTACCAAATATATATCCAAATAGCCCTATTGTCCCTACTGCACTTGCATTATTGCCGACAAATGGTATTGTTATTTCTTCCAGTGAAGAACAGCCACCAAACGCCCCGCATTCTATACTGGTTACCGAGTCGGGGATAGTTATGCTCGTTAGAGAGGTGCAACCCTCAAAAACACCGTTACCAATACTCGTTAGCGAGTCGGGGAAAGTTATGTCCGTTAGCGACGTGCAACCCTTGAAAACACCGTTTTCCATACTATTTATCGAGTCGGGGATAGTTACCCTCGTTAGCGACGTACAATCCTCAAAAGCACCGCTACCAATACTCGTTATCGAGTCGCCAATTATTACCTCGGTTATCGTTTTATCACCCAAAAATTGTTTTTCCGCAATAGTCTTACCCTTGGTGATTATAAGCGCGCCGGTAGTGATTTCTATCGGTATAGGATGGGAATATACGCTAAAACGTGGATTGGTTTCACCAAACTTTGCAAAAACAAAATATTTGCCGGGAGGTAATAACTTGTCATCCATGGTTAACAACTCGTTGCCGTTTACCACCTTGCCCACTTGGATTTGGTCAAAATATTGGTCTTTTGGGTATTCCTTGCCTTTGTAGGTTACGGTAATAGGATTAATGACTATGTTTTCGGAATAGGGCGTAACGACAAAGCTAATACTATATTCATTAATAGAATAGTTACTTGCTTCAAAGAAATAGTTTTTGTATTCGGCGTTATATTGTTGAGCAAAATTAATGCTCGTCATAGCAGTAACGTCTACCTTTTCACTGTCGCTTTCTTCCAAATCGGTATATCTTTTCAAATTGAACTCATGCTCTTTTACACCGCTTTTTATAATATCAATGACCACGTCGACGCTATGAAGGCCGTCGGTGGTTTTGAAAAGTAGCTTGTACGTGCCGGGTACGTTGGCGCTCGTTTCCCCCTTTTCCATAAAGTCAAAAAGCACTTTATTAAAAGACAATTGTCCATCGGGATTGTATTTTATTACTTCGTAATAATCCTCGCCAATCTTCTTCCTATACCCATTGGTATAAACGTAATTAACCGTAACGTCCTCCAAAGTAAAGGCTTCGTGGTTGTTGGGAATATCGTCATAGACGCAACTGTAATAGTTGGGAGAATCATTATTACCCTTTATTATTACCTCTATCTTCTCAATGGTGCCGTAATCTTTATTGGAATTGGAATTATTTTGCGAATTGTTGCACGCACCAAAAATGACGGCAAAAACCGCACAAATACATAAAACCAGTATAACGTACCTTTTTTTCATAGCCCTCTTAGCTCCCTCTACGTATAATATACCTATAACTATATAACGTATACATTGTATAATAACTATCACACGTTGTCAATACGGAAGGCTCTTGTATATTTAACCTATTACACTCTTACTGCTAACTTAACCAAATTCTTGCACTCCTATGTGATATTGTGCTATAATTCACTCGGAATTAAAAATTAGGAATTTATTATGGACGTAACGGAAATTGTTTTATTCGTCGTGGAAATATTGGGTACTATCGCCTTTACTATATCGGGTGCTTTTTGCGCTATAAAGGCTAGACTGGACATCTTCGGAGTGGTGTTTATCGGCGCAATTACCGCTGTTGGTGGCGGTATCGTAAGAGATATTATAATCGGCCACACACCTCCACGCATTTTTGACAATTACCCCATTCTTATTATCGCCTTCGTAACCGCCGTCATAGCCTTTCTTATTGCTTACTTCCTACGCAAAAAATTTGACGGAATTAGCCTAATAATCGATAAAATTAACAACGTTTTTGATGCCATTGGACTGGGTGCTTTTTCCGTTATCGGTACCGAAATTGCTTTTACCGAAGGACTATCCGCAAACCCCCTACTCGCCATTTTACTTGGCGTGCTAAGTGGCGTAGGCGGTGGTGTAGTTAGGGACGTTCTCACCGCAAGCACTCCCTATATCTTCAAAAAACACGTATATGCCGTTGCATCACTGGTGGGCGCTATCGCCTATTACGTTATTAGGCTTTACGTATCATACGTTTGGCTTCCCTCGTTGGTTGGTATGCTAATCGTAATCGTCATACGTTTACTCGCGACTCGTTACCACTGGGGACTCCCCAAAGCACACATAGAAATGGAATATGAGCCCATCTTTCACCCCAAGAAAAAAGGAGAGTAAAACGCGTTATTTTAGCGCTATACTTCACTAAATAAAGAGTCCCTGCAGGGCGCAGTACGAGTAGTACAGCAACCCTTTGGGACTCTCTCTTTATCTCGTCTAGCATCTAAACTAACGTGTTTTTAAGAGGCTAGGCAACGGTGAGAACAAATTAAACCTTTTCCTTGTGAGCGAAGCGTAGCGGAGTGAAGCAATTCTGAATTCTGCATTCTAAATTCTGCATTCGCATAGCGTTGTTCCGTACTCCGCACTCCGCGTTCCGCACTTTCCAAGTCCCAACTAGCGCGTTTTTGTACTACAGC
>JAZSLG010000095.1:0-5136 GCA_045535235.1 Candidatus Stercoripulliclostridium sp.
ACTACAACTCCTTGGCTCACAGAACGACATGGCTACGATCCGACTTGGCGGAAATAGATATTGATACCCTCGCGGAAAGGCTAAGCGCAGGGGGATACGTTTACTCCGAACAAGTGCTTTCACCCGGCGAATTTTCTCGTAGAGGTGACGTCTTCGACCTTTGGGGAACAGGGCATGAGCTTCCAACAAGAGTGGAGTTTTTTGGCGACGAAATAGAGTCCTTACGCACCTTTGCTCCCGAAACAATGCTTTCGGTTAGAGAACTAAATAGCGTTATTATATCCCCAAAAAGTGATATATTGGTATCCCAAACGTTGGCAAATGAAGTCATAGCAAAGTTAAATTCCACGCGGAAAAAGGCGGGCAAAAGGACTGCGGAAATAATAGATTCCGTAGTAAGTCGGTTAGAGATTAACCCCTCCGACCCCTCGCTCGTTTGGGCGCTACCTTTCATTAAGCGCGAGTGCGCTACTTTACTTGATTATCTACCGCAAGACGCCGTAATAGTATTTGACGAGCCAAAGGCAATAGACGACAAGGCCAAATTGCAACGCAACGCTCACGTTACGAGGGTAAAGTCCTTCATGGAAGCGGGGGAGGCTTTGGAGTATCACAAAGACTCGTTAATGACTCGTGACGAGCTGTACGCTCATTTTGCCACAAGGACTTTGCTTGGTTTTCAACAAATAACCTCATCCAATCCTCTTTTTGAGCCACAAGCCGTTTTTAACATAAAGTCGCTTGCCCTTCCCAAATATTCTTCCAATTATCCGGCGCTTGCTAACGACGTGCGTACCGCTAATATTAGTGGTACCCAAGTCATAATTTACTGTGGTAACGAGGGCGCGTGCAAATCCCTCCAAACCTTCTTTTATGAAAACGATATTGCTGTAAAGATTACCACCGACCCCGACGATACCTATCCCGTGCTACTAATTCCCGAAAGGCTGACGCGCGGTTTTACTTGCCCCTCGGCAAAGGTAACTCTTATTGGTACAGATGACGTCATAAAAAAAGCCGAAATAAAAAGGAAGACGAGCGAGAGAAAACGTCAGGCTTTCGTAATGCCCGAAAAGGGGGACTACGTCGTTCACGAAAAGTATGGTATTGGTCTTTCCGAGGGTCTAATGACTTTGACGACTTCGCTTGGCACTCGTGATTATTTTTGCATACTGTATCGCGGTGGCGACAAGTTTTATCTACCCGTCGACCGCATGGACGAGGTGGACAAGTATACCGGTGGAGGTACTCCCGCCCTACATAAAATAGGTGGCAAGGAGTTTGAAAAGGTTAAGCAAAGGGTAAAGACTTCCATTAGGGAAATGGCGCTTGACCTAGTAAGACTCTACGAGAAAAGACTGCGCTCCAAAGGGTACAAATACTCTCCCGATACCCCTTGGCAACAAGAATTGGAGGAATCCTTCCCCTTTGAAGAAACCGACGACCAATTAATTGCGATTAGCGAAATAAAAGAGGATATGGAGCGTGGCAAAATCATGGATAGATTGCTTTGCGGAGACGTTGGTTTTGGTAAAACCGAGGTTGCTGTAAGAGCAATATTCAAAACAATTATAGAGGGCAAGCAAGCGGTCTTCCTCTCTCCCACCACCATACTTTGTCAACAACACTACAACACCTTGCAAGAGCGTTTTAAGCCTTTTGGTATCAAAATAGATATGTTATCACGTTTCGTATCCCAAAGTGATCAAAAGAGCGCACTAAAACGTATAGAAAGTGGTGAAACAAGCGTTATAGTCGCGACCCATCGCATATTGGCTAAAGACGTTGTTTTCCATGACCTGGGATTGCTCGTTTTGGATGAGGAGCAACGCTTTGGCGTGGAGCATAAAGAAAAGATTAAGGTGCTAAAAAACGACGTTAACGTACTCTCTCTTTCCGCTACACCCATACCGAGAACGCTACACATGGCAATGAGTGGAATTAGGGATATAAGCACTCTTGAAACTCCACCCAAAAACAGGTTGCCGGTGGAAACCTACGTTGTGGAATGTACGGACGCTCTTATAAAAGATGCTTGTGAAAGAGAAATTGCCAGGGGCGGACAGGTTTTCATATTGTATAACCGCGTTCAAACCTTGGAGAAGTTCCATTCCGACGTGCAAGCGCTACTGGATTCTTCCATTAGAGTTACCTATGCTCACGGACAAATGGACGAGGGTGAGCTTGCTAAGAGGTTGAAAGATTTTTACGACAAAGAAAGCGACGTTCTTATTGCCACTACTATCATAGAAAACGGTATTGATATTCCCGACGCCAACACGCTAATCGTTATTGATGCCGACAAGCTTGGTCTTGCGGAGCTTTATCAACTGCGCGGAAGGGTAGGACGTTCCAACACCCTTGCTTACGCCTATTTTACGGTAAGGGAGGGCAAGGTGCTAACCGAAAACGCCGAAAAGCGTTTGGACGCATTGTTCCGTTATACCGAGTTGGGTAGCGGGTTTAAGATTGCCATGCAAGACTTGGAAATCAGGGGTGCGGGCAACGTGCTTGGTAAAGAGCAACACGGCAACATGGAGAAAGTGGGTTACGACATGTATTGCAAGCTTCTCAAAGAGTGTGTGGAAGAGGTGCAAGGTAAGGCGCCGGCAAAGGAAAGGGAGATAGAGGTCAATATTTCCGGCGATATGACGTTGCCCAAAGATTACGTCAAGGAAAACTCGGCAAGAGTGGCTTTTTACAAGCGTTCCGCAACAATAAGCTCCTACGAGGAGTACGAGAGTTTTGTTAGGGAAATGAAGGACGTTTACGGCGTGCTACCTCGTAGCGTGGAAAACCTTATCAACGTGGGACTCATAAAGAATTTGGCGAGAAAGATAGGGGCGGTAAGAGTGGTTGCAACCGACGACGGTATGGGGCTACATTTTGACGACAACTCTATTTTTGGCAACGAAGGAGTATTCCGTGCGTTGTCCGAGTTTAGTAAAGAAAGTATACTTTCACCCGCCTCTCCGCCCGTTATCATCTTTGATAATCGCAAAAAGACGGTGGAGAGCCGTATCGCCTTGCTACGCAATTTCCTCGTGACCGCTACATCTTGTGGTTAGAAAAGAGTTCACCTATTTTTTAGTTATATTTTCTTGTCTTTTGTTTTTTAATATAGTATAATGCTAGTTGTATTTATAATTATAAAGAATTTAAGGAGTAAACCTTAATAATGAAAAAAAGACTTATTAGTATTTTCGCACTCGTTATCGTTGTAGCAATGGTTGCGTCCCTAGCAGTCGGTTGCTCTTTCTTCCAAGAAAACGATTATCGTGTTGCAAACGAAACCTACGTTACCGTAAACCATCCTAACGGCGTAACGCTTACCATTAGCTATAACGAGCTTTTGGATTACTGCAATAGCAATTCACGTCTTTACAGCTACGTTAACTATTACGGCTTGTCCGTTGGCGAAGCTTTGGACCTTTGCTTGCAAGGTAAAATCCAAGCAACCTATCTACTTGCCGAGCAAATGGGTTATTTGACCGACAAGAACAAGACCTCCCAAGCTCGCGTGGATGCTTTGGTTGGTGGCGGTGCTAAGGAAAGAGCCGAGCAAGTCCTCACCTTTGCAGAAAGATACCTTGCTATCTATACCGTTAACGAATCCATCAAGAGTTCCCTCGATACCTTCATAGAAGAAGCAAAGGCAGACGAATGGAGTCGCGAATATAAGAAGATTGCTAGCGAAAACGTCAAAGAAATCGTACTTACCGAGGAAACCCTAAGTTACCTCAAAAAGTTCTTTGATAATGGTGAAGGTTGCCTTATCGGCGCAGACCTTGACGAAAGCAAGATTGTTGCAAAAGTTATCTACGACGATGATAGCGAATCCCAAGAATTCGTAGTTCCTTCCGAGGGCTACTCCGTAGCTTTCACCAGCGAGAAGACCTCCAACTACACTGCTCGCACCGAGGAAAAGAACTTCACCGTTAAGTTTACCGAAACCAAGGAAGGCGAAGATGGTGAAATTGAAGAAATCGAACACACCTACGTATACGATTATACTTTGGTATATCCTCGTGACGTAAAGGCAGAAGAGGAAGAAGAAACCGATTATAGCGTTGTTACTATAGACGAAGTAGAAGTTCCTCGTTACGCAAAGGAAAACGAAATTCCCGAGGCAGTTAAAGCACAACCTCTCAACCTTGAGGAAAAATATCAATCTCTACTAACCAACGGTGGCGACAAGTACGAAATCGAAGCATATCGTTTACTCATCGATAACATAAAGAACAACAACCGCGATATGGATTATTTCTATAAGAGCCAATTTGAGGCACAAGCAAGCAACTCTTTCAATGCCGAAGTTTATTTGAATGCAGATGCAAGCTTTAATAGCAAGACCGAAGCAGACCTTAACGCACGTATCGTTAAAGAGTTCAAGTACCTTTACGAAAAACAAAAGAACGGTTACCACGGCAAGAAGGACGACGAAATCAAGTCCGCCTTTATTTCCGCAGTTTCCTCTACCGGTACCGGTATGGACACCCTTTATTATCGTCCCCAAGTAGTAGACCTTTCCAGCTATTTCTTCGTAAAGCAAGTGCTCTTCAAGTTTGATACTGACGTAATCAACTTCTTAGAAAGCATTCGCGCTAACGACGAAGAAGTAGAAAAGGCTTGCGAGTACTTTATGAATACCGAAAAGGTCCTTGCTTCCAACCCCGACTACGACGCAGATTTCGACTGCCCCAAGCATGAGCTAATGGAAGACGGCGCAGAATGTGCCCACGGCGAAAACGAAGGCCTTTGCCCCTCTATCGCTTTTGCGGAAAGTGAAGAAGTTATCGCCGACGTTATCGCAAGAATGCAAAGCGAACTTGGCGCTCTCTACGCTGAACAAAAGTATGACGAAGCATACGAACTCTTTGAGAAGTATTTGTACTCCTACTGTGACGATGCAGGCTCCTTTAACGCAGATTGGGGTTACCTAATCGCTCCCGAAAAGGACGATAACAGTTGGGTAGAAAACTTTACCGAACTCGCAGGAAACATTTATTCTTACAACACTAACGTTGGTAACGCTTTCGTAGCAGACGGTGAAATCGGCGTATCCTTCACCTACTCTTTGAGTGGTACCGCTTCCAGCGACTACGCAGGCGTATCCGTAATGATGGTTGCTAAGAC
>JAZSLG010000148.1:0-13657 GCA_045535235.1 Candidatus Stercoripulliclostridium sp.
AACGGCAAGGTAGTAGACATCCCTTCATACCTAGTTAAAGAAGGTGACGTTATCGCAGTTAAGGAAAGCAAGAAAGAAAAGCCCTTCTTCCAAGAACTCAAGGGTGCTAAGATTGCTAACCTTCCCAAGTGGGTTTCTTTCGATACCGAGTCTCTAAGCGGTAAAGTAGAAGCTATCCCCACCCGTGAAGACGTTGATTTATCTATCGCAGAACACCTTATCGTCGAGTTGTACTCTAAATAATCCGGATAGGAGGAACAGATTATGTTGGAAATTTTCAAGCCCAGTATCATCGTTGAGGAAAATGCTAACGGTTCCGAAGCAACTTTCGTTGTTGAACCTCTTGAAAGAGGTTTTGGTACCACCGTTGGTAACTGCCTACGTAGAGTTCTCTGCATGGCACTCCCCGGCGCTGCTATTAAAGGCATAAAAATCGAAGGCGTTGCTCACGAGTTTAGCACCATCCCCGGTGTGCGTGAAGACGTTGCAGAAATAATCCTTAACCTTAAGGAACTTGCAATCAAGGTTCTCGACCCCGATAACTTTGAAGATTCCGTCGTAACACTAGTTCGCAATACCCCCGGCGTTGTTAGCGCAGGTGACATCGATTTCCCCACCGGAATCGAAGTTATGAATCCCGAAGCATATATTTGCTCCATTGAAGCAGGTGCAACCCTCAATATGGAACTTACCATTGGCTGTGGCAGAGGCTACGTTGCTGCAAAGAACAACAAGGCTTCCAAGGCTCCCATTGGATATATACCGATTGATTCACTATATTCTCCCGTTGTAGCTGCTAGCTATTCGGTTGAAAGTACCCGCGTAGAGCAATCCATCGACTACGACAAACTAAGATTAAACGTTAAGACTAACGCAGCTGCTACCCCCAGCGAGGTAGTATCACTTGCAGCAAAGGTTATGAATGACCACCTCAAACTCTTCATCGACCTTATGGATGGCATGGCAAATAAGGACGTTCTAGTAAGCCGTGACTCCGATGATCAAACGAACATTCTACACATGAGCATCGAAGAACTCGACTTGAGCGTAAGACCCCTTAACTGCTTAAAGCGTGCAGGTATCTATACCGTTCACGAGCTAACCCAAAGAACCGAAGAAGATATGCTTAAAGTACGTAACCTCGGAAGAAAATCTCTCGACGAAGTTATCCGCAAGCTTGAAGGCATTGGTAAATCACTAGCTAGCAAGGAAGACTAAAGGAGTATAACTATGGCAATTAACAGAAAATTAGGAAGAAGAACTGATATTAGAACCCAATTGGTATATAGCCAAGCTTCTGAACTTCTTTGGAACGGCAAAATTGAAACTACCGTTGAAAGAGCTAAGGAAGTAAGAAAGGTTGCAGAAAAAATGCTAACCCTTGCTATCAATACCTATGAAGACACCGTTACCGTAACCAAGCAAAAGCTCAACCAAAAGGACGAGAAGTTTGACGTTGAATTCGTTAACGACGGTCCCAAAAAGCTTGCTGCTCGTCGTAAGATGATGGCAACTCTAGAAGACCTTCATGAAATCCAAGCTGACAAAGAAAAGAAGGCTGATTTCAAAAAGCGTACTGCAGACGTTAAGCACCCCTTGGTAGAAAAGATGTTCCGCGAATATGCACCCAAGTATGCAAAGCGCGCTGAAGAACTTGGCCAAAAGGGCGGTTACACCCGTATCATTAAGCTAGGTGCTCGTCGCGGTGATGATGCTGAGATGTGCATTCTTGAGCTTGTATAATACGCAAACTACTTTATAAAAACAACAACCCACCACGAGTCATTTACGATTGAGTAAACTCCTCTTGTGGGTTGTTTTTTTATTTGTATTTTACGCATTCTCCGCCAATCTCGCGTGTTTTTTAAGTAATTCTACACAAATAAAGTAAAAGCCATAGCGCATTTGGTCTATATCACCATTCAAAACATTGACTAAAACCCTTTAATATGTTAAAATCTTTACAATATATAAGGAGTATAGTATGGTTCTGCTTTTAGATATAGGTAATACTAATATTAAAATCGGTGCCGTCGTCGACGGTAAAATCGTTCGTACTTGGCGTGTCGCTACCGACCATAAGAAAACCGCAGACGAGTACGGCATGGTTTTCATGGACCTTCTTTCTTCACAAGGTTTTTCATTCGACCAAGTAGAAGGTATTATTATAAGCTCGGTTGCTCCTGCACTTAACTATACTATTGAACACATGTGTTCGTACTATACTCATATTAAGCCCATTATGGTTTCCAATAAAATCAATTTGGGTATGAATATTAATTATATTAACCCTGCCGAACTTGGCGCAGACCGTATTATTAACGCCGTTGGCGCACATTACTGCTACGGTGGACCCGCAATTACCGTTGACTTTGGCTCCGCAACCACTTTTGGTTTTATAGACGGAGAGGGTAATTTCCTAGGCGGTGCCATCGCTCCCGGTATTAAATCGAGCGCGGAATCACTTACCAATACCGCTGCAAAACTTCCCAGAATCGAGCTAATTCGTCCCAAAACTATCATTGGTAAATCAACGGTAGAGAATATGCAAGCGGGCGTTATTTACGGCTTCACAGGACTTGTAGAGGGCATAATTGCTAAAATGAAGGCGGAAAGCGGTTTTGAAAACGTGAAAGTTATTGCAACCGGTGGTATGAGTGAACTGGTTACAAGTGGTGGGACCAAAGTTATCGACGTTATAGACCGCGCACTTTCACTCAAAGGATTACTTAGACTTTATCAGTTGAATAAATAGGAGAAATATATGAAAAAAATTGGCGTAGCATTACTTGGACTTGGCACCGTAGGTGGCGGAACTTACCGCATTTTGAAACAAATGAAAGAAGATATTATGCGCACCGACGGCGTTGAAATCGAAGTTCTTCACGTTTTAGAACGCGACGTTGAAAAAGCAAAGGCTCTTGGTGTTGACCCTGCAATCGTATCTACCGATATTAACAACGTTGTTAACAATCCCGATATTAAAATCGTTGCCGAGTTTTTTGGCGGAATCGAGCCAGCTCGCAGTTTCCTTATTGCATCCCTTAAGGCAGGTAAGAGCATCGTTACTGCAAACAAGGAAATGTTTGCAAAATGCCGTGACGACCTCGAATCAGCAGCAAAAGAGGGTAATGCGGGTCTATATTTTGAAGCTAGTTGCGTAGGTGGCGTTCCCATTATTCGTACTCTCCAAGCAGGTATGCAAGGTAACCGTATCCAATCCATTATGGGTATAGTAAACGGCACCACCAACTACATTCTCACCAAAATGAGTGACGAAGGTTTGGAATATGCTGACGTTCTAAAAGAGGCTCAAAGACTAGGTTATGCCGAAGCTAACCCCTCTGCCGACGTTGACGGCTTTGATAGCATGTATAAACTCTCCATACTTTCCTCACTATGTTTCCACAAGAAAGTTCCGCTAGATAAGATATATCGCGAAGGTATCTCTAAGATTTCCAAAGTTGACATCGATGCAGGTAAATCATTCGGCTACACCCTCAAGCTCCTTGCTATCGGTAAGAGTGTAAACGGTAAAATAGAAGCACGCGTTCACCCCACCTTTATTAAGAACGATAACCCCATTGCTTCCGTAAAAGGCTCATTTAACGCAGTTCTTCTCAATGGCGATAACGTTGGCGATATCATGCTTTACGGAAGAGGAGCAGGCGACTTACCCACCGGTAGCGCCATCGTTAGCGATATAGTATACGCTGCAATACAAAGCGAACATAAGCTTTCTTACGTAGCACCCACCACGGAAGAAGACTTTAACACCGACTTTGAAAGCGAATACTACGTTAGAATGAGCGTAAAGGACGTAGCAGGCGTTTTAGCAAAGATTACGACTGCCTTTGGTAAATACGGTGTATCTATTAATTCCGTTCAACAAAGCGCCTTTGACGGCGTTGCAAGCGTAACTTTCATGATTCACAACACTCGTGAAAGTGCCATCAATAAGGCTATTGCCGAAATTAAGTCTCTAGAGAGCGTAAACACGGTTGATGCATTGATTAGAGTGCTATAATTATAGAATAAACTTAACGAAAACAATAAAACTCGGCATAAAGCCGAGTTTTTATTTTATAAAGTATTGCATAAAATTGCGTTTTATTTCTTTCTGATATCCTTTCTCATAATCTTACCACTAATCGTCTTGGGTAGCTCGGTAACGTACTCAACGATTCTGGGGTATTTGTATGGTGCGGTTGCGTGCTTAACGTGGTTTTGGATATCTTTGGTTAGTTCGTCGCTAGGGGTGTATCCTTTGTTTAGTATTATGGTTGCCTTAACGACTTGACCGCGAATAGGGTCGGGTGCGCCGGTGATAGCACATTCTAATACCGCGGGGTGTTCCATTAGGGCGCTTTCAACCTCAAAAGGTCCAATACGATAACCGCTTGACTTAATAATATCGTCCTTTCTGCCAACGAACCAGTATGTACCCGTTTCGTCACGCATCGCTAGGTCGCCGGTATGATAGTATCCGGTACCAAAAGCCGACTCGGTACGCTCGGGGTCATTATAGTAACCTGCAAGCAAACCAAATTGGTCTTCGCGTAGCTTTATACACATTTCGCCCTCTACGTTGGAGCCTTCGAGTTCCATATCGTTATCGTCAAGGAGAACTAGGTCGTAAATAGGGGTTGCTTTACCGCAAGAGCCGGGATTTCCTTTGTCAAAACGGAAATTTGCAGTAATAACGGCACTCTCGGTTTGTCCAAATCCCTCTCTAATTTCAATGCCGGTGTGTTCTTTGAAAAGACGGAAAACTTCGGCGTTAAGGGCTTCACCCGCAGTCGTACAGCTTACTAGAGAACTAAAGTCGTAGTTGTCAAGGTTTTCTCTAATAAGGAAACGATATATGGTAGGGGGCGCACAAAAAGTAGTTATTTTGTATTTTGCGATGAGGGGAAGTACGTCGGTAGGGGTAAATCTGCCGTAATAATCGTAACAGAAAACTGCGCTACCTGCTAACCATTGACCGTAAAGTTTGCCCCAACTGAACTTTGCCCAACCGGTTTCCGCCATGGTAAAGTGAAGACCGTCGTCTACTACTGCATGCCAGTAATAGGCGGTCATTATGTGACCAAGGGGATACTTGAAATTGTGGGCTACCATCTTGGGGTAGCCGGTCGTGCCGGAAGTGAAATATACCAACATGGTATCCGTCATTTTGGGCTTTTCTTCCTCGGTTAAGGTAAGAATATCGCTTGCCTTTTCCATTTCCTCGTGCAAATCGAGAAAACCTTCCGCACTGCCAATAGTAAAGGCACATTCTAAACCCTCGCACTTGGGACGAGCTTCGTTGACGTAGTCGATAACCTCTTTTTCATTAATGCAGAAGAGTGCCTTAACACCTGCGTTATTAATGCGGTATACGATGTCCTTTACCGTTAAAAGATAGGTTGCGGGAATAAGAATTGCTCCAATTTTACAACAAGCAACGTTAACCAAATAATATTCGTAGCGACGATTTAGCATGGTCATTACGAAGTCGCCTTTTTTAACACCATGAGCAAGAAGAACGTTTGCTACCTTGTTGGAAAGGCGAGAAATATCGCTAAAAGTAAAGGAATGTTCTTCACCAAAATTGTTGCACCATACTAGGGCACGCTTGTTAGGAGTAAGTCTAGCGTACTCATCGACGACGTCGTAACCAAAATTGAAAGTGGAAACAGGTTTGTATTTTAGGTTAGCGGAAAAATCTTGATAATTATCGAAATCAACTTTTTCCAAATATCTATCAATGAGGTACATAGTTTATCTCCTTTTATATTTTTTATTGTCTACGACAATATTGCTAATAATTATAGCATTAAAATGGGTGTTTGTACAAGTAAAATAAGCCCTTGCGCGAAAAATGTTATAAGCATACCTCAGTAAAAGGAAATTTTTAGAACAATTGTTTGAGTATTGACTTATAACAAGCATTTATAGTATAATGAAAGCTAATCGAGTAATACAAAATATGGGCAGTAATTAATGGATTATGAAAGACGCCCCTTCCAGTTGGTTTCCAAATTTTCTCCCTCCGAGGACCAACGTCAAGCAATAGATAAACTTGCGGAAGGATTAATAAGGGGGGATAGGGCGCAAGTCCTACTCGGCGTTACCGGTAGCGGTAAAACCTTTACCATGGCTAACGTTATTGCAAAGGTGGGTAAGCCCGCTCTTGTAATGGCGCACAACAAAACCCTTGCAGCCCAACTTTGTAACGAGTTCAAAGAATTATTTCCTCATAATCGCGTGGAATACTTTGTCTCTTACTACGATTATTACCAACCCGAAGCCTACATTCCACGTAGTGATACCTATATTGAAAAGGAAATACAAACCAACGACGAGATAGATAAACTCCGCCTTTCCGCTACCGCTTCACTTGGCGAGCGTAGTGACGTAATAGTGGTTGCATCGGTATCCTGTATTTATGGTTTGGGCGCCCCGGAAGCCTTTTTTAGAAATATGGTGTCACTAAGAGAAGGGCAGATAATAGAGCGCGATCAAGTAATAGATAAGCTAGTTGCTATACAGTATAAGCGTGCGGAAATGGACTTCCAACGTTCTACCTTTAGAGCAAAGGGAGACGTGTTGGAAATATTCCCTTCCAACGTTTCCGAGAGCGCTCTTAGAGTAGAGTTTTTTGGCGACGAAATTGAACGTATGGTGGAATTTGACCCCGTCTCCGGCAAGACGATTGCTCGTGTGAATTATGCAGCGGTATTCCCGGCAACCCACTACGTACTTGGTGGTGGCGAGGACATAGAGGGTATTCTTGAAACCATAAACAAGGACATGGAAACTAGGGTAGAAGAATTTACCAACGGCGGTAAACTCATTGAAGCACAACGCATTCGTGAAAGAGTCAATTACGATTTGGAAATGATAAAAGAAATGGGTTACTGCTCGGGTATCGAAAACTATTCGCGTTATTTTGACGGAAGAAATCCCGGTGAACCGCCCTTTACTTTGATGGACTATTTTGGGGAAGACTTTGTATTATTTATTGACGAAAGTCACATAACCATACCCCAAGTGAGAGGAATGTATAATGGTGATAGGGCAAGGAAGACTAACCTTGTGGATTACGGCTTCCGCTTACCCGCTGCTTACGATAACAGACCTTTGAATTTTGATGAATTTTTATCCAAAGTTAAACAAATGGTTTGTGTAAGTGCAACGCCCCAAGACTACGAGCTAGGTATATCAACCCAAGTTGCCGAGCAGTTGTTACGTCCAACGGGACTGGTTGATCCGCCTATTAGCGTTAGACCGACGGAAGGACAAATTGACGACCTTATTGGGGAAATTAACGAGGCGATTTCTCTTGGTGGTAGGGTGTTGGTTACGACGCTTACCAAGATGATGGCGGAAAGCCTAACCAACTATTTGTTGGAGTATGGATTAAAAGTGGAATATATGCACTCGGATATAGATACTTTGGAGCGTATAGAGATTATAACCCGACTACGTAAAGGAGAAATAGATATAATCGTAGGCATAAACCTACTGCGTGAAGGGTTGGATATTCCGGAAGTGCTACTGGTGGCGATACTGGATGCGGATAAGGAAGGTTTCTTGCGTTCCCGCACCTCGTTAATACAGACGGTAGGTAGGGCTGCACGTAACAAAGATGCAAGAGTAATAATGTACGCAGATACGATTACCGGCAGTATGCGAGACTGTATTGATGAAACGGATAGGCGTCGTAAAAAGCAGATTGAGTATAACGAAATGCACGGTATAGTACCCCAAACTATCGTAAAGCCAATAAACAATTCCATTCAAATCAGTAAGAAAGAAGTTGACGGATACTCCAAGAAAATGTCCAAGAAAGATATTAGTGCGGAAATTGAAAGATTAAAAGGACTAATGAAACAAGCTACCGCAACCTACGACTTTGAAACGGCAATCGTGCTACGAGATCGTATTGCGGAACTAAAAAAACAAAGAGGATTCTAATATGCGTAATAACGATATAATCATAAAAGGAGCAAAGGAAAACAACCTTAAAAACGTTAACGTAACCATACCGAGAGATAAGCTCGTTGTGTTTACGGGGCTTTCAGGTAGCGGTAAATCCAGCTTGGCTTTCGATACCATTTTTGCCGAAGGACAAAGAAGGTATATGGAAAGTTTATCCAGTTACGCAAGAATGTTCCTCGGTCAAATGGAAAAACCCAACGTGGAGTCTATAGAGGGCCTTTCTCCAGCTATATCTATCGACCAAAAGACCACTTCCAAAAACCCTCGCTCTACGGTAGGTACCGTAACCGAAATTCACGACTATCTGCGTCTTTTGTATGCAAGGACGGGTATTCCTCATTGTCCCAAATGTGGTAAAGAAATCAAAAGCGTATCCGTAGACCAAATTAACTCTAAAATTATGGAGTCCGCAAAGGGTAGCAAGGTTATCGTCATGGCTCCCGTCGTTCGTGGAAGAAAGGGCGAATATCAAAAGCAATTGGAAGGATATAGGAAAATGGGCTTCGTGCGCGCCAAAATTGACGGCGAGGTGCGACTACTTGAAGAGGAAATCAAACTTGACAAGCAAATAAAGCATAATATTTCCATTATTGTCGACCGCCTTATTGTTAAGGACGATATGTTAAGGCGACTTACCGATTCCGTCGAGCAAGCGATTAAAATTGGCGACGGTATGGTACTCGTTGACGTCGATGGTGTGGAAACCCTTTATTCCACCAAATATGCTTGTCCCGACTGCGACGTTACTATACCCGAACTTGCTCCAAGAATGTTTTCTTTTAACTCACCCTTTGGCGCTTGTCCGGAGTGTTTTGGATTGGGCATGAAACACGAGGTAGACCCTACGCTTGTCGTAAGAGATGAAAACCTTTCCTTAAACGAAGGGGCCATTCGTGTGGGTGGATGGAACATAATGGATATGGGTAAAATGATGACGCGACAAGTTGAAGCAGTATCTAGGAAGTACGGTTTTAGCATGGACGTGCCATTCAAAGATCTTTCGCCCGAAGTGAAGAATATAATATTTTACGGCACGGGTGAGGACACCATTGAGATGGAGTGGCAAACACGCAAATTTAATACCGTTTACAACGCACCGTTTGAAGGTATTATAAATAATATGAATAGGCGTTACCGCGAAACGCAATCCGAGGGTGTTAAGAAAGACCTTGATAGATATATGAGTTTTTCCCCTTGCAAACTTTGTGGTGGTAAAAGGTTGCGTAAAGAGGTGCTTGGCGTAACGGTTGGCGGACTTAATATTGCAGACTTAAGCGACCTTAGTATAATAAAGCTAGTAGATTTTTTTGATAACCTTGTATTAGGCGAGCGTGAAAGCATTATTGCCGAACCCATTCTAAAAGAGATTAAAGCCAGACTAAACTTTTTGAAAAACGTTGGTCTTGTATACCTCACTTTGTCGCGAGGTGCATCAACGCTAAGCGGTGGTGAATCACAACGCATTAGGCTTGCAACCCAAATAGGCTCGGGACTAATGGGAGTGCTGTATATCTTGGACGAGCCAAGTATAGGTCTACACCAAAGTGATAATATGAAGCTACTTGACGCCCTTAAAAATCTTAGGAATTTGGGTAACACGTTAATCGTTGTTGAACACGACGAGGAGACGATAAGATGCGCCGACCACATTGTGGATATTGGACCTCGCGCGGGCGAAAAAGGTGGTGAATTGGTAGCTGAGGGTACCGTTTCCGACATAATTGCCTGTCCTAATTCTATTACGGGTGATTACCTTTCCGGTAGGCGAGAGATAAAAATCCCTACAAAAAGGAGAGAGGGAACCGGGGGCTTCCTTACGGTAAAAGGCGCTAGACAAAATAACCTTAAAAATATTGACGTGTCATTCCCGGCGGGTAAAATTACGGCTGTAACCGGAGTGTCCGGTAGTGGTAAATCCAGTTTGGTTAACGGCATACTTTACCCTCGTTTAGCAAACGAGCTAAACGGTGCTGAGCAATACGAAAGCAAAAACTACGACCAAATCTTGGGAGTTGAAAATTTTGACAAGGTAATTCAAATTGACCAATCACCCATTGGGCGCACGCCTAGGTCAAACCCCGCAACCTACACCGACGTGTTTACACCCATTAGAAACTTGTTTGCCCAAACTCCCGATGCAAAAGCTAGGGGTTATAATTCTTCCCGCTTTTCGTTTAACGTTTCGGGTGGTAGATGTGAAAGCTGTAAGGGTGACGGTATTCTCAAAATAGAGATGCACTTCCTCCCCGACGTCTACGTTCCTTGCGAGGTATGTAACGGCAAGCGATATACCCAAGAAACTCTTGAGGTAAAGTACAAAGGAAAATCTATTTTTGACGTACTTGATATGACTGTTGATACCGCTTGCGAGTTCTTTAAGAACATACCGACCATTTATCCCAAGCTAAAGTGCTTGCAAGACGTGGGGCTTGGTTACATTAAGCTTGGCCAACCTTCCACGACGCTAAGCGGTGGCGAAGCTCAAAGAGTAAAGCTTGCAACCGAGCTTTCCAAACGCAATACCGGCAAAACGATATATATTCTTGACGAGCCTACGACGGGGCTACACATGTACGACGTAGAAAAATTAATATCTATTTTGGATAGGCTTGCGGACAATGGAAACACTATAATCGTTATAGAGCATAACATGGATATTATTAAAGTCGCCGACCACGTTATTGACCTTGGACCTAACGGTGGTGACGAAGGCGGACGCGTTATAGCTTGCGGAACACCAGAGGAGGTTGCATTGGTGGAAGAAAGTAAGACGGGACGTTTCTTAAAACAGTATCTAAAACTAGATTAAACGTTTGTTAAAAAAAATAAAAAATGCGCTCGTAAGGGCGTTTTTTTTTGTATATAAAACACCTGTTTACACAACCTAATCTTATTATGATTACGGTATTTATTCGCACTATTATTATATACGTATTTTTAGTAATAGGTATGCGCCTTATGGGTAAGCGCACGATAGGAGAATTGCAACCTTTCGAGTTTACGATTACTCTTGCGATAGCCGACCTTGCTTGTATGCCTATGCAGGATATTTCGGTACCCATAGTTTATGGATTAGTTCCCTTATTCGTAATGTTCCTACTACATTACTTTATTACGGTAATGACTTTCAAGTCGATAAAATTCCGTCGTTTTATTAATGGAAAACCGGTAATTGTCATTAATGAAAACGGACTGGATTACGAGGCGCTAAAAAGTCTTAACGTGGACGTTAACGACGTTTTGGAAAGCCTAAGGTCACAACAATTTTTTTCACCCGAACAAATCAAATACGCAGTATACGAAACCAACGGCAACGTTTCTATTTTGGAACGTGAAAACGCAAGTGAGCCAAGTGGCATTCCCATAACCGTTGTAGTGGAAGGTAGGTTGATGGAGTGTAATATTGGATACACGAAGTACGGCAAAGAAAGGATAATGAGCTACCTTGAAAACAAAGGTCTAAAGTTACGCGACGTGCTACTTATGACGATAGACGGTTCACACGTATATTTGCAACCCAAAAGAAAACCTTATATCGTGGGAGAAATGGAGGGAGACAATGACTAAAATGAAACTGACTCTTGCACTTGTCGTTTTAGTTGTAATATTGGGGCTAGGTATCTTTGAGCAAGTTTTTATTCACAAAACTTTTGAAGAGTTTTCGGATAGACTAAACGGATTCATAGTAGAGGAGGATGAAACTTACGATTATGATGCAATAGTGGAAACGCAAAAATGGTGGGAGAAAAAGGTTAAATACTTGGAACTTTTTTTGCCACACGTTCAGTTGATAGATATTACTATTACTTACGGAGAGTTAGTTGGTGCGGTGGGCGCCGAGGACTTTGATAGTGCGCAAGCTTTACTCAATAGAATACAGCGCACTGCCGATTCGTTTGAGAACATGTACGGCGTAAGAATAGGGAATATAATCTAAAGGTCTTATATTCCTAAACCATTGATATTAAATTGGTTTTCCGCACACGGGGCATTTGTAATAAAAATTGCTTGAGCCACATGTTGGGCAATAGCAATAAACAGTGCCGTAATAAAGTTCATATTTCATAGAAGAATCACAACGAGTGCAAGCTCGAATGTAAGTCCATTTACTCCTATCGTGACGCCATCCACAATGGTCGCAAAAAATAACATCTGGATTTAATAATTTTTGTAGCCAAAGATCCTTGGGTGGCGTTGGTGTATTTTCTTTTTCTAATCGTGCCTTTTCTGCTAATGCTCTTTCTTTTTCACGTTGAATGCGCTTATTTTCAGCAATTCTGGCTTGTTCACGTTCTTTTTCTTCACGAATTAGCTGTTCGATAAATAGTAAATCATCATATTTGGGTGTGTAGGTAGGAAGGCTTTTAATATTATTTACTTTCTCTATAATATTTGTTCGTAACGTAGCGATCTCGTTTGCTAAACAAATGCAGAGCTTTTTAGAGGGGCAATGTAGTTTTGTGGAGACATCAAGAGAGGAGTGGATGAATTTGAGTGCAAACAGCGCGCCAAGTCCAATGCAGAGAGAAACAGGTACACCGATATATAAAAACAGGATATTCCAATCTTTAAGAGGTAAGTAGGCTAATATTTTTTCAAATATAATTTGTGTTGGCTCATCAAAAATACCAACAAGATAAATGATTGAAGTTATAAGCATAAAAATGGAAGCAAGAAGACCTGCTAGAATTATGGGAACGAATATCAAAATACAAAAAATTAATAAAATCCACGACAAAACGTTAACGTTATAAGCCTTTCTACGTTTAATGGCATCATTATGTTTTTCAACTATTGCAAAATAAGATAAAATATCTTTGCGATGTTGGCGAGTTTTTTCAACCACATTCAAAAAATTGTGGATCTCGTCGGGAATATTGGTTGAATGTTTCTCTATAAGAGAATCAACTTTAGGTTGAAGTTTATCATATGAATCAAAAGAATTATTTTCGGCAATATCTTTATAAATATTAGGGATTTTGTTAGTGATGCTTTCTATTTGAAAGGGGAGATTATAGTTTTTATTGAGTTGTGCCGTAGAAGGAGATGATGATTTACTTTTTCTTTTTTTCTTGTTGGGCTGTGTGTAGTTTGCCATATTTATAATTTTCTCCATGGTGAACTAATACCATTATACACAATGCCCATATGAAAGTCAAGTTCATTGCTCAAACAGCCACTTTATAAGTGGCTGTTTGGCTAATAGTTATATTTTATTGTAATTTCACTATAGAAAGACCTGCATTAGTTACGTTAATAGTACCTTCGGTGGTGTTAATAATTGATATAGCCGTGGCTTCGGTAATGGTTAGAACAATGGTCTTTGAAAGATTGTCTATTTCTCCACTCGCAGTGTTGCTAAGCAATTCTTCAGTAGTTAACGCAACTCCGTTAATACCCAAAGCTATTCTCAATATGCTTGCAGTATCACTACTGATTGTTGCAGAATAGGATACCAAATAGGTACCAATGGGGACGTTAACCGCACTATCACTTACGCTCATGACCGTTGGCGTAGTGCTTTGCGAGAAGGTTAGAGGTATGGGCGCTTGAGTATCGACAGCATTTACTTCACCATAGGCATATATTCCGTCGTTTACCCCATTCGTGCCGGGTTCACCCTGAGGCCCTTGAGGACCAACCGGACCTTGTTCACCTTGTGGTCCTTGTG
>JAZSLG010000105.1:0-1772 GCA_045535235.1 Candidatus Stercoripulliclostridium sp.
AGCTTTTTTAAGCGCCCTATAAGGAAACTGCAATTATTATCTAGAAAAGCAATGACGGTTCTTAAAAATAAGGGTAACTATTATTTGATTGACCTTGGCGAAGAGACGGTAGGTTTGCCCATTTTGGAATTTTTCTCTCAAAGTGAACAAAAAATTCTTGTGGCGTGGGGAGAAGATTTGCAGGACGGTCACGTTCGTAGAATTATTGGCGACCGTGATTTTAGCTTTAATTATACGGCAAAGGTTGGAAGAAATCAATATACAAACTATATGTTACGTTTGGGGTGTAGATACTTAGAAGTATATGCGCAAGAACCTATAGAGATAGAATATATCGGATTGATTCCGCAAGTTTATCCCGTTGAAGAAAAACGAGTAAAATTTAAGAATGAATTGGATCAAAAGATATACGACGCTTGTGTTAATACGTTGAAACTTTGTATGATGGAGCATTACGTAGATACACCGTGGCGAGAACAATGCTTATACGTATATGATTCCCGAAATCAGGCGCTTTGTGGCTACCATGTCTTTGAACAAGGCAATACTGAATACGTTCGTGCAAACTTAAAACTTATTAGCCAAGACAGGAGAGAAGACGGATTGTTGTCAATTTGTTATCCATGCGGTATGGATTTGACAATTCCTTCGTTTTCACTTTACTATTTTATGCAAGTGAATGAGTATCTCAAATATACGGGCGATATTACGCTTGCATTAGAAGTTTATGATAAGCTCATTTCCGTATTGAATGTATTCATTGATAATCGTAAAGATGGTTTAGTTCTCAAGTTTGAAGGAAAAAATCATTGGAACTTTTATGATTGGTCGCCATACTTAGATGGGGTTTTACATGGAACGGAAGACGCTATTCCTGATTTGATGGTCAACTTATTGTTTATTATTGCATTGAAAAATCTTAAAGAGATTGACGAAATACTTGGTAAAAAATTTTCCTATGAAACGTTATTGCAAGAGATTATGAGATGTACAAAAAAATCCTTTTATAAGGATGAAGTTGGGTTGTATTCTATGACAATAGACGGTAATGATTATACTATATTAGGAAACGCAATGGCTATTCTTGCTGGATTAACTTCGCAATCAGAACGCAATGCGATTTGTGAAAAGGTGATAAGAGGTTTACTTACCGATTGTTCATTGAGTATGAAATGCTTTAAGTATGATGCATTGCTTGCTACGAATAAAGAACAATATAAGGCTTGGGTATTGAATGAAATCCGCAAAGAATACGGGAAGATGGTAAAACAAGGGCATACGGTTTGGGAAACGATAGAAGGAGCAAGCGCATTTGACAATGCAGGTAGCCTTTGTCACGGATGGAGCGCAATACCAGTTTATTATTACCACGTTTTAGCGGAAGAATAAATATGCGCAGTTTTCCTAGTGGATAGAGTCAAAATTGCGTATTATATAAAAACAATTTTATAATAAATAAGATAAGGAGATATATAGATTATGGCAAAATCAAGACTTATCGGGAGTTATCCCGTAATCGGTATTAGACCGACGATTGACGGCAGAAGAGGACCTTTAAAGGTTAGAGAAAGCCTTGAAGTGCAAACCATGAACATGGCAAAGAGCGCGGCAAAGCTTATTCAAGAAAACGTGTTCTATTCAAACGGTGAACCCGTGAAAGTAGTTATCGCAGATACGACGATCGGTAGAGTAGCGGAAGCGGCAGCTTGCGCGGACAAGTTCAAAAAAGAAGGGGTGGATATTACTCTCACCGTAACCCCTTGCTGGTGTTA
>JAZSLG010000013.1:0-3390 GCA_045535235.1 Candidatus Stercoripulliclostridium sp.
GCAAAGCATTTTTCTTTCGCCAGGTTTTTGCTTAGCAAAATGCCAAACTTGTTTTGGCTATAATGTGAGCAACGCGAACTATAATTTGAACGAAGTGAGTTACTCGCAAAAACTTGCGCACCGCACTCACTTTGTGAGAGCGTGCGCTGTCTGTTATCGTTCACCTACCACAAATAAAAAGCCGAACACTTTTGTGCTCGGCTTTCATTGTGGTGGTGGACGATAACGGACTCGAACCGCTGACTTTCTCCACGTCAAGAAGACACTCTACCAACTGAGTTAATCGTCCTTGTGCCTATATATAATAACAAATCAATTTGCGTTTGTAAAGTGTTTTTATTTTTTAGTTTGGAAAAATATTTTGATTATCACTCCGCTTAGTATCGGAGAGGGTTTCGCGTTTAATGATAGGGATTGCACGAATGGGATAAAATGCCAAAATAGGTTTCCAAAAATATGAATAAAGTTACCTTAATTGCAAAATTATATTTGTATTGACAAATCATATACGGTTTGGTAAAATTATACTATGGTTATGAAAAAAGTTGCGAAATTGAATAGGGCTATTTTATTTGCGTTACTACTTGCGCTAGTACTTTGCTTGCCTTTTAGCGTGGCTTGCACGGATGAAACGGAGGAAGAGGACGCGCCTTGTGTGGAGCATGAATTTGAAAGAATAGAAGACGCGCTAAATAGAGCGCCTACTTATTCTAAAGAGGGTAGAGAAATTCGCAAATGTTCGGTTTGTGGAGTTACGGCTTCCTTCGTTCTTCCAAAGCTAACGCGGTTGCCTGCGAGCGAAGACCCTTCGTATATGGCACTTCTTGAAAGCTACGTCGTTAGGTACGGCGATAGTTTGGAAAAGGTTGCCAGCATGTATTTTACTACCGGTTGGAGTTTCGTTTTGGATAAAGAAACTTTGGTTGGTAACGTTAGCGACCTGGGTTACGACTTTCAGGTTAAATATACTCCGAGCGAGGATAAATACGAAAGCATTACCACTAGTATCAAGCTAGTCGTTAGAAAGGCTGTCCTTACAGAGGCGGACGTTCATTTGAACTATGAAACAGATATTCCGTCTAACGTTAATTCGTTGGAAGAGGTATCAATATCGCTATCAAGCAGTCAAAAGATTGGCGGTAGCGTTCGTTGGGTGGAAAACCAAGAAATATTGCGCAATCAAACGGCGGAATACGAATACGTGTTTACTCCAGAGGATACCAATAATTACGAAATCTATTACGGAAAAGTGCGTCTTAGAGCTTTTTAACGCACACCTTTCCTTTATATAATAAAGAAATTAACTAAAACGTTTGATATTGTGCGCGCGTATGTGTTATAATCTAGCGCGTACAAATCTTTTATACGGAGTATAATATGAGAAAAGAAAATCCCTCCCCCGATTTTGTGGCAATGGAAAAAGCCACGCTAAAGTTTTGGCAAGACGAAAAGTGCTTTGAAAAGCTAGTCGAAAAGAATAAGAACGGCGAACGTTTCCGTTTCCTAGATGGTCCTATCACAGCAAATAACCCTATGGGTATTCACCACTCTTGGGGTAGAACCATGAAGGACATGTATATCAAGTACAACGCTATGCTTGGTAAGTCCTGCCAATATCAAAACGGCTTTGACTCCCAAGGTCTTTGGGTAGAAGTTGAAACCGAAAAGGATTTGGGTATAGAAGTTAAGAGCGACATCACCAAATACGGCGTTGACAAATTTACTACCAAATGTATGGGTAGAGTTGAAAAGTTTGCAGGCGTTATTACCGGACAATCCAAACGTCTTGGACAATGGATGGATTGGGATAACAGCTATTTTACCAACACCGACCTTAACATTACTTCCATTTGGCACTTCCTAAAGGTATGTAATGAAAAGGGATGGTTAGTAAAATCTCACCGCCCCATGCCTTGGTGTCCTCGTTGCGGAACCTCTCTTTCCGACCATGAAATGAGTGGTTCTTACGCAGATATGGAACACCTTTCCATATATGCAAAACTTCCCATAGTTGGAACTAACGATAAAATTATACTTTGGACGACTACCCCTTGGACGTTGACCTCAAACTGTGCGCTTGCAGTCAATCCCGAAATTGAGTACGTGCGCGTAAAAGTTAAGAGTGATAGCTCAAATCTTATCGTAGGTAAAAACGCTCTTGGTAAGCTAAAGGGTGACATAGTGGAAGTTAGCGACCCCTTCAAAGGCGCCGAACTAATAGGCAAAGAATACAAGACTTGCTTCGAAGATTTTGACTGTCAACAATTTACCCACGTTATCGTTCCTTGGGAAGACGTTGATGCTACCGAAGGTACCGGCGTAGTTCATATTGCTCCCGGTTGCGGTGCCGAAGACTTTGAGCTTGGTAAAAAGCTTGGTATTCCTACCATTTGCCCCATCGACGACGAAGGCGTTATCGTGGAAGGATTTGGTAAATTTAGCGGTATGAAGACCACCGACCTTGTTGACGACGTCGTTAACGCTCTTGAAGAACAAGGCAAACTTTACAAGACCGAACTTTACACCCACTCTTATCCCAAGTGCTGGAGATGTAAGACCCCCGTTGTTTTCAAACTTGTAGACGAGTGGAGTATTCGCACCGATGAAATCAAACCTCTTATGATTGAGGCCGCAAAAACCGTAAAATGGGAACCTGAATTTGCCGGAAAGCGCATGCTTGACTGGTTAAATAATATGGGAGATTGGAATATTAGCCGTAAGAGATTCTACGGTCTCCCCTTGCCTTTCTACGTATGTAAAAAGTGCGGTCACGTTACCGTTATAGGCTCCAAGGAAGAGTTGATTGAAAGAAGTGAACATGGCAATATCGATAACGTTCCTCACCTTCATAAGCCTTATATAGACGAGGTTAAAATCCATTGTGAAAACTGTGGCGAACTAGTTGAAAGAGTGCCCGAAGTAGGCGACTGTTGGCTAGATGCGGGTATTACTCCTTTCTCTACCAAAAAGTACTTTAGTGATAAGGAATACTTTAACAATAACTTCCCCAGTGACCTAGTTATCGAAATGAAGGAGCAAATCAGACTTTGGTTCTATTCTCTCCTCTTTATGTCCGTAACTCTAACCGGCAAAGCTCCCTACAAGCAAGTAGTAGCACACTCTTCCGTTATAAAGGAAGACGGCGGTAAATTTAGTAAGACCGGCTATATGATTCGCTTTGACGAAGCTGCCGAAAAGATGGGCGCCGATACCATTCGTTACATGTTTATGGGAAATCCCATTGCCAGTGACGTTCGTTTTGGTTACAATCTTGCAGACGAAGCGAGAAGAAAGATGCTCGGTTTTTGGAATATTTACGTATTCTTTAACCTATACGCTGCAATCGACAATCCCGATATTGCAAACCATAAGATTGACTACGCAACATTG
>JAZSLG010000115.1:0-17665 GCA_045535235.1 Candidatus Stercoripulliclostridium sp.
GAAGTATAGAAACCGGTACATTCCAATACTACGTCAACCTTGAGTTCGCCCCAGGGAAGTTCAGCTGCGTTAGCTTTAGCATAGATGGTGATTTCTTTGCCGTCTACGATAATGCTATTGTCGGTAGCTTCTACTTTGTGAGAATTTGCATAGTTGCCTTGGGTGCTGTCATACTTGAGAAGATGAGCAAGCATTTTGGGGCTGGTTAGGTCGTTGATAGCTACAACTTCGTAACCTTCTGCACCAAACATTTGTCTGAAAGCCAAACGGCCGATTCTGCCGAAGCCATTGATAGCAACTCTTACGTTATTTGCCATATTGATTGTCCTCCATAGAGTTTATTATTTTTTGGTTATAGATATTATATCTATAAAGAAAAGGTTTTTGCAACTGTTTTACACAAGTTACTCAAACCTTTTCGCATTTTTTAGTTATTTAGCTACTATATTTATTATCTTGTCTTTAACGTAGATAACTTTCATTACGTTTAGTCCGTCTAGAACGTGGAGTTCGTTAACTTTTTCCATTACTTCATCTTGGCTTGCTCCGCGAGAAACGGTTACTCTTCCTTTTAGCTTGCCCATTACTTGAACGGGGATTTCAATGCTGTCTTCAACGAGCTTAGCAGGATCGTACTTGGGCCAACTTGCCTTTTCTAACTTTTCACCGCCGGTTACGATTTCGTAAACTTCACTGGTTAGGTGGGGAGCTACGGGGTTTAGTAGTATAGCAAGAGTGGTTAGTTCCTTCTTGGTTACCTTACCGCGAGAAGATATGGTGTTGAGAGCCGTCATAATCTTTGCAATTGCGGTGTTGAACTTGCAAGCTTCGTAGTCGTCGCTAACTGCTTTGATAAGAGCATCAAGGTTAAGGTCGCTAGTATCACAATTTTCTACTAATAAATCTTGTAGTGACCAGAATCTTTGGTGGAAACGGTTACAGCCCTTTATTCCTTCGGCACTCCAAGGAGCAGGTTTTTCGTAGTCGCCTATAAACATGATGAATAGGCGAAGTACGTCGGCACCATATTGCTTTACTACGTCATCGGGGTTAACAACGTTACCACGAGATTTACTCATCTTTTCACCATCGGAGCCAAGAATTAGACCTTGGTAAGACCTTCTTACGTAGGGTTCTTCATGCTCTACTACGCCAATGTCGTAGAGGAATTGGTTCCAGAAACGGCTATAAATAAGGTGGCGCGTAACGTGTTCCATACCGCCGTTATACCAGTCGACTTGTCCCCAATATTTGTGTGCTTCGGGGTTTACAACGTGATTGTCGTCCTTGGGACTTTGGTAACGTAGGAAGTACCAGCTGGAGCCGGCCCATTGTGGCATGGTATCGGTTTCACGTTTTGCGGGTGCGCCACATATAGGACAAGTGGTGTTTACCCAATCGGTACACTTGGTAAGAGGGCTGGTACCGTCGTCGGTGGGAGTAAAGTCCTCTAGAGTGGGTAGGGTTAAGGGAAGTTCTTCTTCGGGAACGGTAACTTGTCCGCAGTGAGGACAGTTAATAATAGGAATAGGTTCACCCCAATATCTTTGGCGGTTGAAAGCCCAGTCCTTCATCTTATAATCGGTTTTTGCGTGACCAACGCCCAGTTCTTCCATTTTTTCTATCATCTTAGCAATAGCAGGCTTTACTTGTAGTCCGTTGATGAAATCGCTGTTTACCATAACGCCTGCGCCTTCTTTTGCACAGTAAGGTTCTTCTTGAACGTTAACGTCACTCTTAATAACTTCTATAATAGGAAGATTGTATTTCTTTGCAAAATCCCAGTCACGCTTGTCGTGTGCGGGTACTGCCATGATAGCACCGGTGCCGTAATCCATCATTACGTAATCTGCAGTAAATAGGGGAATTTCGGCTCCCGTAATGGGGTTAATAGCAACCATACCTTCTACTTTTATGCCCGTCTTATCCTTGTTTACTTGTACACGGTCAAATTCCTTTTTGAGCTTTGCGGCCTCTTGGTATGCGGTAACTTCGTCGGCGTTAACGATATACTCTTTGTTGTCGCGAAGGAGAGGATGCTCGGGAGAAACTACTAGGAAAGTAGCACCAAAAATGGTGTCGGGACGAGTTGTGTAAACTACCAAAGGATACTCGGTGTTGCCGTACTTAACTTTGAAAGTCACCTCGGCTCCTTGTGATTTGCCAATCCAGTTTTGTTGCTCGGTTTTAATTCTTTCGGGGAAGTTAACGTTTTCTAAACCGGTTAGTAGTCTTTCTGCATATTCGCGGATTTTTAGGAACCAAACGTCCTTTTCCTTTTGAACTACTTCGGCACCACAGCGGTCGCATATACCTCCTTGGCTTTCCTCGTTTGCAAGAACAACCTTACATTTGGGGCAGAAGTTTACCGTGGTAGTTGCTTTGTATGCCAGTCCTTTTTTGAAAAGTTGGATAAAAATCCATTGGGTCCACTTGTAATAATCGGGGTCGGTAGTATCAATAGTACGCGCCCAGTCAAAGCTGTAACCAACTTGTTTTAGTTGCTTTTCAAATTGCTTAATATTTTTATCGGTAACGATGCGGGGATGTTGTTTGGTTTGCATTGCGTAGTTTTCGGTTGGTAGACCGAAAGCGTCGTAACCGATGGGGAACAATACGTTGTAGCCCTCAAGACGCTTTTTTCTTGCAATAACTTCCATGGAAGAGAAAGCTCTAATGTGACCTACGTGTAAACCTGCACCACTGGGATAGGGGAACTCGATTAGACCGTAGAACTTGGGTTTAGAGGGGTCTTCGTTGGTTTCAAAAACTTTACCGTCGTACCAGTAATCTTGCCATTTTTTCTCGACTTTTGAAAAATCGTATTTTTGTGCCATAATTTTTACTTCCTATTAAAAATTTATCCTAAATAGTATACAATAAAGGCGTTATTTTAGCAAGTATTTGTACTCTATTTCTAATTTTGCACGCGCGTAGGCGCGAATTCACTAAAACAACACATTTTTTATATTGCTTTTGTGCGCGCAAGTAGTGTATAATTGCATATATGGCTAAGATATTTAACTCCCGAAATATAATGCTTACGGTTGCTACGATACTGGTTATCGTGCTTATCGTTGCGTGCGTTTTGGTTAGTATAAAGCCAAAGAGCGATTATAAGGGAGTCCTAAGTACGGACGACGTAATGAAAACCGATAACGTTATTTATAGTTTGGAAACGGAAAACCAATTCAAGCGTGACGTGGGTGTGTTCTTGGAGAATATGTTAGCTTCGTTTTTTGATACGGTTGAAGGGTTCGAGGGTACGCGAATAAATATAACTAATTCTTCTTCGGTATCCGCACCGTTACTTTCTATTTTTTCAAAAGCATCGATTCCATCGGATAAACTGCTAAACTTTTCCGCCTATCTAAAAGGGCTAAACACCGATGACGCCGTCACTTCCATTTGGTTTTACCTTATTAGGGTAGAAGAATTGCCCGACGGTAGTTACGAAGGACGTTTTGCAACTCCCGCTGAGCTTGCCGAAATTTTTACCGGGAAGGTGGATTTGTCTTATGCCGTTAACGAAATAGTTGCGAATACGGCGCTTACTGCGGAAGAGGTAGGTAGATTGCTTTACGAGCTCGCATACAACTTTGCGGGCAGTGAGCAAAGGGAAATGCTTGGCAGTATTGGTAGGTCGAGTTTCACTTCACTTTTCGTTTCCGCAACGACCATATACGAAGCTTACGCGGAGTTCACTTTGGTAGGCGGTTCTTTGAGTGAGGCTAGAATGCTTGGCGAGCTTGCTTACGAAATGGGTGCGGAACTCGATGAATTAATTGCCAACCATGGCGTAGAAGTGTTGCTTACCGCTTTACTTTTGAACGACGGCAACGCAATAGACGATACCAAGTTGAAAGAATTTTTAACAAAGTCGGGAGTTGATACTTCGACTCTTGCAAATATAGACGAAGTCAACGTTGCTCTTCGCTCGGGTATCAAACTTGCCCCGTTTGCAATTTATTTTGTACGGACTGCTTTAATGAGCGTAGGCAATGCACCTTTTGAATATTTAGCAACCTATTACGCAGGAGAAAAGGAAAATATAGAGCATTATCTATATATGCACCAAATTACACTTGCAAGAGCATTGGTAAAAGGTATAGACGACGCTCTTGATAAGGGCGGAGCAATTAGTGAAAGAAATACTCTAATCAATAGATTAGCAGAGTTCAAACTCACCGTGGAAGACGTGGAAGGGGATATAGCTAATCCTCTGACGAGACTTGATGAGCTCAAAGTTTACTTTAACGAGTATTTAGACGCAGTTTACGCTTTGAATAACGATTTCAATTTTGTAAACGGAGTGGCGGACGTCGCTATGTTGAATAGTGAACAAATGCTAAAATTAGCGGAATACTCCGCTTTCTTGACCGATTTTAATTATAAAGAACTAACGATTGGCGCAGATAGCTTGGCGTCAACTATATTGATAAACATAACCTTTAATATTATGAGCCAAGTGATGGATGAAGCACTTGGCGGAGTGGTAAGTTAGGAGTAAATATGGCGGTTTTATCTTGCTTAAACGTAACTAAATATTTTGGCGATAACAGGGTTTTGAACGACGTTTCCTTGGAGATTGAAAAGGGAAGCTTCGTATCCATAGTAGGTGCTTCGGGTTCTGGTAAAAGTACCCTTCTAACGATACTTGGGGGTATAGATAAACCCACTGAAGGAAAGGTACTGTTGGACGGCGCGGAAATTTCCACCATGAGTGAAAAGGAGCTTGCCATACTAAGGAGAACTAAGCTTGGTTTCGTATTCCAATTTTTCAATCTTGCTCCATATCTAACAGCCGAAGAAAACGTTCTTCTTCCCATAATGCTTTCCGGCAAGGTTAAAGACGAGGATAGACAAAGAGCAAAAGAACTAATGCAATACCTTGGTATAGAAGAGTTGAAAAACAAACTCCCCGGCAAAATGAGTGGCGGTGAGCAACAACGTATAGCCATAGCAAGAGGACTTATAATTAATCCCGAAGTCATTCTTCTTGACGAGCCGACGGGTAACTTGGATAGTAAAAACTCGGAAGAAATAATGAATTTGTTAAAACGTATTAACGAGGAGTTTAATACTACCATCGTGCAAGTAACGCACTCCGACGTTAACGCCCATTACGGCAATGTTATAATTACTATTAAAGATGGTAAAATTATACGCTCGGATATTCCAAAGACCGAGTCTAACGAGGATAGTGGAGAGTCCGAAGAGCTTTGTCAAGCGGACGAAATAGAAGTAAACGACGTAGAAGCAAACGACGAAATAAACGAATAGAAATAAACTGATGATTAAGTAAGGTATATGAAGGCGTTTTTAAGACATATTTTAAGGAGCGCGGACTCCGAAAAAGGACAAGTAGCGGTAATCGTTATTACGATTGCCATTGTTACTTGCATGGTCTTTATTACCTTTGGAATGTACGACGTATTCTTCAACCTTAATATGGCGGAGTACGATAGGGTTGCCGAGGGCGCGGATATGCTACTTGGCGACAACTTTTACGCAGGCGAGACTTTTAGTAAAGCAAGGTTGGAAAGGATACTCGCAAACGAGCCGGAAAGTGATATTAAAGATATATACTACTTCGTTAAATTCCCCACCATTCTCAAAACCGATACCGATTCAAAATCCGTTTTGATAGAGGCTACCGACCTTGAAAAGTACCTTACCGAAAAAGAGGTAAAATACGTGGAAATATTTGACGAGAACACCGCTAATCCCGATTTGCCTTTTAACGAGGCGGGAGGGTATAGCTCGCTTATCGTGGGTGATAGTTTTGCTAAGGAAGCAGGGCTAAAAGCAGGGGATTTGGTGGAAGTATATTTGCCTACTTATAGTATGTATACTTCTCTAGTCGTAAGGGCGGTTGCGCTAAACGAGGGAATATTTGGCTCCACTACGGACCTTAACGTTTTGGTGGACTTTAGCGCAGTAGGTAACCAAGGACAAATTAGCGCTGTTTATATTAACTTTACCGACGAGGCTTTGTTTGAAAAATACGAAGAACTTTTTGCCACCTATTTCCCAAACGTGGAGTGCGGTGAGGGTAACAGTTATAGCGAGGTTAAAAGCATAGTTACCAACAACACGTTGCTCCTTTCCATAGCTCTCGTTTTCTTGGTCGTAACGCTGGGATTAATACTATTTACCTCCTACCTAATAATATCGCGTAATCGTATGAGTGAAATGATTATCTTTAAGTCCGCTGGTGCTACTCCAAACCAAGTTGCCGGTATAATGCTCGCGGAAGTTGGTTTTTACGCAGTGGTAGGCGGTGTAATAGGTTTAATGCTCGGTAGAGTGATGATGGGAGTTGTTACAAAAGCGCTATTGCCCCATGCTCCACACGCCGTAACCTATCCTTTCTGGAAATTCCTAGTTTCCTTTGTGATTTCGGTTGCGGTATCCATAATATCTACTTTGGTACCCGTAATTCAAGTAAGTAAGAAAACAGTTAGGGAACTTTCAAGTTCGGGATTTAAGGTTTCCAAGCCGGCAAATCTTATTACATTTATAGTAAGTAGCGTTCTAGTGCTTGGGATAGCTATCACCTACGTCTTTCTAGAGGGGATAGCCCTTTTAATACTTTCCGTAGCTCTAGTTCTTGCAATAGCTTTTTGGATTTACACCGCTATTTATTACGTCACGGCATTTATTAGCATGATTGCTCAAAAAATTGGCAAAGGTGGCGCTTCCTATATTGCTGGTATAAGCGTGAAAAGGTCGGGTGCAATGCGCACCGTTACCACTTTGATAGCGGTTGTAATAGCTTTTTCATTCCTTATTACGCAGGTGGTTGGAATAGTCAAAGACGCCACCATTCCATTCAGAGAGAGATATACCGCCGACTACGTCGTTCTTTCGCAAGACGATATGGAGCTTGCCGACTACGATTTAATCAAAGGCACCGCGCTTAACGTTAATGGTATTAACGGCGTGGGTTGGTTTAATAGCGTTGACTATACATTCCTAAACTCCGAGACCGATTTGACTATTTACGGAGTGGGCGACCATTGGGCGCTCGAACATTGTACCACAGGGCTGGATAGCGGTGTGGAAGCGCGTTGGAAATCGGTTGACAATCCCATAGTGCTAAACCAAAACGTCGCAATGATGCTTGATGCGGAAATAGGAGATGAAGTATCCTTCAACCCAGTGCCCGAAGATTACAAGAGTGAAGTACATACCTTTACTATTGTTGGTATTGATAAGAGCGTATCGCAATGGGATATGGTAGCATATTGTGATTATAAACATAACTACAGAATGGCGCCATACGGAACCTTCCTGATTACGGCAAGTGAGGTTAGTGACGAAACCTTCGTAGAACTACGTAACGCGATAGAAAAGCTTGACGTAACCAATACCTTTGCTCTTACCTACCATGAATGGGCTTACGCAGAGCAAGAGAGTTTTGCCGGAGTTGGTACGCTATTAACTTTGCTACAAATTTTGGTATGGGTAATTTCCATATTGGGAGTAGGAAATATTTCCATAGTTACCGTCTACGATAGGCGTAACGAATTCAAACTTTACAAACTTAGCGGTATGTCGGGTGGCGATTACCTTAAATTTGCTTTTGCCGAAGGAATAATAACCGCACTTTCAGGTGGTGTATTGGGCTTTATGGCAGGATATGCTGTTAATATGTTAGTGCCAAGTTTGGGTTCCATAATTGAAAGATATAGTGCCTTTAACGTTATGCCGTGGCAACTTATAGTTACTTTTGCAATCGGTGTAGTCGCATTCATGGTCCTTTGGATGTTAATAGCACTTGTAAACCGCAACGTTAAAATAAAGTCGATAAACGAGCGTAATTTGAACTAGTAAATCCGCGTGCGAAATATATTTTTATAATAAAATAGGCTTATTCTATTGCGCGCGCAAATCAAATATGTTAAACTTTTTGAAATAATAATTCCCGTTAGGAGATTTTTATGTCTAGAAACGTAATGGATATTTTGAGAGAAAGAGGCTTTATCAAGCAAACCGTCTTTGAAGATGATTTGTACGAGCTTTTAGGCAAACAAAGCGTTCCTTTCTACGTAGGTTTTGACCCCACGGCAGATAGCTTGCACGTAGGTCACTTTTTGGTTCTCATGGCAATGAGCCACATGCAAAAGGCAGGACATAAACCCATCGTGCTTTTGGGTGGTGGTACCGCTATGGTTGGCGACCCTTCCGGTAGGACGGATATGCGTTCCATGATGACCAAGGAAAACATTAAGCACAACGTTGAGTGTTTCCGCAAACAAATGAGCCGTTTCTTTACTTTTGAGGGCGAAAACGGAGCTATCATGGTTGATAACGGTGACTGGCTACTCAACCTTAACTATATCGACTTTTTGAGAGAGGTTGGCGCACACTTTTCCGTTAACAGAATGCTTACTGCAGACTGCTATCGTCAAAGAATGGAAAAAGGTTTAACTTTCTTAGAGTTCAACTATATGTTGATGCAAGCCTACGACTTTTTGGTACTTTTCAAAAAGTACGGTGCCGTTTTGGAATGTGGCGGAGACGACCAATGGTCCAATATGTTAGCCGGTGCAGACCTTATTAGAAGAAAGGAAGGCGCTCCCGCATACGCAATGACTTTCTCACTACTTCTTACCAGCGAAGGAAAGAAGATGGGCAAGACTATGAAAGGTGCGCTGTGGCTAGATGAAAACAAGACCACTCCTTACGAGTTTTACCAATATTGGCGTAACGTTGATGATAACGACGTAGAAAAATGTTTGGGATTCCTCACTTACCTACCCATGGACGAGGTAAAGGCGCTATGTAGTTGCTATACCGTTGATGAAAACGGAGTTAAGCATTTTGACGGCAAAATTAACGAGGCAAAGGCAAGACTTGCTTACGAAGTAACCAAGATCGTGCACGGCGAAGAAAAGGCTTCACTTGCAGAACGCCAAGCAAAGGGTGCTTTTGGTGGCGGTGGCGAAATGCCCGAGGCAGAATTGCCCGCAGGTATTACCAAGGTCGCAGATCTTCTAGTTGCACTAAAGCTTGCAGGTAGCCGTGGTGAAGCAAAACGCTTGATAGAAGGCGGTGGTATACGCGTTAACGACGATAAGGTAGTTGGCTTTGATGCGGAAATTCCCGCAAACGCCCTAAAAGAAGGATTTGTTATTCACAAGGGTAAAAAACAACACATTAAGGTTGTCGTAAAATAATGCAATACGCCACCATCGAAAGGGAATACGTCGTTACGACGGAGGTGTGTAAGTCCAAATTTATTTGCCGTCTTGCACCCATAGAAACCCTTGACGAAGGATTGGAATACGTTTCCCGCATTAAAAAAGAGTTCGCGGACGCAAGACACAATTGCTACGCAATCGTTGGCACTCCGGAAAGCAATTCCCTCAAATATAGTGATGACGGAGAACCTTCGGGAACGGCAGGAATTCCCATGATGGGCGCTCTACAAAAAAACGGACTTTACGGAGTCGCGTGCGTTGTAACTAGGTATTTTGGCGGTATAAAGCTAGGGGCGGGTAGACTTGCTCAAACCTACCTTAAAAGCGTTGTGGATACTATCGAAAGCGCGGAAATCGTAGATAAAAAACTTTCATCCGTAATCAACGTAGAATTAAATTACGGAGAGTACAAAGTTTTTAATAGTTTGTTTTCGGCTATTGAACACGTGGTTTTGGATACCGAATACGGTCTAAATGTCACAATCACGTTGGCGACTCCGGTGGAGAACGAAAACAAAGTTAAAGAAAAAATTATTGAGCTAACCCAAGGTAGGATCCCGGTTGTTCAAGAAAAAAAATATATTACGTATAAGAGGTAAAGTATGAAAATCACTTTGACGCAAACTAAGAAGGTAAAACCCGATTTCACCAAACTAGGTTTTGGCAAGTATTTTACCGACCACATGCTAATTATGGACTACAAAGACGGCGCTTGGTGCGAACCCGAAATCGTTCCCTACCAAAGCTTTAATCTTGACCCCTCGACTTGTGTACTACACTACGGTCAAGGTATCTTTGAAGGTCTTAAAGCCTATAAGAATGCAGACGGCAAAATCACCATGTTCCGTCCCTACGATAACTTTAAGAGAATGAATCGTTCCGCAGAACGCCTATGTATGCCCACTATCGACGTTGATAAGATGGTTGAGTGGCTAAAGGAACTCATTATGGTAGATGAAGAATGGATACCCACTGCTCCCGGCACGGCCCTATATATTCGTCCCACCATGGTAGCAACCGATGCTATGCTCGGTGTACACCCCGGTCATACCTATCGTTTCTTCATCATTCTTTCTCCCGTTGGCAGTTACTATCCCAACGGACTACAACCCACCAAGATTTTGGTTGAAAAAGAATACGTTCGCGCACCTCTTGGAGGAACTGGCGAGGCTAAATGTATGGGTAACTACGCAGCAAGCTTGCTCGCAGGCGATATAGCTAATAAGAAGGGATACGAACAAGTATTGTGGCTTGATAGCAACGAACACAAGTACGTTGAGGAAGTTGGCGCAATGAATATGTTTTTCGTATTCGACGGTGTAGTTAAGACTCCCGCTTTGGTTGGCTCCATTCTTCCCGGCATCACTCGTGACTCCGTTTTACAAATACTTCGCGCGGAAGGTAAACCCGTTGAGGAAACCAGAATTAGCGTTGATGAAATCGTAAAGATGAATGCGGAAGGCAAATTGAACGAAGCATTTGGTAGTGGTACCGCAGCGGTTATCTCTCCCGTTGGCGTTCTTAACATTAACGGAGAGGACGTTAAGATTAACAACTTTGAGATGGGTCCCATCACTTCTTATTTGTACGACAAGTTGACAGGTATCCAATACGGTCGCTATCCCGATACTTTTGGTTGGGTAGTTAAAGTAAACTAATTTGCAGGGAGCCGAAAAGGCTCCCCATTATTTATATATATGGTAGTAATACAAGAAATCAAGCGCGGAAAAAAATCTTATACACTCGTGGTTAATGGGGAGACGCTAAGGAACGTTAATATTGACGTTGCTCTTTCCTATTCCTTGCAAGAGGGTGAAATGGAAGACGAGCGTTACAAGGAATTTTTGAAAGAAAACGATAGGCAAAATGCAAAAGCCTATTTATATTCAATGATTTCAAGAAAGGCACGCACAGTTAAAGAGGCGCGTGACAGATTGTATGAAAAGGGCTTTCACAAGGACGCGGTTGATTACGCCATAGAAACGGTCTCCTCTTACGGATACCTTAACGACGAAGAATATGCAAAGAATTTTGTGGAAACCTCCTCTCGCAACAAGGGTGGATATCGCCTCAAAAGGGAGATGCAATTAAAGGGTGTTAGCGAGGAAAATATTGCTTCTGCTCTAACCGAGCTTGATGAAAACGAGGAGTATGAGAGTGCAAAGTTACTTGCAAAAAAGTACCTAAAAGGGAAAAACTGGGAAGAGGAAAAAGTAAGAGAAAAAATATTCCGTTACTTGGTATCCAGGGGTTATTCTTACGATACCGTTAAAAACGTAATAAAGGAATTGGGTGTAGAAATAGAGGATATTTAGTATCCTAAGCTACAAAAAACAGTTAAATAAAGAAACCTAATGAAATCATGAGCGCGTTATTAACTTTTCGCATGGTGTCGGTAGTAATTTCACCAACGCGAGATTTTAGACGCGCTTTATCTATTGTACGAAGTTGTTCGAGTAAAAGAACACTTTCTTTTTCAAGACCCGTCGACACGCCTAGTTCAACGTGGGTGGGTAACTTGGCTTTGTCCAGTTTGCTAGTTATTGCACCAACTATAACGGTAGGGGAGTATTTGTTGCCAACGTCGTTTTGCACTATGAGTACGGGGCGAACTCCCCCTTGCTCACTGCCAACGACCGGACTAAGGTCGGCGTAATATATTTCCCCACGTTTAATCATTATTGCTTCCTTACTCATAATTATTCTTTCTCAACCTAAATTGTTGCCAACTTTAAGCTTTTTAGACTAAAAGTGTTTACTTAGTTTGATAAATATGCTAATATTTATCAGGAATAAATTAACCTAACGGAGTTTAAAATGAATAAAGAGAAATTTTATATCACTACGGCGATAGCTTATACTTCCGGTAAACCTCACATTGGTAATACCTATGAAATCGTTCTTTCCGACTTTATTGCTCGCTTCAAAAGAATGCAAGGCTATGACGTTCATTTTCAAACCGGTACAGACGAACACGGTGAAAAAATAGAGTTAAAGGCAAAAGACAAAGGAGTTACTCCAAAAGCTTTCGTTGATGACGTTGCAGGAACTATCAAGACCATTTGGGATTTGATGGATACTTCTTACGATCATTTTATTCGCACCACCGATACCTATCATGAAAAGCAAGTACAAAAGCTTTTCAAAAAGTTCTACGAACAAGGCGATATATATAAGGGTTCTTACAAGGGCTGGTATTGCACTCCTTGCGAATCTTTTTGGACGGAGTCCCAACTTGTTGACGGCAAATGCCCCGACTGTGGTAGAGAGGTAAAACTCGCTGAGGAAGAAGCTTATTTCTTCAAAATGAGCAAGTATGCCGATGCTCTTATCAAGTACTATGAAGAGCATCCCGATTTTATCACTCCCGTATCAAGAAGAAACGAGATGATGAACAATTTCTTGAAGCCCGGTCTTCACGACTTGTGCGTTTCTCGTACCTCTTTTAAGTGGGGTATCCCGGTTGAGTTTGACCCCGGTCACGTCGTATACGTTTGGCTAGACGCGCTTACCAACTATATTACCGGAATAGGCTACGATGCCGAGGGTAATCATAGCGAGGAATACAAGAAATGGTGGCCTGCAGACGTTCACGTTATTGGAAAGGATATAGTAAGATTCCACACCATCTACTGGCCCATTTTCCTAATGGCAATGGGCGAGCCTTTACCCAAGAAGGTATTTGGACATCCTTGGCTACTACAAGACGGCGACAAGATGAGCAAGTCAAGAGGTAACGTTATGTATGCCGACGACATGGTTAAGTTCTACGGTGTAGACCCGCTTAGATATTTCCTTCTTTCTCAAATGCCTTTTGATAACGACGGCGTTATCAGTTGGGATATCGTAACCGATTCCGTTAACAGCGACCTTGCAAATATCTACGGAAATTTAGTAAGCCGTACCGTTGCGATGAGTCAAAAATACTTTGACGGCGTACTGGAAAATGCAGGCGTGGAAGATGACGTTGACAAGGAACTAAAAGAGGTTGTAACCTCTGCTTACAAGAAGGTTGCCGACAAGGTTGATCAATATAGAATAGCTGATGCAATGCAAGAAATCATGCAAGTATTCCGCCGTGCAAACAAGTATATTGACGAGACCATGCCTTGGGCGTTAGCAAAGGACGAGAGCAAAAAAGACAGACTAAAGACCGTTCTTTACAATCTTGCCGAAACTATCGTTATTGGTACTACTTTAATGGAAAACGCAATGCCTACTCTAGCCAAGGAAGTTTATGCACAATTTGGCACTACTGCTAGAAAGGTAGAGGAGCTTTCTACTTTTGGCTTACTAAGTAACGGTACCAAGGTTGTTCCTAGCGAGAAAAAATTATTTACCCGTTTGGTAAACAAAGAAATAAACGAAAAAGTGGAAGCAATGTACGCCGAACGTAAAAAGGCAACGGAAGCTAAGGTCGAACCTAAAGCGGAAGTTAAGGCTCCCGAACAAACCAAAAAGGATACCATAACTATAGATACTTTTGCACAAGTAGAACTCAAAGTTGGCAAGGTTATAGCTTGCGAAAAGCTAGCAAAATCCAATAAGCTTTTGAAGTCTACCGTGGAAATAGGCGATGAAACCAGAACGATACTAAGTGGTATTGCAAAGTATTATACACCTGAAGAAATGGTAGGCAAACTAGTAGTTGTTGTAACCAATCTTGCGCCTGCAAAACTTTGCGGAACAGTATCGGAGGGTATGCTACTTTGTGCTAGCGATGCAAACGGTAACGTCGTTTTACTCACTCCCGAGCAAGTAGTAGCAAGCGGTAGCAGTATTTCGTAATGATAATAGACACTCACGCGCATCTTAACGATGAGAGGCTAGCGCCTCTTGCACAAGAGATTATGGGCACCATGCAAGAAAAAGGGCTTGGTGCCATAATTAACGTGGGCTATGATAGGCCCTCTAGTGAACTTGCCCTTAAGCAAGCGAGGGAGTATGAAAACCTCTATGCCGTAGTAGGTATTCACCCACACGATGCAAAGGCTCAAACACAGGATGACTACAAGTATTTTGAAAGTGTAAGTCAGGATAAAAAGGTGGTTGCAATAGGGGAAATCGGGCTGGATTTCTACTATGATTTGAGTGATCGTGACGTTCAAAAGAGGGTGTTCGTAGAGCAACTTGAACTAGCGCACGCTCTCAAACTACCCGTTGTAATGCACGTGCGTGACGCTTATGGTTTGGCGTTAGAAATACTCAAGGAAAACAAGAGATTTTTGGAATATTCCGGAGTAATGCATTGCTATGCCGGTAGCAAGGAATTGCTAAAAGAGTTCGTTGATCTTGGTTTGTATGCATCATTTGGTGGCGTTACCACGTTTAAAAATTTTGGCAAGGCAGAGGTAGTTAAGTACTGTCCTAGTGATAGACTACTACTTGAAACCGACTGTCCCTATATGACGCCCGTACCATATCGTGGCAAAACTAATATGCCGGAATATATCACTCTAGTAAGGGACAAAATTCAAGAGTGGCGCGATGACGTTGACGTTGAAAGCGTTACCACTCGAAACGCAAGGAGTTTGTTTAAGATTTAATGAATACTTATTCTTATTCTATAGACGGAAAAATATATATCAATTTAACCAATCGTTGCTCTAACGCTTGTGATTTTTGCGTGCGCGTAAACGATAGCTATAGCGAACATAGTTTGTGGCTTGACAAAGAGCCGACTACGGAAGAGGTTATAAACTCATTCCAAAAGTTGGACTTTGATGGCACGAGTGAGTTCGTATTTTGTGGATACGGCGAGCCGATATATAAGTTACAAGAGATTATAGAAATTAGTGAATATTTGCATAAGCATGGCAAGAAGGTGCGCCTTAATACCAACGGACAAGGGGACCTTATTCATGGTGAAAGCGTTGCAAAAAAACTTGCCGGATACGTTGACGTAATATCAATTTCGTTGAATGCTTCAAGTGCAAAGGCGTATCAAGATATATGTCACAGCGAGTTTGGTGAAAAGGCGTTCTACTCACTTCTCAATTTTGCAAAAGAGGCAAAGGAATACGTTCCCAGCGTAAAACTTTCTCTAGTTGACGTTGTCGGCGAGGAAGAAATTAAAAAGGCAAAAGAACTTTGTGAAAGTTTGGGTATTGACTTGAGGATTAGGGCGTATATATCCTAAAAAATCATAACCGCGCCACGTGGGCACGGTTATTTCTCTTTGGTACCTCGGATATTTCATCTTTAGTACGCAAGTAGTATGGCGAAAGGGTGCTAAAACATACGAAAAACTGGTAGGAAAAATATGGAAGTTAAAGAAATCCTTAGAAAACATGGCTTTACATTTAAGAAAAACCTAGGACAAAATTTTTTGACCGAAGGTTCACTTCTTCGTGCTATAGTTAAGGATGCCGGCGTTACAAGTGACGATATCGTTGTAGAAATTGGCACTGGTGCGGGCACGTTAACTTCTGCTATTAGCGAGAAAGCCAAGCACGTATATACCTTTGACGTTGATACCTGCCTAAAACCCGTCCTTGATGAAACTCTTGCAGGAAGGGATAATATCACCCTTAATTTTCTTGACGTTTTGAGGATTAGCGACCAAAGGTTAAAGGAGATAATAGGGGACGAGAGTTTTAGAGTAGTTGCCAACATTCCCTATTACGTAACCACACCATTAATTATGAGATTTTTGGAAAGTGAGCTAAAATGCCTTTCTCTTACGGTTATGGTACAAAAAGAGGTGGCAGATCGTCTTATTGCCGAGCCGGATACCGAAAATTACGGGGCAATTACGCTTGCTGTGGAGATGAGGGGAACGGCAAAGGTTACGCGTAGCGTAAGTAGATTGCTTTTCCATCCGGCGCCCAAGGTCGATAGTGCCGTCGTGCATATTGATATTGACGATAATAAGTATGAAATTAAGGACAAGGCGTTTTTACAAAAGCTTATTAGGGCGGGCTTCCAAATGAGGAGAAAAACTCTCGTAAACAATATTGGTGCGTTGCTTGGCATTACCAAGGAAAGAGCGAAAGAGGTGCTTGTAGGTTTGGGGTACAGCGCGAGCATAAGAGGGGAAGCACTCTCTATTTTGGACTACATTAAGATAGCGGATGCGCTAAAAGAATAGTTAAAACCTATTAGTCATATTAAAAGTTATCTCCTGCATATAATTACGTGGGAGATTTTTTATGTTAATTAAAAAGACGATAGTAATTAGTGACGGAGTAAACGCAGTAGGGCATTTGAGTTTGGTTAGAGTGGGAGGGGAAACGGGAGCAAAACTTACGCTTTCCAAGCCTTACGACGGAGCCTATTTAATGATAAAGGTGAGTGGGAACGAGCAAGAAAACTTTGTGATAGGCGGGCTAAAGAGCGAGTACAAGCTGGTGGGTAACGTTGAGCCAAACGCTAGGATAGGAACGGTTATAATGGATGAAAGCGGGGTGCTTGCAAGGGGAGGCGTTAGTGGAATGATTAGCGAAAAACTACCTGAAAAGGAAAGAGAAATAAAAGAAGAGGCAATTTGGGAAAAGACCGTTAGTGAGGAACTAAAAGAGGAAGTTGAGGAGCCTAAAATTGTGATAACTGAACAAGTCGAGGAAGGTGGCGAAAGTGAGTCGGATAGCCCTAAAAAGGAAGAAGTCGTTTTGTTAAACAGCGAGGACTCGGAGAAAAAAGAAGGGGAAGAAAAGCCGAGGACCGAAAGTATAATTTCTCCCTTTAATAGCGTTAGAGGAGAGCATTTTTATAGGAGTGTTAGAGGAAAGTTGAGCGAGATTATGACGGCTAATCCACGCGAGGAAAAGTTGGAAGCGCTCATACCCGATTCAAAGTGGGTCCGAGTTTACTACGACAAAGGTGAATATTACGTAGTTGGTATTTTAACCGAGGACGGAGAGGTTACCTTCCTTGCTTACGGCGTACCGGGTGTAAAGAGGGTGAAGCCACCCAAGGAAGCTGAGGAGCTTTGTGATTTTGTCGAGGTGGAAAGTAGCCTTGGTGACGGGTATTGGATAATGTTCCAAAACGCCAAAAACGGAGAAATAGTAAAAACGATATAAGGAAATGAATTAAGGAGCATAAGCTCCTTATTTTTTCAAAATAAAAATTAATATAAAAATGCGGTAATTACAAAATAGGTATTGCTTTTTTTTAATATTGTTGTATAATTAATACTAATTTTATCTTTAAGATTACGAAGGAGAAGAATAATGTTCACGAACATGATCGCCGTTAGTGGTGGTAGATGGAGTGCGTATTTGATACTTGCTCTATTTATTGCATCCATGATAGTGGTTAGTGTAGTTACTTCAAAAAAGTCCAGTTCATTGGACGGATTTTTACTTGGCAACCGCGGTATTGGTGGCTGGATGAGTGCTTTTGGGTATGGTACCACCTATTTTAGTGCAGTAGTATTCATTGGATATGCAGGTACCTTTGGCATGTCGCTTGGGCTTGGTGCAGTATAAGTCGGATCGTAGCCATGTCGTTCT
>JAZSLG010000006.1:0-17554 GCA_045535235.1 Candidatus Stercoripulliclostridium sp.
GCATTGAACATCCCGATCAGACTTGAAATCTATTTCCCTATTGCACTTTGAAATATCGCCATCTAATCTTGTTATTTCGATATCAAGTTTTGCTATACGTGAAGAAATTACGCTAACGGCACTTGCAAGTTCCTTGCACTCGTTTTCACGGTCTTCTATATCCGCAGAAATTAGTTCCAAATCTTTTTTTGCTTGCCTAATCTTTTTTACGACCTCTTCTTTTTCGTTTTCTCTGGAGAGTATTTTAGCTCCACTTTTTGCATTTGCACCACCAGTTAACGCACCGCTAGGCGAATATACGTCACCTTCAAGAGTAATGGAACGGAAAGAATAGCCGTATTTTTTAGAAACTCTAAGAGCTGTTTCTTGATCTTCTACAATAACAGTTTTGCCAAGCAAATTGGATATAATATTATTATATTTAAAATCGTATCTAATCAAATCGCTTGCAACGCCAATTACTCCTTCCTCGTCCAATGCTTTTTCTTGCTCTCTAGATAAATCATTAAACTTCATGGTAGTCATGGGCAAGAAAGTAGCACGACCTAAATTGTTATTCCTCAAAACTTTCATTAAATCCGAGGCATCGTATTCATTTTTTGTAATAATATTCTGAATAGATTTTCCCAGAGCAATTTCAATAGCAAGTTGTAAATCTTTAGGTACGTTAATAATCTCCGCTACGGTTGCAACGATTTTATCTTCAACCTCGGGATGATCTTTAGCATACGCCATCAAATTTTGAATACTGCCGTCATAGTCGTTATAGCTATTAATATTTTCCTCAACGACACTCTTTTTGAACTCAAGATTTTGAATACGTGTTTGAAGATTAATTTTCCTTTGTTGAATCTCTTTTAATTCATCGTCTGCATTCGATTTGTTTATGTTTGCCAAACGAAGTTCTTCTATCTTTTCATTTTTCTCTTTTTCAAGAGCAGTTTTTTCTTGAACGAATTGTTCTTTTATTTTGGTTACTTTTAACGAAAGAGCTTTTTTATCTTCGTACTCTTCTTTATTAGTTGATAGTCCATCCAACAAAAGTTTGCGCTCAAGTTCCAAAGCGGCAACATCTTTATCAATTTCCGCACTCTTAGATAATCTATCGACAAACATCTCATTGCTTGCATCAATAGCTTTTTCTTGTTGTTCAACTGAATAAGAAATCTTAGTATATTCTTTATTTATCTCTTCTGATTCAATTTCTTTTAGCTTTAATTCATTGTTTTTCTCAACGGAAAGATTAAATTTTTCTTCGATTAATTTAGCTTTTTCTTCAAGTTTAATTTTATTAACTTTTCGTGCTTCAGCAATGGCTAGATTATCTTGTTTTGCGTATTCAATATCCTTACCCAATGCGCGCCCTTCACCTAGAGCCTTTTCCGCTGCGACCATTAAATCGGTAATTTGGTCACGCAATAAATTTGAAAACTTAGTACCGTTTTCAATACCAACCATTGTAACGTTATAATCTCGATTTAATCTATCAAGTTCGTTAACTTGTTCGGTCAATTCACTGGTTATTTTGTTAAGTTTATTACGTATCCTTTCGCGTGTAGCCGCACTATTATCACATTGATGCAAAAAATAAGCTACTTCCAAATATTTTAACTTTTCACGAAGGGCTTTTACCTTGCAAGCGTCGCTTGCTTCCTTTTCTAGTGGTCCAAGAGAAGAGCCTACTTCTTGCAATATATCGTTAATACGCGACATATCCAAACGAGCACGTTCTAGCTTACGTTCAGTTTCTACTTTTCTTGCCTTTTGACGGCTAATTCCAGCAGCCTCTTCAAATATCTTTCTTCTGCCTTCTGGACTATTAGAAAGAATTTCATCAATCTTACCTTGACCAATAATGCTATATCCTTCTCTACCTATACCGGTATCGCGGAAAAGGTCAATAATATCCTTATGACGGCAACGTTCTCTATTTATAAAATATTCACCTTCGCCACCACGAACCAATTTACGAGTAATTACTACTTCGTCAAAATCAACGTTATACCTTCTATCCTCATTATCAAGATATAAACTAACCTCGCAATAAGACAGTGATAAGCGATTCGTCGTCCCATTAAATATCAAATCGGGCATTTTGGTTACACGCAAAGTTTTGGGAGCTTGTTCACCTAGCACCCATCTAACTGCGTCTATAACATTTGACTTACCGCACCCGTTGGGGCCAACGATACCAGTAACGTTAGATTCGAAAGGTATTTCTGTTTTATCTGCAAAAGATTTGAATCCGTGTAATTCGATTTTCTTTAAGTTCAAAGTACATACTCCTTACGTGCGCACGCGCACTTCTATAGTCTATAGTATAAAATAAGTAATAAAAAAAAGCAACCCATATTTTTCTTTTAGGTCGCTTTTTAGATTAAAAAATTGGATGAATCTATTTAATTCTCAACATATCCAAAGTACGCATTGATGCTTGTTGTTCTGCTTTCTTTTTAGAAACAGCTTCTCCGCGTCCATATTGTTGTCCATTAATATATACGATGGCTTGAAATCCTGAATTAACGTTATCGGCAAGCGGTATTACCTCAAACTCAACTTTGAAATCATCACGTTTTGCACTATATTCTAACAATTTAGATTTGTAATCGGTAATTTCATTTTTCAAATAATCAAAATTAAGCTTTTTACCCAAATGTCTATAAACGTACTTCTCACATTCTTTATAATCACCTGAATCAAGCATAATAGCGCCTATAATAGATTCAAAAATATCTTCTTTAACGTTAGCGCTTTTTAAAATTTCATTTTCAATAGAACCTTGTGCTGTGCGAACGTATTTAATAAGCCCCATCTCTTCCATAACACTGGATAAAGATTTACCGGAAACAATCTGTGCTTTAGTTTTTGTTAGAAAACCTTCGTCTTCTTCTTGATAAGAATTAAACAAATAAGAAGAAACGATGAATCCTAAAATACTATCACCCAAAAACTCTAATCTTTCATAGCTATTATCGGCATTTTCATTAGCATAGGAACTGTGAGTTAACGCCTCAACCAATAGACGCTTATCAATAAATTCATATCCTATTATTTGTTCTACGTTTTGGATATCTTGCCTATTCATTTTCTACCTTATCTTCTATGGTCAAAGCCTTGGTAACCTCGTCAATGATTCCTTTTTGATGTAATGTGTAGGCTTGCATAATTGCAGCAGCTATCGATTTTGCTTTTGAACTACCATGAGCCTTAATCACTATCTTTTGTAAACCGACTAAAACGGCGCCACCATAATCGTTATAATCCAACGTCTTTTTAACTTTTTTGAAAACGGGTTTCATTAGAAGATAACCAATTTTAGCTCTCAAACCACCTTCCATAATAGCATTTTTCAAAATAGTCATAAAAGCTAAAGCAGTACCTTCACAACCCTTAAGAGCTATATTACCACTAAAGCCGTCAGCTACAACGACGTCATAGTCACCGGAAAGAATCTCTCTAGCCTCCATATTCCCAACAAAATTAATACCTTTTTCTTCTTTCAATAAAGGGAATGCTTCCGTATTAAGCGTGTTACCTTTTTTATCCTCGGTTCCATTAGATAGTAAACCAATTCTGGGATTTTGGATGCCCATATAAGACGTTGCCATAGCACGACCAAAATGTGCAAACTGAACTAACATTTGTGGTTTACATTCGGCGTTTGCGCCACAATCAACTAGTGTCACAAAACCTCCTTTAACGGTAGGAAGCAATGGAGCTAAAGCTGCTCTAGTTACACCTTTAATACGTTTTACAAGCAACATTCCACCCGTTAAAACAGCACCAGAAGACCCTGCGGAAATGAGAGCTACGCAATCAGGGTCATTGTTGAGAGCCTTAAAAGAAACCACCAATGAGCTATCTTTTTTTCTTCTTATGGCTTCGGTTGGTACATCGTCGTTAGTAATAACGTCACGCGCATCCAATATTTCTACTCTTTCTCCAGAATATTCATATTTTAATAGTAAAGCAGTTATTTCTTCTTGCTTACCTACTAAAACTAATTTGAAACCATCTTTTTCATTCAACGCTTGTACAGCACCTTTTACAATTTCCTCAGGTGCATTATCTCCGCCAAATACGTCCAAAACAATTTTCATAAAAGCTCCTATAAAATCAATAAAGGAAGCTCGGCTTCCTTTATTGTTAGATATTTAAATTAGTTATCTTTCTTTTCTTTCTTAACGACTACTTGCTTGCCGTTATAGTATCCACACTCAGGACAAACCTTGTGGCCTTCGATAAGCTCGTGGCATTGAGGGCATTCAACAAGATTAGGAGCGGATAATTTCCACTGTGCATATCTGGTATTGGTTCTTTGCTTTGAAACTTTTCTCTTCGGAACTGCCATATTAGACCTCCTCGTTTATTTTATCTTAAACTCGCTAGACTATTATATCTAATCGAAACTATTATGTCAAACTTTTTTGGCTAATTTTATATGAAATAATTATATTATTTGCTTTCAGCAAGAGCTTTTGCATCTCTTGCAATAACCAATTCTTCATTTGTAGGAATTACTACAACTTTTACAGCACTATTTTCTGCATGTAATTCTTGGAAACAACCTCTCTTGCAAGTAGCGCTCTTTTCAAAATCAAAATTAACGCCAAAAACCTCAAGTCCTTTCATAATAAGAGCACGTGCTTCGGAAGAGTTTTCACCAATGCCACCGGTAAATACTATACAATCTAAACCGCCCATTGCTGCAATATAACTTCCTATATACTTGCGAATTCTATATGCAAACATGTTAAATGCAAGTTGTGCCCTTTCATTTCCCTCATTAGCAAGTTTTGAAAGGTCACGGCAATCGCTGTAACCGGCAATCCCCTTAAAGCCACATTCTTTGTTTAGATAATTAACTATTTGAGCCGCGGTCATTCCTTTTTGTTCTGCTAGGAAAGTAACTGCAGCGGCATCAATATCACCACTTCTGGTACCCATTACCATTCCTTCTAGAGGAGTAAGGCCCATACTCGTATCAACGCATTTACCATTAACTACTGCGGAAATGGATGAACCATTGCCCAAGTGGCAAGTAATAATTTTACTTTCTTTTTTACCAAGATATTTTATGGCTTCTCCGGAAACGAATTTGTGAGAAGTTCCATGGAAACCGTATTTACGTACCTTATATTGTTTGTAATCATCATAGTTAATTGCATACATATAAGCGTAATCAGGCATTGAAGAATGGAATTCCGTATCAAATACAGCAACGTTAACCTTGTCGGGCATAAGAGCCAAACAACTACGAATACAACCAAGGTTTGCCGGCATATGTAGAGGTCCTAAAACGGTATTTCTATCGCATATCTCCAAAACTTCGGGGGTAACAATAACGCTTGACTTAAAGTCCTCACCACCGTGAAGAACACGATGTCCTATTGCACCTATTTCATCCATTGAAGACAAAATGCCGTTTTCTTTATCAGTCAGAGCTTTCATAACCAAAGTAAAAGCTTCGGTGTGGTCTGCAATAATTTGCTCAACTACTATAACTTTATCTCCAGTTGCCTCTTGCTTTAATTTACCAACGAGTCCTGTACCTATTTTTTCAACGATACCCTTTCCTATGGTATTTTCGTTATCCATATCAATAACTTGATATTTTAGAGAAGAACTACCTGCATTAAGTACTAAAACCTTCATAATAACCTCCTATTGTAGAGCAGTAATAGCTACAACGCCAACAACGTCTGAAACAGAACAACCTCTAGAAAGGTCGTTAACCGGTAGAGCCAAACCTTGGCAGATAGGTCCAATTGCTTCCATTCCGCCAAAGCGTTGTGCTATTTTATACCCTATATTTCCAGATTGTAAGTCAGGGAATACTAAAACGTTAGCATGTCCAGCGACCTTAGAGCCAGGAGCTTTTAATTCACCAACTTTAGGAACTATAGCAGCATCAAGTTGAAGTTCTCCATCAAGATCAAAATCAAGCTCTTTTTCTTTCAACATTGCGGTTGCTTGTTGAACTTTATCTACGTTAGGATGCGAAGCACTACCCTTAGTAGAGAAACTTAGCATTGCAACTTTAGGTTCCTTAATATTAGCAATTTTTCTTGCACTCGCTGCAGAAGCAAGAGCTATATCAACCAATTGTTCAGCCGTAGGGTCTGGAAGAACGGCACAGTCGCCAAATACCATAACTCCATTTTCACCATAAGGAGATCCTTCGGGAAGCCCCATAACGAAGCAACCGGAAACGGTTTTGATACCAGGTTTAGTTTTTATAATTTGTAATGCGGGACGAAGTACGTCTCCAGTAGAATTAATTGCACCTGCGACCATACCATCTGCATCGCCACTCTTAACCATTAAGCAACCATAGAATAAAGGATTTGTTGCAAGTTGAAGAGCTTTTTCTTCGGTCATACCTTTAGCTTTACGAAGTTCATAAAGAAGATTTGCATATTCTTTTATTTTATCAGAAGTCTTGGGATTAACTATATTAACGCCGTCAAGGGCGCCCTTTTCCACTTTAGATAGAATAACGTCTTTATCGCCAAGTAGAGTAATATTGGCGATACCTTGTTGCTTAACGATTGCTGCTGCGTTGATAATACGGCTTTCTTCGCCTTCTGCCAATACGATATGTTTGTTAGCTATTTTGGCACGAGCGATAATAGTATCCATTAACTTCGACATATTTGCCTCCAAAAAAAGTTTTGTTTATTTGACGGAATGCTATAATAAGTAATATAATATATATAGTCCTTTAGTATATTACTACGAAATCAGGTTAAAATCAAGCGGATTTAAAAAAAACCTAAAGCGACTTAATTAGGAGATACATTTTTATGAAAATTACCGCTATCATATGTGAATATAACCCATTGACAAACGGTCATGCCGAGCATCTTAGACGTGCTAGAGAGGAAACTGGCGCTGATACTATTCTATGCATCATGAGTGGTAGTTTTACTCAACGTGGAGATGCTGCAATTGCTGATAAATATATGCGCGCCGAACAAGCCATTTATGCTGGGGCAGATATCGTTGTCGAGTTACCAACCATTTACGCAATATCTCCAGCCGACAACTTTGCCTATGGTGCAATAAAAACGATATCCGCTTTCCCAGACGTTCACTATATAAGTTTTGGCAGTGAATGTGGTGATGCTGAACTTATCAATAAACTTGCGCACCTACTAGCGAATGAACCAGAAGAACTAAGCTACTTAATTAGAAAGCATATCGATACTGGAATTACTTTTCCAAAAGCTCGCGCCCTTGCCATAAATGATTTTGTAACTAATCACGAAGAATACAGAGGCGTCGAAAATTTACTTGATAGTCCTAATAATATTTTGGGAATCTCTTATGCCGTTGCAATCATTAAAGCTGGTTTAGACATTAAACTCCACACCATTAAACGTGAAGGAGGAGCTTTTGATTCAACCGATATTTCTACGGCATTCCCCTCTTCATCCGCTGTAAGAAATGCTTTTTCTCGTGGCGATATGGAAAGCATTAAAAAGGCCGTTCCGGAAAGCGTAGTAGGAATGTTATCCGTTATAAAACCGCAAAGGGATGCTTTGGGTGACATGACGCTATTCAAAATAAAAAGTATTTCCGGCTATGAATTAGAAAAATATTACGACGTAACAGGTGGCGTACACAATAGACTTAAAATCGCCGCACAAAACGCAAGCACAGTAGAAGAGATGCTCGAAATGGCAAAAACAAAAGCCTATACTATGGCAAGATTAAAACGCATTTGTTTATACGCGCTATTTGATATTACGAAAGAAAACTATGAAGAATGTGCAAAATGCCCTCCTTACGTACAAATTCTTGCTTTACGCGCTAATAGAAAGGATATATTATCAGCACTGTCCATGGGATGTAAAAACGTATTGACGAGATATAGCGACGTCAACAAAGTAGATAAGTCTTTACGTTATATGATTAAACTTGATTTTACTGCACAAGGCACTCTTGATATAATTAATCGTAATAACGTCTACAATAAGAAGATGCTTTTAATATAACAATAAAACTAACACCGAAGATACAGCATAGGCAAAGATTGCTTGCGATATTTTAGTTAAAATATAGTACGTACTAGATAATCCTATCGGCTTTAGAAAAGCCATTGACTGTACCATTACAGATAATCCTCCAAAAGATATAATCGTAGAAATAGGAACGATTATATCTTTTATTTTTTGTATATCTGACAAAATAATTATTCCTTTTGTAATTTCAATGCTACCTATACAAACTCCATGTGCAATATTACTATTAACACCAAAGATTGATATCAAACTTGAAAGTCCTCCAATAATAAAAGTTTCTTGCAACAAAACTACCAATAAATTAAGAAATACTATACTTGCTCCAACTTGCAAAATACTAAGACATGAAGAGGATATGGCATCATTAAAAAAATCTTTGTTTATTTTTTCGCTTACTTGCAAAAAAATTTCTTCCCGCCCTTTTCCCCTATATAAAAAACCATTTAAAATTGCACTCGAAAGATGAGCGATTAATATAATTACTCCGGCTTTATAATCTCCTAAAGCTTTTACACCAACAGTACCTAGAATAAAAAGAGGTCCGGATGTTGATGTAAATGAAATAATTTTTTTAGCTTCATCCAAAGTTAAAGTTTCATTTTTCACGAATTCCGCGACCATTTTTGCCCCTATTGGGTACCCTGATATGACACTTAAAATAAAAATGTATCCTCCTATAGCAGACGTATTAAAAAGGTAATTAATTGGTTTTTTTACAATTTTCGTCAAAATAAAGCCTACACCCAAAGATGTTAAAATTCTAGTTATAATAAAAAACGGAAATAAACTAGGAAACACATTGTTGACGAACATAATTAGTCCATCTATAGTTACATCCATATATTTTTGTGGATTAATAACAAACGCCAGCAAGACGAATGTAAAAAATAATATATAAAAAAATCTACTGGTTTTTTTCACAGTAGATTATATGTATTAATTACTTAAAAATAATATATTCTTTATTTTTTATCAAATGAAGCTTTTGCCTTTGAAATTATGTTAAGACTTTCCGCTAAAGCCGCTTCCGCATCAGTTAATAATGCTTGTAAATCTTCATTAACGTTTTCCCTTAAGCGTGCCGAGTAATCTTGTGCTTGAGCCCTAATAGCTTGTGCTTCTTTTTGTGCTTGCTCTATTATTGTGTGATTAGCAAGAAGCTCATTCGCTCTTTGCGTTGCATTATTAATGATACCTTGAGCTCTTAAAGTCTCCTCTTGGTATCTTTTATCGCTATTACGAACAATTGCTTTTGCCTCTCTTACAACGTCAGGAAGAGAAGAACGGATTTTATCTACGATAGCATATATAACGTCTGCATCAACCGTAACGCCAGAACCAAAAAGAGCCTTTTTGCCATTTTTCAGTTCCTCTTCAATTTGAAATAACAAATCTTCTATATCGTACATAAATTACCTCCTTAATAGTTCCAACAATATTTCTTCATCTACAAGCCCACTTAAATCATCACCATTCTTAATTTTTTCCCTCACTATAGTAGAGCTAATTTCAGCATCCTTAGCAGGAATTAATAGAGTGTTTACGTCACCGTTTTCTTTGTTCCAAGTAGCCATTTCGTTTTCGTATTCAAAGTCCTTTTCGTTACGAATACCCCTTATGATATATTGTATATCATTTTCTTTACAATAGTCAATAGCCAATCCCTCGTAATAGGCAACTTTAACAACCCCTCCCATCCTTCTAACAGACGTCTCAATAAGTTTAACGCGTTTAGTAGGAGGTAATTCAGTTTGTTTATCGGGATTAACTAATACTACCACGTGTACTTCATCAAAATTTTCCAATCCCTTTTCAACCAAATATTTATGCCCTAGCGTAAAAGGATCAAACGTGCCAGTTATAGCACAAGCCGTAGCTTTTTGCACCAACATCACTGTAACCGAGCCGTAATCACGAATAGTAATTGCTCTATAACCACTCGTTAAAACTAACGGTTCATCTTCTCTAGAACGTTCTACAACTATTATACCATCTTGAGCCAAAATGTCACACTCTTCAATTTTATCAATTGCTATTTTTTCTAAACCTTGTTTATAAGGAGGGTCTAAAAAAATAATATCAAACTTTTCTTTTCTGGCTGATAAATAATCAATTGTAGTTAGAAAGTCTTTTCTAATAACGTTGATTTTTCCAGAAACCTTTTTAAGATTGGTATTTATTGTTTCAATACTATCATTTGAACGATCCGCAAATGTAACTGATTTTGCGCCTCTTGACAAAGCCTCTATTCCTAACGCTCCGCTTCCTGCAAACAAATCTAATACGTTAGCATCCTCAACGTATCCTTGCAAAAGATTAAAAATACTTTCTTTGACTCTATCCGTTGTAGGTCTAATACTCTTATCTTTCATGGTTATTAGAGAACGACCCTTAAACTGACCTGCAATAATTCTCATAGCAAATAACCTTCCTCTGTAATTATCATATCCATTGGTACGTCATGTTCATCACACTCGATATTTGGTATCCCATATCTTGAAAAACAAAGACCTATTTTATATATATTCTTATCAGCAAGATATTTATCATAATATCCTTTACCATGGCCTAAACGATTCTTATTATCATCATAAGCAACCATTGGAACTATAACTATATCCGGAACGACATCAACAGGCGACGCACCTACAGGCTCCTTGATGCCAAAATTAGCGACCACCAACTCATCGGTAGGGTTATATTTTGTAAGATACATATTACCTTCCCTTATTATAGGAACGAACACCTCTTTTTTTGCCATAAAGCAAAAAGCAATTATATCACGAGTAAATGGCTCTGGATATTTGGATATAAAAATAAAAACTTTTTGAGCATGTTCAAACTCAGGAACTTCTATAAGATTGTATAAGATAGCATTAGAGCAATTTACATACTCTTTCTCATTCATATAGGTAACTTTTTTTATTAATGCTCTTATCGTATTTTTGTCCATTATATAAGTATATCCTTTTACCTCTTCCTTTAATAGCGGTAATTACTTCGTATTCACTAGAATTATCTATTTGAATATAACTACCAATAGTAGAAGAATCAATTAAAATAACCTTATCCAACGTTGTTGCTGGAATATTGCCAATATCAATAATAGTTGTATCCATACAAACTTTACCGACAATTGTTGCTTCATGCCCATTTAACAATACTTTAGCACCTTTATACGCTCTACGTATGCCATCGTAGTAACCACCGCTAACAAGGGCAATCCTGGTAGTTTTTTCTGGAACAAAATCACCATCATATCCGACGGACTCAAAAGCGTTAACTTCTTTGATTAACAAAATATCAGAAGTAATCTCTAGGGCGCCTCTATATGCTGAAAGCCCCAGTCTAACACCATCAAGATATATGCCGTTATCTATTCCTAAACTTGCAGAAACTATTTTTTTTGAATATAATAGCTCTCGTTCGTATGGTTGAAGTAGCGAATTAAACCTATTTAACTGCGCTGATATACTTTCTCTTGAATAAAAGTGGGTATGTATTGCGTGTGGTAATTGTTTTTTATCAATGAGAGTCGTAAAGACTTCATTAATTTTTGCGCTATCTTTAAAACCAAATCTATTCATTCCTGAATCGATTTTTAAATCAAAGTTAGTGTGTCGTTCTTTAATGACCGATTCTAAAGTAGCATTGTTATAAACAACTGGCGTAATGTTATACGCTACTATTTCTTTAATATCCTTGGTTTCAAAAGAAAACAACGTAATCGGCTTTGCAACGCCCAACTGCCTTAATTTTATGGCTTCATTAAGCGTTGCAACACCATATCTATCAATTACGTCGCGACTAATATGTATTACACCTTCTAAACCGTGATTATAAGCATCCGCTTTAACCATAAGGGTTAATTCTCTTTCCCCTATTTTATCTCTAACTCTAAAGAGATTGCGTTCTATAACTCCTAAATCGGTTTTAAGATATAATCCTATAGTTTCCTACCTTTTTATAGAATATTATCCTCTATTAGATTTATGCCGTTTTCAGCAAGTATTTTCATAGCATTTTGATTATCGTCTACTTTCAAAAGTATAACTGCATAATCTTCACCTGCCCTTGCAAAAGAATAAAGGTAAGCAATATTGATTTTGTGAGATTCTAATACTTCCAATACCTTGCACATCTCACCGGGAGTATCTTGAACTTTGAATCCTACCAAGTCGGTCGCTGCTGTATTAAAACCATTTTCGGTCAATACTTTAATGGCCTTTGCATTATCGTTGGTTACGGCACGTAAAATACCATATTCCATCGTGTCGGCAATAGACATAACTTGAATATTAATATTTGCCTCTTTTAACACTCTAGAAAACTCAGCGACTCTACCACTTCTATTTTCCAAAAATACTGCGATTTGGTTAACTAACATGATGTTTACCTCCTATATTTTTCTATTATCAGTTACGTATACTGCTTTACCTTCACTTCTCTTGATGCTACCTGCAGAAACAAGATTTACCTTTGCAGAAACACCAATTGCAGAAGCAATATCAGCGGTTAATTTTTTCTTTAGCATCTCGATTTCTTGAACTTCATCAAATGCAACGCCTCTATCAAGTTCAACGTCGATTTGCATAATATCAAGATTGTTGATTCTATCTATAGTAATATGGTAATATGGGCTAATTCTCTTATCCTTAATTAATACGGATTCAATTTGTGAAGGGAATACGTTAACGCCACGAATAATAAGCATATCGTCGGACCTACCCGTTATGCGTGCTAATCTTAGACTTGTTCTACCACACTTACAAGGCTCGTAAATTAGTGAGCATAGGTCACGCGTGCGATAACGAATAAGTGGTATTCCTTGCTTATTCAACGTGGTAAATACTAGCTCGCCTTCCTCTCCTTCTTTAACTGGTTGAAGGGTTACTGGGTCTATGATTTCAGGATAGAATAAATCGTCTTGAACGTGAGGACCGCATTGATATTCACATTCTGTTGCGACACCAGGGCCGGTTATTTCGGACAAACCATATATATCATATGCTTTTAACCCCAAACCTTCCTCTATCTTTTTTCTCATTTCTTCCGTCCAAGGCTCAGCCCCAAAGAATCCTTGCTTTAAACTTAAATCTTGAGGTGTAAGACCCATTTTACGAAGTTCATCTGCCAAATATACCGCATAAGATGGAGTACAACACAAAGTATCCGCTTTAAAATCTTTCATAAGCATAATTTGCCTATTTGTATTTCCAGAAGAAGCAGGAACTACAGTTGCTCCCATATATTCTCCACCGTAGTGAGCGCCAAGTCCACCAGTAAACAATCCGTAACCGTAGGCAACGTGTATTATACTTTGTTTGGTAACGCCACAAGCAGCAAAGCCTCTTGCACAAGCTTCAGACCAATCGTCCAAATCTCGTTGGGTTAAACCTACAACGGTAAGTTTACCCGTTGTTCCACTGGATGCATGTATCCTAACTATATCATCCATAGGGGCAGAAAACATACCGAAAGGATAATTTGCACGAAGGTCTGCTTTCGTAGTAAATGGTAATTTTACTATGTCGTCTATTGAATTAATATCTTCGGGTTTTAATCCAATTTCATCCATTTTAGCTCTATATGGAGCTACAGTGTTATACACTCTTTCAACTACGTTTCTTAATCTTTTGCCTTGAAGAATTTTCTTTTCTTCAATTGGCATACATTCTATTTCTTTGTTAAATACGTATGACATATATTTTCCTCTATTTAATATTGTATCCTAATTCTAAAGCTTTTTCATTAACTGCTAAAAGTTTTTGTGGTACACATTTACGTACCGCCTCTAGCGCAACGTCAAAACTTATACCAATAAGTGCGCACAAAGCACCTATCATAACGACGTTTACTGCTTTTGAGTTGCCCGCTGCACAAGCAAGATTTAGCCCTTCTACGACTACGGTCTTTTTGCCTAGTTCAGCGAGCTTGCTAAAGATTGAATCAGGATACTCCGCCATTCCAGTAATAACGGGCATAGGCATAATTTCTTGGTTATTTACAAGAAGTACACCATCTTTCTTTAGATAATAAGCCCAACGTAATGCTTCTAATTTTTCAAACGCAAGAATATAATCTACTTCACCCTCAGTAACCAAAGGAGCATCAATTTCTTTACCAATTCTTACGTGAGTAACTACACTACCTCCACGTTGACTCATACCATGGACCTCGCTTAACTTACAATCGTTTCCGCTAAGGTCTGCTATTGCCCCTAGAACACGGCTTGCTAAAAGAGTACCTTGTCCACCAACGCCAACTATTAAAATATTAAGCATTATTAGAACCCTCCTCTATTGCCGAGAACTTACATAATTGTTTACATACGCCACAAGCAACGCATAATTCTTTATTTATTCTAATTTTTCCACCAATATTTTCGATTGCAGGACAACCGATTTTCAAACATGCTTTACAGTTTTTGCAGTTATCGTTAATACTAAAGGCCGGTGGATATTTTTTTGTTAATAAAACGCAATGACGTCTTGCAATAATAACGGAAACTTCTTCCTTTGCAGTTTCTTCTTTAATAACTCTTTCAACCTCTTTTAAGTCGTAAGCATCTACTACAACGACGTTTTTTACACCTATAGCCTTAAGCAAAGCTTCAAGATCTAGTTTATTAGTAGGCTCTCCTTTTAGTGTTTTACCAGTAGCAGGATTTTGTTGATGTCCCGTCATTCCAGTAATTGAGTTATCTAAAATTATGGTTGTGGAAGTTCCTTGGTTATAAACAGCGTTTATAACGTTAGTAATACCACTATGAACGAAAGTGCTATCACCAATAACAGCTACTAATTTACGAGAATGTATGGATTTTGCTTTATCGAAGCCATGCGCCATACCAATACTTGCGCCCATACATACACACATATCGACTGCAGATAAAGGAGCTTGCGCACCAAGGGTATAACAACCTATGTCCCCGCTAACGACCATGCCGAGTTTACGCAAAATGTAAAAAACGCCTCTGTGGGGGCATCCGGCACACATTACCGGAGGACGCATAGGAACGTTTACTTCGGAAGAAACAATCTCATTGCCATAAAGCTTATTGCGAATATAAGCCGTAGAATATTCTCCTTGTTTACCAAATAATTCTTTTCCGCTACAATCTATACCATGAGCTTTTAGTTGATTTTCAAAGAATGGTTCCAATTCTTCAACAACAATCAATCTATCAACCTTGCTTGCAAATTCTCTAATTGCTTCAAGAGGAATAGGATAAACTAAACCTAACTTAAATATGGAAGCATCCGTTGCCTCTTTTACGTATTGATAAACCGAACCTGCACAAACAATACCAAGTTTCTTAGAACGCATTTCAACGCGATTCAAATCAATAGTATTAGCATCTTGCGCAAGTTTGTTTTCTCTTTCTTCCACGTATACGTGCCTTTTTCTTGCAAATTGAGGCATCATTACGTATTTTTGAATATTCTTTTCAAAATGTATATCTTCTAATTCTAACCTATCATTCAATTCAACGAAACTTTGACTATGAGCAATTCTAGTAGTCAAGCGAAGCATTACCGGAGTATCGTATTTTTCAGATATTTCATAGGCACGTTTAACAAATTCTTTCGCCTCTTGGCTATCACTTGGTTCAAGCATCGGCACGTGTGCACTTCTTGCATAAAATCTTGAATCTTGTTCGTTTTGAGAACTGTGCATCGCGGGATCGTCTGCAACAACCAAAACCATTCCACGGCCAACGCCAGTATATGCCGCGGTAAACAAAGGGTCTGCAGCAACGTTTACGCCAACGTGCTTCATACAACACATAGAACGCACACCTGCAATTGATGCACCTACTGCTACTTCACAAGCGACTTTCTCGTTTGGTGCCCATTCGGAATAAATATCATCGTATTTTGATATAAATTCGGTAATTTCAGTCGAGGGTGTGCCAGGGTATGACGAAACGACTTTTACACCAGCCTCATACGCACCTCTAGCAACGGCTTCATTGGTAAGCATTAATCTTTTCATATTTACTCCTATACTTTTGTTAAATCTCTAATATCGGTAACTCTCTTTGATTTACCTTCAAAACGCTTTAGTGATAAAGGTTCACAAAGTTTAACGTTTGCATCAATTTGCAATACTGTTTTAAGGTTATGTCTAATTTTATCGCGAAGCTTAATCAATTCGGCATAATCTGTAAGTAGTTTTCCATCAGCTACTTCAACCTTAACTTCCAATTTATCCATATATCCTTCACGATATACCAATATTTCATATTGGCCACCAACCTCGGGCATATTCATTAACACGCCTTCGATTTGTGATGGGAATACGTTAACGCCACGAATAATAAGCATATCGTCAGTTCTACCTTTAAGTTTTGCCATACGAACTGAAGTCCTTCCACATTTACAAGGACTATGGTCTAACGCTGTAATATCTTTGGTACGATATCTAATAACGGGCATACCTTCCTTAGTTAAAGTGGTTAAAACTAGTTCACCGTATTCACCGTCTTGGCAAGGCTCGAAAGTTTGAGGATTAAGAACTTCTGGATAAAAGTGGTCCTCGTTAATATGCATACCACATTTTTCCGTACACTCTCCGCTAACACCGGGTCCAATAATTTCAGATAAACCATAGTTATCATTAGTAAAAACGCCCAACTTTCTTGCAATTTCTGCGTGCATTTCAGGAGTGGACGCCTCGGAACCAAACAATCCTATACGTAGTTTTAAGTCTTCTTTTTTATACCCTAATTTTTCAACCATTTCACCAATATATAGTGCGTAAGAAGGAGTACATACTAAAACAGTTGTCTCTAGGTCTTTTAGCAACATTACTTGACGTTCCGTATTACCGGAACTTGCAGGGACGATAGCACATCCTAAACGCTCGCATCCTTGATGCATTCCTAAAGCGCCGGTAAACAAACCATAACCGAACGAAACTTGTACAATATCGTCACTTTCAACGCCAGCAGCGGCACACAAACGTGCACAACACTCAGTCCAAAGTTCCAAATCATTCTCAGTATAACAAACTACGGTAGGTTTACCACTCGTACCGCTAGAAGCATGTACACGAATAAGTTTTGATTTAGGAACTGCCAAAAGGCCGTAAGGATAATTATCTCTCAAATCGCTTTTAACAGTAAACGGCACCTTCTTAATATCGTCTAAAGTCTTAATGTCTTCGGGCTTAAATCCTGCTTCGTCATATTTTTTCTTATAAAAAGGAACGTTATCATAAGCATATTTTACGATATTCTTAAATCTTTCAAGTTGTAAAGCTTGCATTTCTTCCCTTGACATGCATTCATGTTTCTTATCGTATATCATAATCTCTCCTTATTTCATTTGACTTCTATTATAATTAATCAAGCAACCAGCTTTAATAATTGCCTTTTCAGCATCTGTTAAAGCATCAATAGTTAATTCTATTTCACGTACTGATTTATCGTTAATAACGACAGCTTTGGTTTTACCAGTTTCAAGCGCATTGGCGGGATTTTTAACGCAAATGATTTCACCTACTTCAAAATCAGCGCCACC
>JAZSLG010000091.1:0-4423 GCA_045535235.1 Candidatus Stercoripulliclostridium sp.
TATGAAAAATTCCCTAATAGCGTTTGTAAGATAACTTGTGCATAAATGCGAACGCAAAAATCGGTGGGATGATTTACGCTGTTAGCAAGCCAATCGCGAATGGGTTTGCCCGTCTTTTCCATATCGAATATTACGGAAGTAACCATTGCAACGCTTGTATTTTGATAGCTTTGCTGAATTTTCAATAAAGAACCCTCAAAAATTTCTTGATTCTTTCTCCAACCCTTGCATTGACAATTTGGAAGCATAGGCGCAACCAATAAAATATTCCCGTTTGGATTTTCCGCAAAATACTTATCCATCATTTCTTTAGTGGATTTTACGTAATCTTCTTCCGGCGTATACGTATCGTTCATTCCAAATGCCAAAACGAGCAAATCCGTATCCTTGCAATGAGGCAATATCTTTTCATCAAAAGCTTCTTGACCGTTCTTTACTGTCCAACCACCAACTGCCTCGTTTTCGACCGTAATTTCAGCATCAAAATTATTCTCCAAATAATCGGACACCAAGCGATACCAAGGTGGCAGATACGGATTGAGCATTCCGCCATACTCCGTTCCCGACGCATTACATCCTACCGTGATAGAATCGCCGTAAAACATAATTTTTGCTTTTTTATCCCTTTTAAGCGCTTGAATAAACGGCTTTGCTTTTTCATCTTGAACAGGAATATAGCCTTGCCAGTTTTCTTCCGTTTGATAACTTACGGCAAGATAATGGCGAACGCCATCTGCAGCTTCCGAATGGAAAATATATCTCTCTTCATCAAAAGAGAACTCTATTTTTTCAGGATCGGCCAACAACATGATGGGCGGATTATAGGTCTTTGCAAAATACTCGTCCGTATTCCAAAAAGGCAATTCTCCGCCTTTTAAACGTTTTATACCCTTTGGTGTAACCACGTAATCCTTCCCTTCTTGATAAATCTTTTCAAGATGAATATCTCTAACGACAACCGAATTTTTTATAGGCGAAAGAAGAAAGCGTAATTCGCCTTCTTCCCCTATTATAACGCCGGTTTCATCATAAATCGTTCGTGTGTTCCATATGGGTTGTAAATACTTATCTGTGTCTTTATTATTCAGTTTCATATGCACCTATAAACTATTACTCAACGTAATATTAAGCCATAGCCGTTTTATTATTTTTGAGAAAACTTATATAACCTAGAAACGTCGTAATTATCGCCGTTAAAATATCTTGCAAGTGTAATTGCAACCGGCTTAGGCTCGCCTGAATGCGTTTTATCAAAGACGTTGTAGGTCAAGCCGAAGTTATCTTCTCCTTCACACTCCAAACGGTCTGCCAACGTGCAAAGCCTAAACAAGAAAATCTTTTTTACAAATGGAAGTTCTTTATCTACAACCTCAAACGCTTTTAAAAATCTCTCGCCTATCAACTGCTTTTCAGATTCTCTCGCAAAGTCCGACCAGCCAAATTCCGTATACCACACTGGCATACCTCCTACGCCAAACGACTGCATAACGCCATATAATTTCTTTTGTCCTTGCAACCAACCATCGTCGATTTCGCCAGTCTCCAAAGAATACGGGTGAAAATTCATAACTTCAAAGAAATCTTCTTGCCTACTTGATTTTTCTTCACAAATCGAAGGATATTTCCCCGATTGAAGTGCAGAAAACACTTTCGTTAAATATGTAGGAGCATCATTCGTATTCCAAAACCCTGGAAAAAGAACTTTTGCCTCTGCATTGTATTTCTTAACGCCTGCATTTGCAAAATAGGATAAATCTAAAACTATCTTAACAATTTCGTCTTGCGAATATATGTAGTTTACATTTTCATCGTTAGTTTTTCCCCATATAAAGCCTTCACGATGCAAAAAGTCTCCACTTACACCATCGGGCTCGTTTGTAGGTTCAAAATAACAAATATCAGGAAACTGCTTTGCTATCAATTCATAAAGTTTTCTTTGTACGTTTAAAAAGCGAACGTATTTGTCCCTTTCTTTCACTGGATCTGGTACAGCCCATCCATCCGCACAATTAAAATCTTCTGGGTATAAAAACGACCAAGAAAGCAAAGAAAAATCTTTTACACCTTTTGCTTTTAATGAATCTAAATATGCACGCAATTTTTTTGCACGCTCTTCGATAATTATTACGTTATCATTGCTGTCGCAACGAGCAAACTCGTGAAAACGAAGCCAAACACGCATTGCAGTTGCCTTAAATTCTCCTGCAAAATGCGATATTATTTCGTTAGTCAAACCCCTGTCAAGATGATCGTTTACCTCGCAGGAAGTTTCACACAAGCCTATTTCAAAACTTTTACTTTTTGACATTTCTTCCTCTTACTCTTTTACGTACTTGTACAACATTGATAAATCTGCATCTTCGCCACGAATATATTTCGCAAGTGCAATCGCTACCGCTTTAGGTTTTCCTCCGTTAACAGGATCATCCTTATTGTACATAATTCCAAAATTATTTTCGCCCAAAGAAATATCTTGAGTTACCAGTGTTGTTAAACGGAACACCATAACCGTTTGAACGTACGGCATCTTAGTTTTTACCGTATCAAAAAATTCTATAAGAGCATCTGCAATAGTCTGTTGACGGGTTGGTTCTCCGTTATCCGTCCAACCAAATTCGGTAAACCAAACAGGTTTACCACCGTCGCCATGTTCTATCGCAACGTTGTATATATCATTGTGTAATTGTATCCAAGCATCGTTCACTCTATCGCTACCAAACGTATATGGATGCCAGTTCAAGATTTGGAAATAATTGTCGGGGTCAACGTCGGCTTTTTCCTGTCCTACAGGCAAAGCACTCGACTCAATCGCCTCGTAAATTCCACCCAAATATTCTGGCGTAGTTACCATGCCCATAAGACCAGGGATTGCAACCTTTGCTTCTGGATTTACAGATTGAACTGCTTGCGTTGTATACCAACATAAATCTGCTACGATACGTACTTGATCATATTGCGAATACATATAGTTGGCATTTATTATTTCACTACCTGCATGTGTATAACCATTTTTATGAATACAGCCACCACCTTCAGGTTCGTTTGCCGGCTCAAAAAACTTCACTTCAGGAAATTCTGTTGCAAATGCAATATATGCTTTTTGTTGTATCTTCAAAAAGCGAATATACATATCGTATTCTTCATAAGGGTCTGGAACAACGTAACCCGTCGTTGTAGGATACTCTTTTGGGTAAACGAAGGCAGTTGCCATTGCCAGAAAATTCTCTACGCCAGAAGCCTTTAAGCGATTCACAGCATCACGCACAATAGAAATTTTTGCTTGATTTGCAACAACTTCATCATTTTCGTCAACGGAATACAAATCGCCGTAACTAATCCACATACGGAAGGACTTTACCCCAAGCCCACCTGCCATATCGGCAATCCATTCGTTTGTAATACCTGGGTCTACTCCACCACCCATTTCGCCAAATACCTCACAAAGACCGTAAAATCCCGATTTGTCAAAATCGTACACAATCTCATTTTTAGGTTTGTTACAGCCAAAAGAGGCTAACGGTAAGCAAAAAACACATAAAATCAATGCTATAAAACTTCTCAATCCTTTTTGCATTTTTTTCTTCTCCTTTTTACTAAAACCCATACTAGAGGTATTAAACAAAGAACTGCAACTCCGCCAATTACTACACCCCAGATTATTTTGCCAGACGAGTCTGTTTCAACCGGTTTACCTTGCAAACTTTCCCTTGTTACCCAAGGTTGCATTATATCTTTAGTTGCATCAAAATTTCTTGCACTAATAGTTGCAACGGAGTCAAGATTAAACAATGCAATCTTTGATAAAGAAACTCCAGTGTCGCCTAAAATTTCAATTTTGCTCCTCTTAGCAAATTGTAACCCTTTTACAGTATATATATTTTCATCTATTGCCGAAAGAGGTGCATTTGCGTTTACAAAAGCAAGTGTTAATTCATCGCCAATTCTTGAAATCTCTATCGTTGCACCTTGATATACTAAAGGAAAATCAAAGGTAATTTCTTCAGTTTTAAGTCCATCGGTAACCGTTGCACCATTTTCTCTGAAAGTTATATTAAAATCACCGTGACGATAGGTTATCCCTAAAACGTTTTCAAGCGTAAATCTTGCAATATGGCTTTCAATACCCCCTTTTGTTTCAAATCCATTTTGTTTTTGAGTAAAAGCAGTTAAAGAGTCCCCTTTAGTTAAATCTGCACGGAACGTTTCTATATTTTCGCCACCCACGTAATTCGACGAGGTAAGCGAACGGTCTAAATTAACAACTGAGAAATTATCCAAACGGAAATCTACACCATTTGCCCCATACACAGAAACGTAACCTTCTGTTTTTACGCCCGTAACGTATTCACGAACAATTCCCAAAACACTTTCTGGTTCACTTGATTCCTTAAAGTGCATAGAAACCGTACCGTTTCTAATTATA
>JAZSLG010000005.1:0-6672 GCA_045535235.1 Candidatus Stercoripulliclostridium sp.
CCGCTTGGCCTCCGACTTTAAATGGTATCATACCCCAATTTATTAGATTTGAACGATATCTCTTAGTCGCATATTCACTAGCAATATTCGCAACTCCGCCAAGTACACGTTGACATGAAGCAGCTTGTTCTCTTGCACTGCCGTCACCGGGTTTCCTTGCATAGATTACACTACCTATTTCAACGTCCTCCGCTTTGCAATCCATTATTTCTACAGCATAAAGGTATTCTTCTGCTAAAAATCCTTTTTCCAAATTCATTTCGTCTTCCTTTACAGCTTTTGCTCTGCCAACGTATGCCGGATCCTTTCTAGAAAGAGTAAACTCTGCTAATCTTAGAGGATTAGAACGATAGCTTGAAGTTTCGCCCGAGGGAATAAGCTCGTCAGTAGTGGTAACTGGATCATCTATGACTGCACATACCTTCATAAAAAGATTATCTTTCAATGCTATCATGGGAGGAATATCTGCTATATTAGGGCCATATACTAAATTAACGTTAGCATCCGCCTTACCATAGCCGTTGTATACCCTATTCTTATAGACTTTATCGTCGTAATTAAATTTTTCTATGCCGTTATCATAATCGTAATCCAAAGCAGAAGCAAGATAGCCACCATTAGCAGCCGTTGCAGCTATGCTTCTAGCATCCATGAGTGCAACTGAAGCAATTTGCTTTTCGTTAGGTTTAGACCCCTCTCTATTTTCAAAATTACGAGTAGTATGACGTATTGATAGACCATTATTTGCAGGAACGTCACCAGCGCCAAAACAAGGTCCACAAAATGAAGTTTTTACAATTACTCCACTTTCAGTTAGCTTTGCAATAATGCCTTTCTTTAACAAATCCAAATAAATAGGTTGGGAGCCACAGTATACGCTCATAGAGAGTCTATCTCCAATCGCCTTATTTTCAAGTATAGCACTTGCTTCCACAAGATTGTCATAGGTACCCCCTGCGCAACCTGCGATAATTGCTTGGTCTACTCTAATCTTGCCATCGGCGGTTATTTTATCCGTAAGAGTGAAACTGTTGTTATGTAGAAGTTCCCTTCCCTTCTTTTCACACTCTGATAAAATCTCGTATGGATTATCCAAAAGCTCTCTTATAGTATAAACGTTACTAGGATGGAAAGGTAGAGCAATCATAGGCTCAACCTTTGAAAGGTCTATTTCTATAAGAGCATCGTAGTAGGCTCCATTTTGAGGAGCTAACTTCTTATAATCTTCTTTTCTTCCACGAATCGTAAGATAGTTTTCCACTTCACTATCAGTTGCCCAAATAGAGCTTAGGCAAGTAGTCTCCGTAGTCATAACGTCAATACCGATACGATACTCTATAGGAAGATTTTGAATTCCTTCACCCACGAATTCCATTACTTTGTTTTTAACAAATCCATTTTTGAATACGTTACCGATAATTGCAAGTGCAACGTCTTGAGGACCGACGCCTTTTCTGGGTGCGCCTATTAAATTGATTGCAACAACTTCAGGGTAAGCAACGTCATAGGTTTTTCCAATGATTTGTTTAACGAGTTCAGGTCCACCTTCACCTATCGCCATAGTACCTAATGCACCGTAGCGAGTATGAGAATCTGAACCCAAAATCATTTTTCCACAACCGGCAAAGTTTTCACGCATATACGTGTGAATAACAGCATAGTGTGGAGGAACAAAAATACCTCCGTATTTTTTTGCAGCTGACAAACCAAACATGTGGTCGTCCTCATTTATTGTTCCACCTACTGCACACAAACTATTATGACAATTAGTTAAAACGTAAGGGATGGGGAATTTTTCAAGACCTATCGCCTTAGCCGTTTGAATAATACCTACGTAGGTTATATCATGAGATGCAATTGCATCAAACTTGATATTGACGGTCTTGCCTTTTTCTGTTTGTCCAGATTGATTATGGCTATCTATAATTGAATACGCCATAGTCTTTTTATATCCATCATTTGAATGGGCTTCTACAAACTTTCCGTCAACGTAATTAAATCCTTGTGAAAAAGTTTTAATCATCAATAGTACTCCTAAAATAAAGTATACTAAATATTATACTACTTAAAGTAGTATAGTGCAAGTACTAATTCAACGATTAAATGGTAAAATATGTTCGATTATTTTTTTGGAAGCAACTGAAAGATAGATTTAATATTCTCGTTAAACTCTTTCGTAATAATTTCGATAACGATTTCTTCGATAGCAGCTATTACACATATACCACAAATAACGTATAGCGCTATTTGTGCGCCGTTAACGAGAGAGAGTAGTTCATAAAATAGCGGGAATAAGAAAAGTAGGATCATACCAACCTTGTTTCCTATCGTGTGTAACATGGCAAATTTTTTAAATCTAACCAATGTAACGACGGCGCCTATAGCTCTAAAAACGTAAATAGATAATACGGCGGCAAGCATACCCCAAATCCAAATATTATCAACCATATACATATAACGGAAAGTAACGAATGAGCCCGTAATCGTTAGTAAAACGTCCCCTATCGTATCAAGCAATGAGCCAAAACTAGACTCGTTTTTAATCGCTCTAGCTATTACTCCATCGAATAAATCACTAATACCACAATATCCGTAAATAATATAAAACGAAATAGAAAACGGCTTAATAAACAAAATAATAATAGCAATTATTATTCTAGAGGCCGTTAGAATGTTTGGTATTTGTTTAACGAATGCGTTTTGTGATATTTTTTTCTCCATATACATGGTTCCTTTAAGTATAATTTAGTTTATTCTAACATATATATTTGTTTTGTGCAAATATTTGAAATACCGTAACAATAATTGATTGGTTTACATAACTTGTAGTGTAGGCGATGCCTAAGTTTTAAAAGGAGGTAAACACAATGAACGGTTTCAACTTTGGCGCAGGTGGCGGCTGTGATTGCATTTGTTGGATTATAATAATCCTCTTGCTATGTGGCTGCTGTGGTAAAGGTGGCGGTTGCGGATGTTGTGAAATAATCATTATCATCCTTCTTCTTTGCTGCTGTGGTTGCGGAAATAACAGAAACGATAACTGCTACGACTGTGACTAATCCTACATATTAATAAGAAAGGCTACCTTAAAGGTAGCCTTTCTGCCTATTTGGAATTTAACGTTTCTACCAGTTTTATTTCGTCTTCTTCGGTCACTTCTTTAAAATCAGGTGGTAATTCATTTTCATTGTACAACGCATAAAATGCGGGGGCTTTAGGATGGTCTTGCACCATTTTAGGTTTAATTTTTAATAGTTTAATAAACATCATAACGTCCCCTGCTCCACCCGAAATCATAGTCGCGAACAAAATACAATATTTCCAATCTAAAGTTATAGTTGCAACAATAAGAGGAATTACTCCTAAAATTATAGTAGGTAATAAAAGTGCAAACTTATATCTAAAAGATGACATAGGTTGATTAGTCGTGCAATATATCATCATTTTTTTTGGAATCACACCGAATCGAACACTTTTTTTTGGTGCTCCCGTCATTATGAAAGCTAATGCGTGGGTCCCCTCGTGTAAAATCATAAGTATTGGATACGCCAAAATTACAACTAGATAATCCCACAGGCCAAACCCAAGCGACCAATTTTTAAATAGCACAAATTTCATAACCAGTGCAAGTAAAAGTGGGACGATAAACAGTATTATCGCCAAAATATTCATTTTTTTAAGATTAATGGTAACTAATTCTTTCTTCATACTAATAAAATCGAGGTGCCAATAAGCACCCCGAAATTCTAACGTTTATTTTGCGTATTCTACTTTACGTACTTCACGAATAACGTTTACTTTGATTTGACCTGGATATTCCAGTTCACTTTCTAATTTTCTTGCTATATCTTTAGCAAGAAATTCAGTTTGTGCATCGTTTACTTGTTCAGGTTTTACAATAACGCGTATCTCTCTACCTGCTTGTATTGCAAACGATTGCTCAACTCCTGCGAACGAGTTTGCGAGACTTTCCAATTTTTCAAGACGCTTAATGTAAAATTCAAGCGACTCTCTGCGTGCGCCCGGACGGGCTCCACTTATAGCATCAGCTGCTTGTATAAGAACTGCTTCAACGGAATTTGCTTCAACATCACCATGGTGAGCTTCTATACAATGTATAACTTTTTCACTCTCTTTATACTTACGAGCAAGTTCAACACCTATCTGAATATGAGTACCTTCATATTCGTGGTCTATTGACTTACCTATATCGTGTAGTAAACCGGCACGTTTACATAATTTAACGTCTGCACCCAATTCCCCTGCTAATAATCCGGCAATATAGGATACTTCCAAAGAGTGCTTTAGTACGTTTTGACCATAACTTGTACGATATTGCATGCGACCCAACAATTTTACTAACTCAGGATGTATTCCATACACACCTGCGTCAAATACGGCGCTTTCGCCTGCTTCTTTGATGGTTGCATCCATATCTCTGCGGATGCGATCAACTACTTCCTCAATTCTACCAGGATGGATTCTTCCATCTGCAACAAGTTTTTGTAAGGTTAACCTTGCGACCTCTCTTCTAACGGGATCAAAGCCGGAAAGAGTTACCACGTCGGGAGTGTCATCTATAATAATATCTACACCAGTTGCACTTTCAAGTGCCTTAATATTTCTACCGACGCGACCGATAATCCTTCCTTTCATATCTTCATTGGGAAGTTCTACGGTTGATACTGTTGCTTCCGAAGCTTGGTCAACTGCACATCTTTGAATAGCGAGAGCAACTATGTTCTTTGCTATTCTTTCGCCGTCTTCTTTTGCTTTCTTTTCAATTTCCTTTACAATATTTACGGCGTCACGTTTCGCTTCGTCTTCCATCTCTTTGATGATGAGTTCTTTAGCTTCTTCTTTAGACATACCGCTTACTTTTTCTAGTTCAGCAAGCATCTTCTCGTTTTGCTTTCCTAGTTCAGTTTCTAAAAGCTTTAACTCGTTTTCCTTGTTTTCCAAATCTTTACGAGCGCGGTCAACGTTTTCAATTTTTCTGTCTAATATTTCTTCTTTTTTGTTTATTGAATCCTCTTTTTGATTAAGACGGGATTCTTGTCTTTGCATTTCGGAACGTCTCTCTTTAGATTCCTTTTCAAACTCGTTACGCAATCTTATTTGCTCTTCTTTCGCTTCGAGCAACGCATCTTTACGAATCGTCTTGGCTTCTTGTCTAGCCTCCTCGATTACTTTTGCGTGTTGTGTTTCGGCATCTTGTTCTTTCTTTTTCAAAACGGTTTTGTATGATATATATCCAACAGCAAAACCTACCAATAAAGCGGGGAACAAGGTGATTAACACTACTGCCCAAGCGTCTATTGCTAAAAGCATACCTAGACTGCTTAACAACATTGTAACCTCCTATTTAGTTTTATAGTTGCGTTTATAATTACGGTCGTTCGCTACCGAATTGTTCGCCATATTTTATTATACTTTAATAAAGTAATATTGTCAATACACAATTATTGATAAATAAAACCTTAGCGACTAGAAATTAGAAGCTTTCTCTAATTTTTTGCTCTAAAATCGCATAGAGTTCTGGATTATTCTTAATATAGTCAATAGCTTTTTCTCTGCCTTGACCAACGCGTTCACCCTCGTAACTAAACCAGGATCCCGCTTTAACGATAAGACCCATTTCTACAGCTATATCAAGAATACAACCGACGGAAGATATACCACTACCAAAGATAATATCAAACTCTGCTTGTCTAAAAGGAGGTGATAACTTATTTTTAACAACCTTAACTCTAGTACGGTTACCTACGACGGTTGAGCCATCTTTAACAGAGTCAACTCTTCTTACGTCCAATCTAACGCTAGAATAGAATTTTAACGCTTTACCACCAGTAGTAGTTTCGGGATTACCAAACATAACGCCAATTTTATCACGTAGTTGGTTAATAAAAACTATCAACGTATTAGTTTTTCCACAAGCCGGGGTTAGTTTACGCATTGCTTGCGACATTAATCTAGCTTGCATCCCCATAGGTGCGTCTCCCATATCTCCATCAATTTCGGCTTGGGGAGTAAGAGCAGCAACAGAGTCAACGACGATAACATCGATAGAGCCACTGCGTGCTAACTCGTCCGCAATTGCAAGAGCTTGTTCTCCGCTATCAGGCTGTGCTACGTACATTTGTGAAAGGTCTACGCCAAGGGCTCCTGCATAGGTGGGGTCTAAAGCATGTTCTGCATCAATAAACGCAACGATTCCACCCATTTTTTGTGCTTCAGCAATAATGTGTAAAGCAAGCGTAGTTTTACCAGAAGATTCGGGACCGTATATTTCTACGATTCTTCCACGTGGTAAACCACCAATTCCCAAAGCACGATCCAATGCTAGACAACCGGTAGGAATTACGTCTATTTTGGTTTTTTCGGTACTACCCATATTAATGATAGAGCCTTTACCATAACTCTTTTCTATGTGGGCGAGAACTTCTTCCAATGATTTTCTCTTTTTGTCGTCCATAGTATTTCTCCTTAATTTATTTTAATAATATTTTTGCAAGTATTTTATAACGTAAAACAACGCCATATCTCTTGCTTGATTCCTTATTTGTTCTCGATCACCTTTGAACACGTTTTCAAAAACTTCCGTTCTTTCTTCATCCGTAACGGCGATGTATACCAAACCTATGGGTTTTCTTAAACTGCCACCAGTGGGAC
>JAZSLG010000109.1:0-33977 GCA_045535235.1 Candidatus Stercoripulliclostridium sp.
TAAAACGCGTTATTTTAGCGAACAACTTCACAAAACAAGAGCCTCCCTCGGTCGTTTACGAGTAGTAAAGTCCCGTCGGTAGGCTCTTTTGTTTTGCCTCGTTCTTCATCTAAACTAACACGTTTTAAAAAAAACACGTTATTTTAGCGCTATACTTCACTAAATAAAGAGTCCCTGCAGGGCGCAGTACGAATAGTACAGCAACCCTTTGGGACTCTCTCTTTATCTCGTCTAGCATCTAAACTAACGCGTTTTTTAGAATTTTAACATTAGTGAGAGAAAATTAAACCTTTTCCTTGTGAACGTAGCAACGCGTAGTGAAGCCGTTCCGCGCTCCGCGTTCCGCATTCCGCGTTTAACAACTAGCGCGTTTTTAAGAGTCCCTACAATAACTATAGACCCAAATTCGCTATTTTGGCATATGTTTCAGCTCGAAAAAGAGCATTATTGACGCGGAAATGAAAGCAATAAAGTCAGATATGGGGGCGGCAAACATTACACCATCTACGCCCATAAATATGGGAAGAATTACTAGTAGGGGCAGTAGGAAAATAACTTGCTTTATTAGGGAAAGGATGGCACCTTTTACTGCCTTACCAATTGCTTGGAAAAAGGTGGTCGAGGCTATTTGTATGCCGTTTAGGAAAGTGAAGAATAGGAAGACGCGTAGATACTTGGTGCCAAAATCAAAGTATAGTTCACTACCTTCACCGAATAGCGAGATTAGTGGGCGTGGAGCAAACATAAATAGGGCGAACGCAAAAAGCGAGAATATGAACGATGATATTATCGCAAGCTTTAAGGTATCGCGCACGCGCTTATAGTTTTGCGCCCCATAATTGTAGCCGAATATCGGTTGTGCTCCTTGTATTATGCCGATTACAACGGCAAGGAATATGAGAGAAATTTTAGACGTTATGCCGGCAATTGCAATTGGGATATCGCTACCATAAATGGAGTCTGCACCATATTTTTTGAGCATGTTGTTGGACACGATTTGTATTACCATTGTGCTGATTTGGAATATAAAAGAGGATATTCCAACGCTTGCGATAATTTTGGCAATATTTAATTTTGGAATAAAGTCTTTTACTTTTACGCGAACGTTTCTAAACCAAATAAAGTATAGGGCGCACATAACGGCAGAAAGGATTTGGCTAATTAGAGTTGCCCAAGCGGCGCCTGCCATTCCCAAACCGCAAACGAATATAAATACAGGGTCAAGTATAGTGTTTAGTATGGCGCCTGTTAGTACGGAAAGCATGCTGTAAATAGGCGAGCCGTCTGCTCTAATGATTGGGTTAAATCCCGTTGAGAAAAGTAAGAATGGGATACCAAAAGAGGTGATTCTAGTGTACTCAACGGCATAATCTATGGTTAGTTCGGTTGCTCCAAAAAGGTACAATAAGTCTTTTAGGAATATGTTAGTTACGGTCATTATTACTAGTCCGCTAATAACGAGTAACGTGACTGCTGTTCCTACTATCATTTTTGCTTTTTCGGGATTTTTTCTACCAATTTCCAGGTTGAAGTTGGCAGAAGCACCTAGTCCTACCATTAGTCCTATCGCCATACAAATGGTGGTAAGGGGGAATGCTACCGATGTAGCGGCGTTGCCTAGGTATCCAACACCGTGCCCAATGAAGATTTGGTCAACAATGTTGTAAAGTGAGTTGACTAGGTTTGCAATAATGGCAGGTATTGCTAGGGAAAGGAGTAGTTTGGGTATTGACTTTGTACCCATGGGGCTTTCTTTAATTTCTATTTTTTCTTGTACTAAAACTTCTTCGCTCATATTCTTCTCTTTCGTTTTTATCCAAAGTATTTTAGCATAGGATTATCATAAACTCAAACGATATTGTCAAGTTTTAAGTATTGAAATACTTAATTTATTAAAATGCCTATTGATTATGACTTTAAGTAATGATATAATGAAAAAAATGGAAGGCGTAATATGAAAATAATAGATTTATTAACGGAAGACAAGCTAACTATTTCATTTGAAGTATTTCCCCCAAAGACGGAAAGTTCTTTTGAGTCGGTTAAATTTGCAACTGAGGAAATAGCCTCTCTCAAACCGGCTTTTATGAGTGTAACTTACGGCGCAGGTGGTGGAACTAGTAAGTATACTCTCGATATTGCAAAAGATATTAAACATAACTTTGGCGTACCATCGTTAGCTCATCTTACTTGCGTATCTTCATCAAAGGCTACGGTAAGCGAACGCATAAAGGAAATAAAAGAGGCGGGTATTACTAATATCATGGCTCTCAGAGGGGATATCCCAAAGGAATTGGAAAACGCTGATCGTACTAACTGGGACTATCACTATGCCATTGACCTTATTAGAGAAATAAAAGAAAGTGGCGGTAACTTTTGTATTGGTGGTGCTTGTTATCCCGAAGTGCATCCCGAAAGCCGTTCGCAAAAGGAAGACGTTCGATTTTTGAAGGAAAAGGTGGATGCCGGTTGTGACTTCCTCACAACTCAAATGTTTTTTGATAACAATATTTTGTACAACTTTTTGTATAAGATTAGGGAAGCCGGAATAGATGCTCCAGTCATGCCTGGCATTATGCCCATTACCAACGCTAAACAAGTAGAGAGAGCAATTAACCTTTCCGGTTCTTTTATGCCCACTCGCTTTAAGTCGCTCGTTGATAAGTTCGGCACCAATCCCAAAGCTATGATGCAAGCCGGTATCGCATATGCGACCGACCAAATAATAGATTTGTTTGCAAACGGTATAAAGAACGTTCACGTTTACTCTATGAATAAGCCCGAAGTTGCAAGAAAAATCATGGAAAACCTAAAGGACATATTAGGTTAGTATGGCTATTTCCTTGTTAAAAAGCTTTCCTGCCCCGCCTGTTGACGTATCTGAAATATTGCGCTACGCTTGTTTGAGGGTAAACTCTCCTAAGCAACAACGTATGATTGAAGAATGTATAAAAGAGGCGGAACCGCATTTGAGTTACAAAGTATGCTACACTTTCGTCAAATGCTCCGTTGATGGTAACGAGGTAACGTTAGATGATGAAAAAATAGTATCTGACGCCCTTTCTAAAAATCTGTGTGAATGCGATGAGGCAGTCATGTTTTCTTGTACCGTTGGTATTGGTATCGATAGATTGATAGAGAAAAATAAAAGTTTATCATTGTTAAAAACCATGCTTATGCACGCCGTGGGCGTGGAAAGGGTGGAAGGTTTGGCAAATGCATTTTGTGATTTCTTGGAAGAAGAAGTTGCTAAAAAAGGCAAAAGCATTAAGCCTCGTTTTAGCCCGGGATATGGTGACTTCAAGCTGGAGAACCAAAGATTATTCTTTGAAAAATTGGAAAGCACCAAGCTTTTAGGTTTAACGTTAAGCGAAAGTAAGATTATGTCACCCTCAAAATCGGTTACGGCAATAGTTGGTATAACGGATAAGAATAATAAAAAGAAAAAAGTAACCTGTCAAGATTGTCTAAAAGACAATTGTAAATATAGGAGATAAAATGGATTTACGTAGTTATCTAAAAAATAATATAGTGTATCTTGATGGTGGCATGGGTACTCTTTTGCATTCGCGCGGTCTAAAAGCGGGCGAACTTCCCGAAAGATGGAACGTGACTCACCCCGAAATTATTACCGAAATCCACAAAGCATATTACGACGCGGGTAGTAACGTCGTGTCTACTAATACGTTTGGCGCTAATTTATTAAAATTTGACGAAATCGAGTTGGAAACCATAATAAAAAGCGCAGTCGAGAACGCTAAGAGAGCAAGAGAGGAGAGCAAAACTTCTCACCCCAAATGGATTGCGCTTGATATTGGGCCTACCGGCAAAATGCTTGCCCCTTACGGCGATTTAGCCTTTGAAAAGGCAATAGAGATATATAAAAAGACCGTTCAAATTGGAGTAAAGTACGGAGTAGACCTCGTGATAATCGAAACTATGAACGACGCCTATGAAACCAAATCCGCCCTTCTTGCTGTAAAGGAGAGTACGGATTTACCCGTCTTCGTATCTAACGCGTATGGTGAGAACGGCACATTAATGACCGGAGCTAGTCCGCTAAGTATGGTAGCACTCCTAGAGGGAATGGGGGCCGATGCAATTGGCGTTAACTGTTCGTTTGGTCCCAAATCACTTGCACCAATTTGTAGGGAGTATCTAAAATATGCTAGTATTCCAGTTCTGTTAAAACCCAATGCAGGGCTACCTAAAGTGATAAAAGGGGAAACCAAATACGATATTCTACCCGATGAATTTGCTTTGGAGTGTAAAGCGCTTTTGGAGGAAGGAGTACGAGTAGTAGGCGGGTGTTGCGGTACTACACAGGATTATATAAAAGCACTCACGAGCGTGACTAAAGGGTTAAAAGCCGTGGAAATAACTAAAAAAGATAATACCCTTGTTTCTTCCTACGCTAAGGCGGTGGAAATAGGGGGAAGTCGTGTGACGTTAATTGGGGAAAGGATTAATCCTACCGGTAAAAAAATATTCCGTGAAGCACTCAAAAAGGGCGACCTGGATTACGTCCTTAAAGAGGGCGTTGCCCAAGAAGAAAGGGGTATGCACGTGCTTGACGTTAACGTTGGTATACCCGAAATTGATGAAAAAAGTGTGCTTACCGAGGTCGTGCGTAAGCTACAAGCGGTTATTCCGTTGCCTTTGCAAATAGATACTTCCAACCCCGAAGCGATGGAGAGCGCGCTTAGGGTATATGATGGTAAGGCGCTAATAAACTCGGTAAACGGTAAGGAAGAGAGCATGACCGCTGTTTTCCCACTTGTAAAAAAATACGGTGGAGTGGTAGTTGCGTTAACCCTTGACGAAAACGGTATTCCCAATAAAGCCGAGGATAGGGTGAAGATAGCTAATAAAATCATAGAGCGTGCCAAAGAGTACGGAATAGATAAGAAAGATATTATTGTAGACCCTCTTGCTTTGACAATCAGTGCAGATAAGAGTGCCGGCAAAGAAACTCTAAAGGCAGTGGAACTTCTTAGCAAAATGGGAATAAAGACTTTACTTGGAGTGTCAAACGTTTCTTTTGGACTGCCAATGCGAGATTACGTTAACGCTTCTTTCCTAACTCTTGCAATGAGCAAAGGCTTATCTAGTGCGATAATCAATCCAAATTCTTGCGAGATTATGAAAGCTTACTACGTTTTTAATGCTTTAATGGGTAAAGACGATAATTTCCAAGAATATATATCTTTCGTGCAAAATTTGAACGTAGAGAACGTTCCGTTAAGTTCAAACGAAAACGTAGCAGTTACGGATATTAGTGGGGATACGCCGTTAAAGCACGTCATTATAAAGGGGCTTAAAGATAGTGCTTGTGAGATAGTAGAAGGGTTACTAAAGGAAAAAGCACCGCTAGAAATAATTAACGGAGAGATAATACCCGCTTTGGACGTGGTGGGTAGCGCCTATGAAAAGGGTAAAATATATCTACCCGGATTATTACTTAGTGCCGATACTAGTAAAGCCGTTTTTGAAATAATCAAAAGAACGGTACCGCAAAGTGAGGCAAACAAGGGTGTTTTCGTTATAGCTACTGTAAAGGGTGACATTCACGATATTGGAAAGAATATCGTTAAGTTACTACTAGAAAACTACGGCTTTAACGTGGTCGATTTGGGAAAAGACGTTGCTCCGGAAAAAGTTGTAGAAGCAGTAAAGGAATATAACGCTCCTCTTTGTGGGCTTAGCGCTCTTATGACTACAACCGTGCCTGCTATGGAAGAAACCATAAAACAGTTGCGCAAGGAAGCACCTTGGTGTAAGATTTGCGTGGGTGGTGCAGTCATGACCGAGGAATACGCACTAAAAATAGGTGCGGATAGATATTGTAAAGATGGGATGGAAACGGTTAGATACGCCGAAGAAGTCACAAAAAAATAACAACTTAATATGGGTGCGAGTTGTCTAGTCGATAGACAGAGAGTGGGGGAAGCGCGTTGCAATTACGCCACAACGTTCATTACGGTATAGTCCGATAACCTACCCGCCCTAACGTGCGAAATATCTTGGTTACGAGGAAAAAGCGCAGAGTAGGAATACTCTCTTTTTTGCGTGCCTTAGGTGCGCAAATTTTATTTTATAGGAGGTAGTATGAAAACTTTACCCAAAATACTTTTAGTAGTACTTGCAGTAGTAATGGTTTTTGGATTGTTTGCTTGCAACAAAAATGCAGACGAAGTCGTTATTAAAGTAGATAGCGCTTATGAAATGGAAGCGGACGATACCCTTGAAGACTACATGGACTATTTGGAGGACAAAGGAAAACTCGATTACGAGGAAGAGGACGGAATGATAATTTCCATTAACGGCAAGAAAAATACGCTTAACTCGTATTGGATGATTTACACTTCCGATGAAAACTATTCCAATTCCCAATGGGGTACTTACGAGTACAAAGGCAAAACGCTCGGCTCGGCAACTCTTGGCGCAACGGCGCTACCATTAAACAAATACGCAACTTACGTGTTAGTATATCAAACTTTCTAAAATGCATATTAAGAAGACCAAAGATATAGCAATAATGGGCGTATATACCGCGCTACTTATAGGCGGACAAGTCGCTTTGTCCGCCGTTTCCGGCGTGGAAGTCGTTACTATATTACTACTTGGTTTCGCTTATTATTTTGGCGTAAAAAAAGGCGCTATCGTTGCAAACGCCTTTTCCCTTTTGCGTTGTTTGGTTTTTGGATTTTTCCCAAACGTTTTAATTTTATATCTAGTTTATTATAATCTGTTTGTTTTTGTGATAGGCGGTTTAGGTAAACTGTTTAATAGGGAAACAGTCCCCCAAAAGCACGTTATAGTGATTATAGTGTCGCTATTTTTAGCTTTTACGTTTACTGCTTTAGACAACCTTATCACGCCTCTTTACTATGGACTTAATAAAGAGGAGTGGCTAGGGTACGTGGTGACCTCAACGTATGCACTCGTACCACAATTAATATGTACGCTTATTACGGTTTCCCTTCTTTTTAGACCGCTTGTTAAAGTGCTTTCACGAGTGGTAAAAGCTTAACTACATTCAATTAGTAGTTTATCACTTACTAGTGCTATTAATTCACCGTTGGTGGGTTTGTCACCGCGGGAGAATATCTTTATGCCGTAAATGTTGTTTATGTTTTCTATTTTACCGCGTGACCAAGCAACCTCTATGGCGTGGCGTATTGCACGCTCTACTTTGCTGGGACTGGTATTAAATCTTTGGGCGACGGCAGGGTAAAGCATTTTGGTAATGTTATTAATCATGCTAGGGTCGGTTACAGCTTGTTTTACGGCTTCGCGTAAGAATTGGTATCCTTTAATATGAGGTGGAATACCTGCGGAAATAAATATATTTGCCAAACGTTCGTCTAGTAACTTTTCTTTTGATGTGGTAATTTCAATAGTTTCGCGTTTTTCAAGAGGTAGACGAAGTAATTTGCTTGCCATATCCGGAGCAGATTCGCTAGAAGCTAGGGTCAAATGGGCTATCTCTTCGTAATCCGACTTATTTAGGGTTATAACCGAAACAATAGGACGAGAAGGTAAATTTTTACAAAAGCCGATAAATTTATTAACTTGTTCATCTCTTCTTTCGGAGTAGATTAATATTGCTTGCACGATTAATTTTTCGAGCAATAGTTCTCCCTCTTGGACGTCGTTTGCCGAAGCACTAAAGGTGAGTTCGTAGGGTCTACAAGACTTCAATTGGAGTAAGAGTTCCTCGGGTATGCCTACGGATAGACAAGATAGTTTTAGCATAAAGATAACCTCCTTTAAGGTGCATGATAATTAACAAAACGGCAGTTGTTTTGCTTTGAATGGAACTATAAATTTATCGTTTGTTTATTGGAGTCTCGTAATAAACGAAGTTTTTTCTTAGGACAAAGGTATTATAACAAGATTTATAATATTTTGCAATAATATATCGAAAGCTTTTAATAATTTTTTACAAAAATATTGTCGAATTTTGTAAAAAAATATTTCAAGAGATGATTAAGCCGTTGTAGCAGTCGAAAATTGACCGATTTGTGGTAATGGATATTGACGATATTACAATATTGTTATAAAATAAGATAATAAAGTAATTAAATATTATATTAGGAAGTAAATATGGATATTAAAGAAATACTTTCCAAATGCGACCATACGTTACTTGCTCAAGTGGCAACGTGGACGGAAATAAAAGCAATATGTGACGACGGTATAAAATACGAAACGGCTTCGGTTTGTATTCCGCCTTCATTTGTAAAGCGCGCTAAAGAGTATGTGGGAGATAAATTAAAAATATGCACTGTTATAGGATTTCCTAACGGTTATAATACTACTGCGTGCAAGGTTTACGAGACCACAGATGCGGTTAATAACGGCGCCGACGAAATCGATATGGTAATTAATATAGGAGAGCTTAAGGCGGGAAACTTGGACTACGTTTTGAGTGAAATAAAAGCCGTTAAGAAGGCTTGCGGAAAAGCCTTATTAAAGGTTATTATCGAAACCTGTTTACTTACCGACGACGAAAAAATTACTATGTGTCGTTTGATAACCCAAGCGGGAGCAGATTATATTAAAACCTCGACCGGATTTTCAAAAGGTGGCGCAACGCGAGAAGATATTAAGCTTTTTAGCCAAAATATCGGTGCCGGTGTAAAAATGAAAGCCGCCGGCGGAATAAGTAGCATTGAGGATGCCGAGGATTTTGTATCTCTTGGCGCAAGTAGATTGGGGACCAGTCGAATTGTCAAAATAGTAAAAGGAAATTAGGGAGGAAGATATGATACCTACACCGCATATTACAGCAAAAGAGGGTGATTTTGCCAAAACCGTACTTATGCCCGGCGATCCTAAACGCGCGCAATTTATCGCCGAAAACTTTCTCGATGATGCAGTTTTAGTAAACGACGTTAGAGGTATTAAAGGTTATACCGGATATTATAATGGAAAGAGAGTGTCGGTAATGGCATCGGGAATGGGACAACCTAGTATAGGTATATATTCCTATGAACTTTTCAAATTTTACGGAGTGGAAAATATTATTCGAGTGGGTAGTTGCGGAGCCTTCCACCAAGATTTACACGTGCGCGATATAATCATCGCTATGGGCGCTAGCACTAACGGTAATTACGCTTCCCAGTATAGGCTTCCCGGTACCTTTTCACCTATTGCCGATTTTTCACTGGTGGAAAAGGCGGTTAAAGAATGTAGGAAAAAGGGCGTTAATTTTATGGTAGGTAATATATTATCCAGCGACACCTTCTACGACGATGCAAACTCGGGGATGGAATGGGCAAAAATGGGTGTATTGGGCGTGGAAATGGAGTCCGCGGCACTATATTGCAACGCTTCCAGACTAGGCAAAAAGGCACTTTGTATTTGTACGGTGAGCGACTCCTTTGTTTATCCTGAAGAAAATACGACGGCAGAGGAAAGACAAAACTCATTTACAACAATGATGGAAATTGCTTTGGAGATAGCCGAATAATGAAGAGGGTTTTTCTTATCGTTCTAGATAGTCTAGGTATAGGCGCGCTACCCGACGCGGTAGCTTTTGGTGACGCCGATGCCAACACTTTCAAGGCGGTAAGTTCTCATCCCAAATGCAATATTCCTAATTTAGCTTCGCTAGGAATTTTTAATATTTATGGAGTAATTGGTTGCAAAGTGGAAAATCCCAAGGCAAGTTACGCAAGGCTCGGAGAGCTTAGTAACGGCAAGGATACGACAATAGGGCATTGGGAAATTGCAGGTTTGGTTTCCGATACCCCGTTACCCACTTATCCAAATGGATTTCCCCAAGAAATTATAAGTGAGTTTGAAGAAAAAACGGGCAAAAAAGTTCTTTGTAACAAACCCTACTCGGGGACCGAAGTAATTAAAGATTACGGAAACGAGCATATAGAAAGTGGCGACCTTATAGTTTATACTTCGGCAGATTCCGTTTTTCAAATTGCCACGCACGAAGACGTAGTACCCATTGAGGAACTTTATAGATATTGTGAGATTGCGCGTGCAATAATGGTAGGCAAGCACGGTGTAGGAAGGATTATTGCAAGACCGTTTAGCGGTAGTTATCCCTTTACGCGCACCGCCAATAGACACGATTTTTCTCTTTTACCACCCGCTAGTACGATGCTAGACGTGCTGGTAGAGAGTGGTGCCGACGTCATATCTGTTGGTAAAATCGTGGATATTTTTGCTGGTAAAGGAATAACCGAAAGTTATCGTACTAAATCTAACGAAGAGGGCATGATTACCGCGATTGCACTACTGGACAAAGACTTTGATGGATTGTGTTTTGTTAATTTGGTGGACTTTGATATGAAGTTTGGACACCGAAACGACGTAGAAGGGTATGCAACGGCACTAACGGAGTTCGATGAGAAACTGGGAGAATTTATTTCCAAAATGAAAGAGGAAGACGTTCTGGTTATTACAGCCGACCACGGATGCGACCCATTAACTCTTTCTACCGACCACTCTCGAGAGTACGTGCCAATGTTATTTTACGGCTCAACCGTGAAGGGTGGAGTAAACCTAGGGACAAGGGCAAGCTTTAGTGATATTTCCGCAACGGTGCTAGAGTGCTTGGGCGTTGATAAAAAAGAGACCAAAGGGTTAAGCTTTTGGAATATAATAAAAAAATAGGAAAGGGCAAATGAAAAAGTTTTACGAAAAGAACGAAATATGGTTTGCGGTAATTTGGATAGTCGTTTACGTAGTAGGCGCCTCTCTTGCAGATATGCTCTCGGGGATAGTAGGGGTGGAAAAGAGTTTTACCCTTCCCTTCTTGTTCGCGCTTTCTGTTTTTTTCGTTATTTGGATAGTGAAGAGCAATCTGAAAGATAAGTATGGACTTTGTAAGCCGGTTGGGAATATGAAGAATTATCTATTTTATATTCCACTTTTAGTGCTAATATCCATTAACTTTTGGTTTGGTGTAAAACTTAATTACTCACCGCTTGAAAGCGTGTTGTACGCTATAAGTATGCTACTTGTAGGCTTTGTGGAAGAAATAATATTCCGTGGGTTACTCTTTAAGGCTATTGCCAAAGAAAACGTAAAGGTGGCAATAATAGTAAGTAGTGTTACTTTTGGTATAGGACATATTATTAACCTTGTATCAAGTGGTGGTGAAAATATTCTTTCTAACCTATTGCAAGTATGCTATGCAATGGCCGTTGGCTTCTTGTTCGTCGTTATGTTCTATCGTGGAAAGTCGCTTATTGCTTGTATAGTAACGCATAGCTTGGTAAACGCAGGTTCCACTTTCCAAAACGCCGTAATGCCCACTTACGTGGAAATCATACAGGCCGTCGTTATAATTGTAGTTGCAGTCGTTTACGCCGTCGTACTATGGCGCACGCTACCTAAACAAGAAGAGGAAAATTCGCCGTTATAATAAAGAAATATTTTAATAACAAAGAATAAAAGAGCCGTTTGGCTCTTTTTTGTTTTAATCATCTATCATTATGCTTATTATTTCTTTGTCCGTTTCTTTCATGCCGACGTAGGCTAGGCGAGAAATGGATTTTATCGTTGCCTCAACACCCTGTTTAACAATGCCGTCACCTGCGTAAAATTCGCAGTCGTGATAGTACATGTCCATTCCCAGTAGACCACTTTCAACTGCAAGAGCTATCTTTGCAGCACAGCTTGCTTTTGCTCCGTCACATATAATACCGCTTGAAGAAGCTAGTGCGTTTACAAGAGTGTGAGCAATGGCTTCGAATTTGCCACCACGAAGGTAAACTATGCCACAAGCGGCGGCGGCTCCAGCCGAGATAACGCCACAATAGGCGGAGAGGGTTCCAATGCCCGTTTTAAGATGGATTGTTATTAGATTTGATAAAGTGAGCGCGCGTAGTAAAACTTCGCGGTCTACGCCCAAATGCGAGGCGTAAATGATAACCGGAATAGAAGTCGTCATTCCTTGGTTGCCTGACCCACTATTAATAATGACGGGAAGTTCGCATCCGTTCATCCTAGCATCGGAGCCGGCGGCGGCGTAGGCTTTAGCTCGTACTTTAATATTCTTGGGGTCGCCGGAAAGATATACTTTACCTATGTTTGCGCCATAGTCATTTTTGAGTCCTTCCTCTGCAATTGCCATGTTGCACTCAATTTGTCTTTCGATAATCTCTCTAACGTCATCGAGCGCGACGGTATCGGCAAATTCCAATATGCTTTCTACGGAAAGGGAGCTTCTATCCGCTTGCTTTTTGGGAATGGCTTTGTCGTTTTCCATGAGGATTTTATCGTCCAATTTGAGTAGAACTATATTGGTGTGGTCGCCAACCAATTTAACGTAAGCAACGTGATTTTCAGAGTATAAAGTAACGGCAATTTCAAAAATCTCATCCGAGCAGGAGCGTTTTACTTCTATGGGGAAATTCTCTAAAAATTTTGCAACGATAGGAGCTTCACTTTCCTTTATTTCCGAAAGGACGGAAAGTTCTTTTTCGTGTTTGCCAAGAACGATACCGGCGGAAAGAGCTGCCTCAATACCCTTTAGTCCGCAAGTATTGGGGACGGTAACGCTTTTTACGTTTTTTACTATATTACCACTAACCTCTATTAACGCACGAGTAGGGGTTTCTTTGGTAGTATCGAGAACAGCTTTGACCTTTGCGCCGGCGTAGGCGATGGCGGCGGGCTCAGTACATCCCATTGCGGGGACGAGTTCTTCTTTTAGTATTTGTAAAAACAGATTATATTTTGTTTTATCCATATTTTAGTCCTTTTTTGATTTATGATTTATTATAGCATTTACAAGCTAAAAAATCAACGTAGGAAAGGTACAAAAAACAAGATAAAAAAGTTGTGAAATTAGGGAGTATTTTGTTGCAATTTTTTTAGTAATTTGGTATAACATATTAAAGCCAAAGGGTGATTACCAAAAACTTTATGTTACCCACCTTTTTTTTAGTCCTTACCCCTCCGGTGATTTCCCTTTGGCCCGTTTGAAAAAGATAATCCCCGTCGGGTATTCGGCGGGGATTTTTCGTGGGGTATTAATTATAAATTAATAAGCAAAGTTTTTTATCTCTTGGATTACGTCTTGCATAAACGAGTGGAAGAGCTTGGCATCCTCGTCGTTTCCGCGTATACCCACGGAGAAAGTTATCTCGTTTTGGAAGGTTGTTAGAGCCAGTTGCATGTAGGGTTTGTACTTAACTGCGCCCGAGTAAAATGCGTCTACTAAATTTAGATTTGTAAAGCCGAATTCCGCGGGATTAATTATACCGATATTAGACATTCCGATATAAGGATTGGTGTAACCTATTCTAATGGCTATTTCGGAAATAAAATGGGGGAATACGGTGTAGGCAAGCTTTAGTAATGGAAGAGAATATAGACCGGTAAATTTATCCTCTTTAGCACCTTTTAACGCCTCTTGAACGAGTTTTACGGTGTCTTGCATGCTTTCGCCCAACTCGGGTGATAGTGTGCAAGGCATAAAGCCTATCATATTGGTTAAGCCAAGCGATTTACCGCCCGTATAACGGCGTAAGTCGTACATGCAAGGAACGGTAATGGTATTATCCGTACCAACGTATTTATATAGGGTGCGGAAATAGGCGGCAAGTAAAACGTCGTTTATGGTTGCGCCCATAGCTTTACCTTTACTTTTCATTGCAAGAAAGTCGTCGCGGAAAAGTTTTTCGCGAACGAGTCTGCATTTTTCACTACCATCGTCCTCGGCGAAGGGGAAGGTAACTTTGTTTTCAACTGTGGATATGTTTTTATAAAGACCTTTTGCAATCTTTTGGTCTTCGGGAGAAAGCTCGTAATATACTTGGTCGGCGCATCTCGTTCCTTTTTTAATATCGGGAGCCAATATTCCGGTTTCATTATATTTATTATAAGTTTCCACCACTTTCATATTAAGGTAACGTAGGTCAGAGCCGTCAAAGCACATGTGGTTTACTACCGTTGCTAGAATATCTTTGCCACCGGAGCGAATGATTTGTGCTTTCATTTGTACTTTTCCGTTGGCGGGAACGGTATAGCCCATAAAGTCGTCCAAAGCTTTTTCGGGGTCGTCGGTTTCCACAATGCTAAAAAAGTCGTCGGCACTAAACTTTTCGTTCAAAGTCCAGTAGGGCTTTATAAAATTATTGTGATAGGTACTATGTAGTACCGGGATTTCGTTTATAACTGCCACGTAGACTTCGCTAAGAGCTTTTTCATCGATAGTACCGTCGTAGTAGTAAGCTGCGTGCATAGTGCGGTTATAATAGGCACGGAAGAGATATTGCATTTTATCCCACATTTCCGCTTTGTAGATTTTTTTACTAGCCATATTGTTAACTCCATTTAGAATAATTTGCAAAATGAAAGGGGAACTTGCGTTCCCCTAGTGTATTGTTGGAACGCTGTACTATGCTCTCTTTCTGAACAAGAATACCATTACAGAGCCAAGCACGATGAGTGCAGCAACGCCAATGATAATGAGTAGCAAGTAGTTATTGCTTTCCTCTTGTATGAATGCGAAACTTGATAGGCTATCTACCTCGAGTGTTACGTAGCCGTCGATAACGTCGACTTCAACCAAATTGTAAACGCCGTCTTCTTGGACCATAACTTGGACTGCCTCTTCATCTTTTAGTGCATTGGGAACCTTAATAGTAACGGTAGTCTTGCCGGGAACTACTTCGGTAGAAGCTTGGTCGGAGGTGGTGGTAAGAGTGAATGCACGTACTATCTTTTGGTTGGACTTGAGTTCGGCTTGGATATCCTCAAAGTCTTGAGGTAGTCTATTCATTTCGATAGACAAAGAGGGGTCAAAGCCGTTTTCCGTTTCAAGTTTAATATCTATGCCGTTAGCCTCGGATTGGATGAAAGGACGGTTAATGGTGATATAAACGGTAACGGGGTCGGGAGCATAGTAGCTATCGGTTTCGGGAGCAGTAAGAACAACCACGTATTTACCTGCATCGGTAAAGAAGTTGTGAACTTCTTCACGGTCGATAGTGAAGGTGATCTTTGCACCGGAAGAGCAGGTAGCGGTAATACTTCTACCAACACCGTTTTCTACGAAGTTGACGTACTGACTTTCCACGGTAATGAAAGCTTTGAACTTCATTATGGTATATAAACCGTCAACGAAGGTTACGGAGTAATTGGTATTGCCGTGAGTACCTTTTATTGCGTAGGTACCCATTTCCGTACCGGGATCTCTTACAAGTTCTACTGCCAAGTCGTCTTTACCAACCAAGTTACCTTTAGTGATTGAGTAGGTGAGAGGAGCATCCTCTTGTCCAAACTCACTAGAAGCATTGTTGATGGTTACGGTGATTTCTCTTGGGAGAATTTCGTAGCATACGTTATCGGTGAAAGTGATGTCGTAGTTGCTATTATTTAACGTACCTCTTCTAATAGGATAGGTACCGGCGTTAACACCAATTTCACATTCGAGTTCGCCTTCGAGAACGTCGCCTTTTACCAAGTTATCGGTGGTATAGCTTAGTTCGACTAGAGCCTCGCCGTAGATGCTAAAGTTAGTATCGGGGGTGATGGTTAGGGGACGAGGAATAATAGTATAGGTTGCTTCGGAGCTATCAAGATCAACTTCGTAGTTGGGGTTGTCGTTCTTGAACTCGTCGGACAATATGATACTATGAGTACCAACGTCTTTACCCGAGGAGGATAGAGTGCCGTGTAGTGTCTCGGTGCCAACCATGGAGGTTCCGTCTACGAATTCGTATTCAAACTTGGGCATGGGTTCGCCGTAGATTTGCTCTTTACTACCAACCTTAATCTTAACGTAACGTTTGGTGATGGAGTACTTAACGTTATTCGTGAATTTAATTAGGTAGTTACTATTTCTGCCTTCCTTATTATCTAACGTTCCTTGGGGAATGTTGTAGTCGCCCACGTTCTTTTCGATTGCTTCGCCAAGTGAACCTTGCAAGGGATAGTCGGCGTAAACGTTGCCTTCAAGGGTATAAGTGAAGGGCTCAATGGTTTCGCCGTATACGTAAGATATTGCAACCGGCGTAATAGTGATGATAGCAGGGTCGATAACGTAGTTGGCGGAAACAAATTCCATATCGTAGTTGGAGTTGGATTCCGTGTCAAAGCCTACTGCAACAATCTTGTAAGTACCAACGTTAATTAGGTCGAGGTTTCCTTCGGGGATTATAGTTAGACTACCGACGGGGATTTCGTTATTAACCATGCCGGATACCGTGTATTGTAGGGAGGTTAGGTCGATTGCCGTGCCGTCAAACGTCTTGCCGGAAGCTACTGCGGAAACGATAGCTTTACGTTTTACTATTACGAAAACGTCTTTGAGGTTTTCTTCTTGGATGTTAACCACGTGGTTGGTGCTATCTATAACGTAGCTAGCAATATCGTAAGATTGAGCGTTATTATTGCTAATATCGGTACGGGTGTAGGTGATGGTTACCTTATTACCCTTAACGTCGTATACTTCCTCATCCCAGCTGGAAAGTACTTCGCCGTAAGCGATAGATTTAACGGTGGGAACCACGTCTATCGTTCTTTCGGTAATTTCAAACACTTCAATATTGGTTCCTTCTTCGAAGGATAGTTCGTAGTTTGCGTTATCGATGTAAATAGATGCAAAGTTGTATTTACCAACGTTTTCACCTGCATCACGGACTATGGTAGCGGTTACGGTGTCGCCGTACTCAGTATCGATAGTAAACGAGAAGTTGGAGCTATCGTCGTCGCCATAAACCTTAGTTAGAACTGCGGGATCTAGTTTATCACTGGGGTTAACGGTACCCAAGTCTTTTGGGGTAACGGTTACCTTAACGGTTACTTGCGCGCCCTCAAAGTTGTCGTTTGCGATAGCAGTAATAAGTACGGTATAGGTACCGGCATCTTTGAAGGTACGACCGTTCTTGTTGTTAACTCTGTAGTTAACGGTAACGGCTTTGTCGTGAACACCGTTTTCGTTAATATCTACGAATTCCTCGCCTTCATCGTATTGACCGTTGCCGTTAGCATCAACGTATTCTTCGTCACCACCCTTTACGAGATAGGTATCAATGGTTTGATCTTGACCATTATATTCTAGGGTTAGAACGTAGTTACCGTTTTCGTCCAAGTGAGTGCCGTCGTTAAATCCTATTTCGGCTTTACCATGTTCAATTGTAAACATATATTCGCTTTCGGTGTTGGGATTTCTTACGTCGTGGAATATACGTTTACCGTATTCGTTGTTGTTGGTGCTGGTGAATTGGGTGAATGAATAGCATTTGTTGTTTTCCCAAATATCGTTGTCTTCTAGGATGAATATATAGTTGTATTTGTTTACCGTTTCTCCCTTTTCACGGGTTAGGGTAACGCCTATCTCGTATCCGGGTACTTCACCAGTTATGGTATAACCTAAAACGGGGTCTGGGTCGGTGTAGCCTTTCTTTTGGTACATGTTTGCAGATACCGTTATGGGACGAGGAACTATCTCGTAGAAGCTTCCTTCTTTGAAGATAACGTTATAGTTGGGGTTATTCTCGTTGTTTATGCTTCCTTGTAGAATTCTATATCTTCCGGGGAAAATACCGGCTTCACGGGTCAAGGAGCCGGCCAAGGTTTGGGAGCCGACCATGCCTTTAACTTCACCGAGGGATAGGGGCTTTTCCGCATCGCCAAAGACTTGTGCGTTGCCACCAATCCAAGAGTTGGCGGAAATGGTAACGTCACGACGGACTACGTAGTATTTAATTCCGTTATCGTCAAATTCAACCACGTAATTGCGGTTCCAATCGTCCGCATCAGTACTATTAAGGGTGCCGATTAAGATTTCGTAACCTTCCATAGTAACGCCGTTTTCATCAACGTAGTCTTCGCCCTCGTCGTATTGACCGTTGCCGTTAACGTCTACGTATTCTTCGCCTTTATCCCATTTACCGTTTCCTTGTTTTATTGCGAGAGTACCGCCCAGTTTATCTTGTCCGACTAGACCGGGTTGGGTTTCGTCAAACTTGTAAACGGTAGAGTATAAAATCGTTGCTTGATTATCGCCGTATACGGAATAAATCTTGTCTTGACCTTCGGGAATAATAGGGGTAACTTTTATGAAGCGTTGGCTTATTACGAAGGAATAGGACTTATCGAGCGAGAAGCTATAGTTGGCGTCGCTAAAGTTATCTATATTAATTAGATAGGAGCCAACGGTGTTTCCTAATTCTCTTGCAACCACGTTGTTCTCGGATAGTTTGTAGCCTGCAACGAGGTCTTCGGGATTAACGTAGTACTCTATACTGCTTTCCTTTTGACCGTCGTAAACTTTGGTTAGGTTATAAACTACGTCGTATTGATTATTACCGTTTGCATCGGTGAATGATTCACCAACGTCATATTGATTATTACCGTTTGCGTCAACGTATTCTTCGGTTCCTTCAGTCTTAATTTCGGGGAGGGAGACCTTAACGTTTTTCTTGTTTACGGTGAACTTGATTTTCTTAATATCGGTTCCTTCTAGGTAGGTGTCCTCAAAGACTATAACGTAGTTAGCCTTGCCGTCGTGTTCTTTTGCGGTAATGGAGCCAATTTCTATGTCGTACTCGCCGGCAGGTAGATATTCGCCGTCAAAGGTTCCAAAATCGATAGATAGCGCACCGCTAAGTTCGGGTTCTTCGCCGTTTTCGCCGGGAAGGAAGAGGTGACTTAAATCAGTTTGCTTGTTCTTTTCAATTACGGTAAAGGCAAGATTGATTTGACCTTCTCCAGTACCGAAAGTGATATTGTCGCCAAAGGTTGCATATTGTCCTTTTAAGGGAGTAATAATAGCAGTCAATGGGTCAATGATAAACTTTTCTTTACCATTAACGGTAATTTCATAGTTTTTATTGCCGTCGCCCGCCATTTCGGGATTAGCAACTATATCATACTTACCAACGCCTTCGGGCGTACCATCTATCATAACGCCACCTAAAATGGGAGTGCCACTGGGATAGACGTCAAAGAGTAGAGAACTGCTTTCCGGAATTGGGTCGCCTACGCTAATGGTTACCACTCTGGGGGTAACGGTTACTTTTAGTTTTTCAATAACGTAGTATACGGGATTTGCGTCAAAGGAAATCAAATAGTTGGGGTTCTTTCCGTCCTCGTTATTAAGAGTTCCTTGTTGGATAAGGTAGTTACCTACGTTTGCGCCGTTTCTACGAGTGAGGGCGCCTTTTAGTCCAAAGCCGTCAACCAGTGCCGAGCCAGTCATGCCGGGGGCAGATACGGTATAGGCGAAAGTATCGCCTTCAACTATACCAAGGCCGTCGTAATCTTTCTTTTGTCCGCTAGTGGGAGTGATGATTATGGGACGTGGTATTACGGTGAAGGAGCCTTCTACCTTGGACATATCGTAGTTGGGGTTGGCGTTTAGACGCTCCGTCTTAATTAGTAAGCGATAGGTTCCAACCGTTGCGTTAATGGGTGAGCCGTCAAGGCTATCCGTACTATTAACGAGTGAACGATATATTTCGATGCTAAATAGCTCGGTAAGAGGTATAGCTTTGTCTTTTTCGGCAACACCGGAATAAGTTTCACCTTCTACCTTGCTTGCGGTAAATGCAGTTTGGTCAATGGTGATGGGTTCGCCGAAATAATGGTTAGTAACGTTTATGGGAGCAATAAGAACGGGTCTGCGGTTGATATTTAGGTTTGCAGCGGTAATGTTCTTTGCGGGTAGGTTGTAGTTCGTTTGGTTGAATAGACTCTCTAAAACGGTACCGTTATTCGTGCTATATCGACCAACCTTTAATCCGTCTTCCGTTCCGTAACCGTTACGAGACAATTTACCTTCTATCAAGGAAGTGGTAACGTTATTGGAGCCACCTTGGGTGATGGAGAAGGTAATGCCGGGCTCGGTTTCACCGTAAATTATGGTTGCGCCGTTGGCTTCCAATTTGATTTCTAACTTTGTAATAGTAAAGGTGCCTTCTACAAAAGTTATTTCGTAATTGTTGTTGCCAATAGTATCTTCGCCAAGAGCATTATATCTGGTAATTTGATACTCTCCAACCTTGCATACGCGTTTATCTTCGGCGTTCAACCAATAGCCTTCGGAATCGGTAACGTAATCGCCGTTTGCATCAAGAGCCGGCAAGGAGTAAACCATGTCGGATACGACGCAGTTAACGTAACCAAAGCTATCTCCACCAACGTGACCGGTATGATTTACGTTGTCGAAGGGGGAGGGTTCCAAGCTGGTATTACTAAATGAAATATCGGAGCCAAACGTTATTGACTTACTCGTAGCCGTAATCGTAATGGGTCTCTTGTTTACGGTAAGAGTGAGTTCGTTGGTTTCGGGAACCTTGTAATTCCAAGTATCGGTAGGGGTAAATTGGATGGTTTTAACACCACTATCTGCAACCAAGGGAAGAGATGCAACGGTGGATACGAAAGACCAACCGCCTGAAACGGGTATATCCGAGCCTTCGCTTGCACCAAGAGTCGATATGGACCATTCGTTATTTACTACCGTGGTTGCGGAGATGTTACCGTTGTTAACGTTTTGTCCGTATATGATGGTGATATCTTGCACTCCCTCGATTTTTACGCTTGCTTGTAAAATTGTGAAGAGAACTGAAGTTTGGGTATCGCTATCGTAGTTTTGACCTGCACCGGAAATTACGACCCTGTGTTCGTGTACTAATTCACCTTGGTCGTCTTTGCTTCTTTGGGTAAAGTTACCTACGTAACCGTAAGCAAACGCTAAGTTATCTCCGGTGTCAGTTAGAGTTACGGTGATAAAGGCGGGAGCGTCAAAGGAACCGTCGCCGTCAAGATCTATTATGCTTTCGCCGGGGTCGTAAACGCCGTTACCGTTTGCATCAATGAATATTTCACCGTTATAACTAATTATGTTTTCGTCGTCCACCTGGGGAGTGGGATAGAAAGGTCTGCCGTTGTAGTATTCGTCCGGAATGGAGGCAACCTTAACGTCACTAATAGATTTTTTAGTAATTAAAACTTGTTTGTCTTTTTTGTTTCCGTTTTCGTCAATCTCATTGGTTTTACCAATAACTTCGTCTTGTTCCAAGTGGTAATTTAGGTGTACACCGCTAAGACTGGAAATGGAAATATTCGTTGCTTTAGCACTTACGCTACTTGCTTTTGAATCGCCGTATTTTACTATGGAAGTTATGATGATTTGACCTTTATCAACGGCGCATTCGTCGCTTGTCCAAGTGTAATATGCATTGTTCCAAGCACCGTCAAGGTTATAATCGGTAAATGGTTCGCCTGCGTCCCATTGTCCGTTTCCATTGCTATCTTTGTAAGGTTCGGCGGGGTAGCAGACGTCGTTTCCATCATAAACTTTACCTACGTAGTCTATAGACAAAGTGATTTGTTTTGTGGTAATTGCGATAAAGCCGTTTTGGTAAGTGGAGCCGTCTTCCGCCCAAGCTTTACCTCTAAAGACGGAGGTAGAGGTGCTGGTCAAACGATAGTTGGTAAGCTCGGTGTTGGGCCTTACTGAACTATCGGTTGCGCTACCAAGAGCGATATTAAGACCTGTTGCGGAAATGGTTTTTTCCTCGTTGAAGTAGCGTCCGCTAGTAGGAATACGAGAGGTACCGGCGTAATAGTTTGCTTTTGCCGAGCTGAATTTAGCAACCGCTTTTGAAGCGTCGATATACAAGTTGTCGGAAGTACCGTCGTCTTGTTCTTGGATGGGGTCTATTTCATTGCCGTTTACGTCCACCCAAGTATAAATAACGGTTGCTATATCGTTACCGTCGTAGATTTTATCGGAGTGGCTCTTAATAGCTATGGTTACGTCCTTTTGGGAAATAACGCAGTTTGCTTGGTAAATGGTAATCTCTTGGTCGTTGTAAGGAGTGGAGCTGTTGTTGCCCGTTATACCACTAACGTAGTAGTTCTTTCTATCGTTACCTGCAAGGAATAGGATAGGTGAGGTTATGGTTTTACCGGTACCGGCGTTGGGATTAGCAAAAGTACCCGGGAAGGATTGCATTATGTATCCCACGTTATTACCACCGGAAACGCTGGTATTGGTTTTGGTCTTGTAAGGAGTGGAGTTCTTGGTTCCAATTGCAAAGCCAATATCGTCGTCGGTAACGTAACCGGTTAATATTACGCCTGCAAAAGTAGCCGAAGTTTTACCATCGTAAACTTTGCCCATCAAATCGCTCGTTATTTGAGAGCCGTTAACGTAATATCCTTTCAAACTGGTTATATCTTTTTCACCATCTTTGCATTGACCGTATCCAGCGGAAACAAAGGTTAACATTTTAGGAGCGATTGTACCGGTAATAGCGTCGGATGATTTATTATATTTATAACTTGCCGCTATGTTCAAATTGGTATTTGTATCGGTAGTTTTATTAGAGGAAATAGTTGCGTCGGTGCTAAACGAGATGTTTTTACCGCTACCGGCGTGTTTGTCCGCGTAAACGAAGTCGCTCTTAACTGTGGTAAATATCAATTTATCGGTGGTTATGATAGAATTACTTGCGCTTTCCGAGCCCAAAGTCCAGTCGGTGGGGTTAACTTGGCTTATTACGTTGTTACCGTCGTAAATTTTGGAGTTATTAACGCCACTAACCAATTGTGGGAAGGTGGGTTTTGCGTAAACGTCGATAACGTTAATCGTAATTCCAAACGAAGTGCTACCTATAGTGGAGCCTTTGTAAGTCAAAGTTACGTAGGCAGTATAAGTACCGGCGTAGGTGGGCGCAGTCGTTGTTTCCGGGTAATTCAGGTTAGCAGCCGTCGTGCCGTCGTATTTTATCGTTCCACTGTATCCGGAAGGTAACGTGCCTAATTTTAAATCTATACCGGAGCCGTCGTAATTGTAGGTGAAGCTCGTAGTTCCCGAGGTGACGGCTTTACCATCGCTTAACAATAACGGAGCAATTTCACTAAATTGTGCTTGCCAAGTGTACTCCGAGTACATTGTGGGAGAAGAGGGAAGAGTTTGAGAGGCACTTCTCCATTTATTATCAACGTAAGTACAAGTATCTACACCGAGAGTGGCGGTAGTGCCGACAGTGCCTTTCCAGCCGGTAAAATAATAACCTGCTTTTGGAGTTGCGTACAAATAGTACGATTGAGAACCATATAGGTTCTCTAGTTTAGAAGAGGAGCCGGAAGCGGTAGAACTGGTAGTAACGTAAGCGGTACCGGCAGTAGCGCTATTTACGGTTGCGTTTATTACCGAGTCGTAGTACCAAACGGTTTTGCTTGAGGAGTTACCTACGTTATCTGTTACGGTAATAACGTATTTACCTTGGTTACTTAGAGTTAACGTTTGACTGGTTGAACGGTTGCTCGAGCCCGTGCCACTTGCGGTATAATTCAAACTGGTATTAGAGTTAGACGTGCCGGTCAAGTTCGTGTAGGTTACTCTAATGGTATTAATACCTGCACCGGAGTCGGAAACTGTTACCGTATTGCTCGTTTGCCAATATTCACTATTTAGAGTGGTTGAACTAGTGGGAGAGATGGAGGGAGCCGTGGTATCTGCTTTTTCCAAATATACTCTACAATCGGCTACGGTCGCAGTTTGTTGGGTAAAAGCTTTACCGTTAGTTTGCATAGTTAAGGTCGCGGTAAAGGTCGTAGTACCACCGGGCATATTGTATTTGGTTGAACTGTGCGAGCCTGAAGAATTTGACATGGACAAAGTATTTTGGCTACTAGCACCACCGGAAGCAGTAACGTAGAAAGCTTGCGAGCCGTTTCCTGAAGAAGTAACGGAATAGTAAGCATAAAACTTTATAGCGTTACCATAACCGGCTCTTTTATAAGCATCGTTTTCAAGCGAAGTAGTTGCAGTATAAGTTTCCTTTTTTTCTACAACGCTACCCCACGTATTGCTCATTGACTTACTATCCCAAAAAGTATGATAAGTAAAAGAACTTATCGCTTCCGCAGTAACAGGCATTATTTGCAAAATGTTGGGGTTGTTTTCAACGTCTACAATGTTAAGCTCGTCAACAACGTCAACGACGTAAGCGTTAACAGAGGTTTGATACAACGTGAAAACTAAGGTAAGCATTAAGAAAACCACTAGGATAACCGAGAGTTTGCTTACTTTTTTAACTATACTATTTTTCATAGACGCCTCCTTTAGGGGTGCTATTTTTTAGCAAAAAGTTGTGATTTGGGTATGAGAATTTCGCGTTAATGCGCGCATACCCTTGTGCGTGTATTATATAAATATACGCAAATTATAACGCGCGTTCCTAGTCGGGTCAAGGTGATGCGCGCACGTTTTACTTTTATTATACCGCATGGGCGCGCGAAAACTATATTTTTTTAAGTCTGCTTTCCGGTTGAGCCAATGAAAAATTGTTTTTTCACTATACCGTATTGACAAAACGCTAATGATTTTTTACAATGTTTTTAACCCATTATAAGGAGAAAAGATATGTCGCAACCTTTGGTTTTAGACGGAAGAGTAGTAGCAAAAGCAGTAGAGAGTGATTTACAAAAGAGAGTCAACCTTCTCGTGCAAAAAACGGGCGTTACTCCCGTGCTTGCAACCATTATAGTAGGAACAAATCCCGCTTCACAAACCTACGTTAAAATGAAAGGTAACGCTTGTTTGCGCGTTGGAATAGAGCCACGAAAAATAGAACTTCCCGAAGAGACCACCACGGAAGAATTGCTAGCCGTAATAGAGGAATTAAACGCCGACGAAAGAGTATCGGGAATACTTCTCCAACACCCGGTACCAAAGCATATTGACGAACAAAAATGCTTTAATGCTATTGCTCTTGAAAAAGACACCGATGGTGTAAATACCGCTTCATTCGGCTCGGTCACGATGGGTGGTAACGGCTTCAAATGTGCGACTCCTTATTCCATTATGCGCATACTAAAATATTACAACGTGCAACTTAGCGGTAAACATGCAGTTGTAATAGGTAGAAGCCCCATACTTGGAAAGCCGGTTTCCATGCTATTATTAAACGAAGATGCTACGGTTACGATATGTCATTCTCGCACTAAAAATTTACCCGAAATAGTAAAGAGTGCCGATATAGTCGTTGCTTGTGTAGGAAGAGCGAAGTTCGTTCAAAAGGAATGGCTAAAGGAGGGCGTCGTTCTCGTTGACGCAGGTTATAATGCAGGAAACGTGGGTGATATCGACCTTGAAAACTGCACTCCTATTTCCAGCGCTTTTACTCCCGTTCCCGGGGGCGTAGGACCTTGCACAATTGCCATGTTAATGAGCCAAACGGTAGAAAGTGCGGAAAGAAAATATTTTGGCGAATAGGCAACCTTATCGTAGATTTAGGTAACCCAAAATAGGTATAAATTACAAAATTATCGATTAGTGCGAACGGCGAGAATTTCCTATTAAACAAGGGGCTTACCGTTCGTTTTTTATGACGATTTTTAGGATAGGTTTTTATTGGATTTTTTGTACAAGTAAATTTAACGAAAAGCTATCGCGCAATTTTTTTAGCTTTGCGCCCTAAAATTTTTGTAAATCACTTTACATATTAAAAGTGCTAGTATATAATAATAAAAAATTAAATACACACGCGAGGTACTAATGAGAGGATTGTTGACTTTAAGGGATTTATCATCCCCGGAAATAATGGACATCATAGAGCTTGCTATTCGTTTTAAGAAAGGTTGGACAGTCAACTTCCCAGGGAAGAAGATGGTCAACCTTTTTTATGAGAATTCCACCCGCACCCAATATAGCTTCCAAGTAGCCATGATTAATTTAGGTATTACGCCACTTTCCGTTAACCTTGCAACTTCCAGCGTGCAAAAGGGCGAAACCCTTTACGACACCGTTAGAACTTTTGAAGCACTAGGCGTTGACGGTGTCGTTATCCGCCATACGCAAGACGAATATTATAGGGAGCTTGAGGGAATCAAGATCCCTATTTTTAACGGCGGAGACGGTAAGTCCGACCACCCCACCCAAACTCTCCTTGACCTTATGACAATATACGAAGAGTTTGGTAGATTCGAGGGACTAAAAATCGCTCTCGTTGGTGATATCGCCCATTCTAGAGTGGCTCACGGTAATGCCGAAGTTATGCGCCGTTTAGGTATGAAAGTATACATATCCGGCCCCAAGGAATGGGCATCGGACAATACCGCGGAATACATCGACTTGGATAAAGCGGTGGAAACCTGTGATATTATAAATCTCCTACGCGTGCAATTCGAGCGTCACGAGGAGTCCATGAAAATGACGAAAGAAGAATATCACGAAAAATACGGTATGACGGTAGAACGCGTCGCAAAAATGAAGAATCGTGGTATTATCATGCATCCGGCTCCCATTAATCGCGGTATAGAAATTGCCTCCGAGGTGGCAGAATGTGACAAGAGCCGTATCTACAAGCAAATGACGAACGGCGTATACGTTAGAATGGCGGTTATCGCGCTTGCATTACAAGGAAAATTTTAATGATACTCAAAAACGGTCTAATTTTAATAGGTGACGAACTTTGTCCTCGTGATATTGCAATAGATGAAAACGGCGTCGTTACCGCTATTTCTCCTTCGATAGATGGTGAAAACGTAATAAATTTGAGTGGGCATTGGGTTATGCCTTCCGCCGTTGACGTTCACGTTCATTTGAGAGAACCCGGTTACGAATACAAAGAGACCGTTCTTTCCGGCACGACTGCCTCGGCAAAAGGCGGAGTGGGTACTATCATGCCCATGCCCAATCTTAACCCATGTCCCGACTCGGTTGAAAACCTATTAGTTCAAACCGAGATTATAGATCGCGACGCAGTTGTTAAATGCTATCCCTATGCTTCGGTAACGGTAGGGGAAATGGGCAGAGAAATGAGTGATCTTGTTAATCTTGCGCCATTGGTTAAGGCATTTACCGATGACGGAAAGGGCGTTAACGATTTGGATATTTTGGAAAATGCCATGATTATTGCCAAAGACAATAACAAAGTTATTGCATCTCATGCGGAAGCGGAAAATCTTGGCACTTCTCGCGAGGCGGAAATCGTTGCGGTAAAACGCGAAACCGAGCTTGCTAAAAGAATAGGCGTTAAATATCATTTTTGTCACATATCCACTGCCGATGCTTACGAAACCGTGCGTAAAGTAAAAAAAGAGGGCTACGATATTACGGTGGAAGCTTGCCCCCACCATCTTATTTTGTGCGATGAAAACATAGTGGACGGCAATACGAAAATGAACCCGCCCCTTCGTCCGCGTAGCGATATGATTGCTACCGTAGAGGCCCTCCTCGACGGAACTATCGATATGCTTGCAACCGACCACGCCCCTCATGCTAAGCATGAAAAGGGGGAATATGCAAAAAGCCTTAATGGTATTATCGGGTTGGAAACCTTCCTCCCAAGCATATACACGTACTTTGTAAAAACCGGTTTGATTAGTAAGGCTAGGTTTATCGAGTTGGTTTCTACTGCTCCTGCAAAAAGGTTTGATTTACCCATTCCCACTTTGGCTGTGGGCGAAAAGGCAAATCTTTGCGCTCTCGATATTAATCATCCCCATGTATATACCGAGGACGAAATACTATCTCTTTCCAAGAACTCTCCGTTCATTGGTTACGAGTTTTACGGCTTTAACGCGTTGACTTTGGTCGACGGAAAAATAAAATATATACACTCGAATTTGGAGGCGTAAATGAATAAACGAATGTTGGTGCTTGAAAACGGCAAATGCTTTTTCGGCGAAGGTTTTGGTGCGAATGAAACTCGCATTGCCGAATTAGTCTTTAACACCTCGATGGTGGGTTATCAGGAAATTATTTCCGACCCCGCTTATCGCAACTGTATGCTCGTTATGAGCTATCCGCTAATAGGTAACTATGGTCTTACCGACGACGACTTTGAGTCCAAAGCCGTTCACGTTAGTGGTATGATAGTAAGGGAATACAACGACTCTCCCTCAAACTATCGTTTCACCCGTACTCTTGCCGAAGTATTGCGCGATAACGGCGCTCCCGGTATTCAAGGTATAGATACTCGTGAAATCGTTAGGATTATCCGTACCGAGGGTAGTATGCGTGCTATGATTACCGATGCTGATCGCAACGTGGAAGAGTGCTTAAAGGAAATCAAAGCTTACAGTTTGGTATCCCATGCCGTAGAGGAAGTTTCTTCTAAGAGCGTGTGGTACGCACGTACTCGTAACCCCCAATTCACCGTTGGTATCATTGACTGCGGTGTTAGAAGCACCATGATAAGAAAGTTTAAGAATAACGGTTGCAACGCAGTAGTTTTCCCTTACAACGCAACTAAAGAGGAGATATTAAAACATCGTCCGCAAGGATTGTTCATTTCGGACGGCCCCGATGCTCCTCAAGCTGTTGAGGAAATTTCTAATCTCGTTAAAGAGTTTAAGGGTAAGCTTCCCATCATGGGAATAGGCTTAGGCGCCCACCTTATCGCTTACGCTTACGGTGCAAAGGTAACCAAAATGAAATTTGGTCACAACGGAGCCAACCAACCGGTTAAAAACGTTGCGAACGGAGAGATAGAAATCACCTCCCAAAACCACATTCACGTTATAGACAAAGGTTCTCTTGAAGGGACAGAGCTAACCCTTACCCACGTTAACTTGATAGACGGTACTTGCGAGGGAGTTATAGATGAAAAGAACGGCGTTATTGCTATGCAATATCACCCCGCGGAAGATGGCGCCGGCTATCTCTTTGAAAACTTTATCAACTTTATGAAGAAATTTGGAGGACGCAAAAATGCCAAAGAGAACAGATATTAAGAAAATAATGATGATTGGCTCCGGTCCTATCGTTATAGGACAAGCCGCAGAGTTCGACTATGCAGGCACCCAAGCTTGCTTGGCACTAAAAGAAGAGGGATACGAAGTCATTCTCGTTAACTCCAACCCTGCTACCATAATGACCGACCATACCATGGCCGATAAGGTTTATATGGAGCCTTTGGACCTTGAGCACGTAGCAAAGATAATCCGTCACGAGCGTCCCGACGGTTTGCTTTGTTCGATAGGCGGTCAAACGGGATTAAACCTTGGTATGCAACTTTCTACCAAGGGTATTCTCGACGAATGTCAAGTAGAGTTACTCGGTACCTCTTACGAGGCTATTGCTAAAGCTGAGGACCGCCAACTATTCAAAGATTTGTGTATTGAAATCGGCGAGCCGGTATTACAATCGGAAACTGCAACTACCGTTGACGAGTGCGTTAGGATTGCCGAGGAAATAGGTTATCCCATTATCGTTCGCCCCGCATTTACTTTGGGCGGAACGGGCGGTGGCTTTGCCGATACCGAAGATGAGCTTCGTGAGTTAGCAAAGAACGCTCTAAAACTTTCACCCGTTACCCAAGTTCTTATTGAAAAGTCTATTAAAGGCTACAAGGAAATAGAGTTTGAGGTTATGCGTGATAAAGCTGGTACCGCAATAGCAATCTGCTGTATGGAAAACGTAGATCCCGTTGGTATCCATACCGGCGACAGTATAGTAGTTGCTCCTTCACAAACGCTAACTCTAAAAGAGTACAACATGCTCAAAGGAGCAGCTCTTAATATTATTAAGGCACTCAAGATAGAGGGTGGATGTAACGTTCAATTTGCACTTGATCCTTACAGCTTTGAGTATTTCGTAATAGAGGTTAACCCCCGCGTTTCTCGTTCTTCGGCACTCGCAAGTAAAGCAAGTGGGTTCCCAATCGCGAGAGTTAGTGCAAAAATTGCTTGCGGTCTAACCCTTGATGAAATAGATATCGGTTGTGGTAAAGCGGCGTTTGAACCCAGTCTTGACTACATTGTAGCTAAAGTTCCGCGTTTCCCATTCGACAAGTTCACTAAAGCCAACCGCGTTCTTAATACCCAAATGAAAGCAACCGGCGAAGTTATGAGCATAGGCAGAACTTACGAAGAGGCAATACTAAAGGCAGTTCGTTCACTCGAAACCGGTCTTGACCACCTTGAAGTAAAGGCATTAAAAGAGCTTTCCACTCACGACCTTATTGACCTTATCATTAAGAACACCGACGAGCGCACCTTTGCTATTGCTGAGGCTATACGTCGTGACGTAAAGATAGATTACTTGTACGACCTAACCCAAATAGACCGCTTCTTCTTGGAAAAAATACAAAATATTACCAACATGGAAAAGGTTATTGCTTCCAATAAGGGTAATATCGAAATTCTAAAAGTAGCAAAGAAAATGGGCTTTAGCGACGCCTACGTTGGCGAAGTTTGGGGAATGAGCGAAATGGAAATGTACGAACTCCGCAAGGCAAACGGCATATATCCCGTTTACAAAATGATTGATACTTGTGCCGCAGAGTTCGAGTCTTATATCCCTTACATGTATTCTACCTACGAGTCGGAAAACGAATCCGTTCGCTCAGACCGCAAAAAGGTTATAGTTATGGGTTCCGGCCCCATTAGAATTGGTCAAGGTATCGAGTTCGATTACTCCACCGTTCACGCCATTTGGGCTATCCGCGAAGCAGGTTACGAGGCCATCATAATCAACAACAACCCCGAAACCGTTTCCACTGACTACACCATTTCCGATAAGCTTTATTTTGAGCCTCTAACCTTTGAGGACGTTATGAATATTATCGACTTTGAAAAACCCGAGGGCGTTATCGTTGCACTCGGCGGTCAAACCGCGATCAACTTGGCGGAAGACCTCGATAAAGCGGGCGTTAAGATTTTGGGAAGTTCGGCAGAGTCTATTGCAGCCGCAGAAGACCGCGACCTCTTTAACGCAGCTCTCAACCGCTTGGGAATCCCCATGCCCGAAGGCAGAAGCGTATTTAACATTAAAGACGGCATAAAGGCAGCCGAAGAAATTGGTTATCCCGTTCTCGTCCGTCCTTCCTTCGTTCTTGGTGGTAGAATGATGCACATCGTTTACGATAGAAGTCAACTTGAACCCATCCTTGCCGAAGCAGTTAAGATAAACAAGAAACACCCCGTTCTTATCGACAAATATATACTTGGTCAAGAATGTGAAGTAGACGCTGTTTGCGACGGCACCGAGGTATTTATTCCCGGTATCATGGAACACATCGAAAGAGCAGGTGTTCACAGCGGTGATAGTATGAGCGTATATCCTTGCTACTCCTTGTCCGAGCAAGTTCAAAATACTATTATCGACTATACCAACCGCATTGGTATCGGCTTGGATGTAAAAGGACCTTTCAACATCCAATTCGTAGTTGATAATAACGACAAGGTTTATATTATCGAAGTTAACCCCCGTTCCAGTCGTACCGTTCCCTTCCTTGCAAAGACAACGGGCGCACCTATTGCCGATATCGCTACTAAGGTTATGCTCGGCGTAAGTCTAAAAGAACAAGGTTACCAAGGAGTATTCCCCAAGAAAGATAGATGGTTCGTTAAAACTCCTACCTTCTCATATAGCAAATTGACAGGTCTAGATGCCGTTCTAAGTCCCGAAATGAAGTCAACCGGCGAGGCTATCGGCTACGATAAGACTCTTACCCGTGCCCTATATAAGTCCCTTAAGGCAAGCGGTTTGAGAGTAGCAAACTACGGTACCATATTCGCTACCATAGCAAATGCTCAAAAGGAACAAGCGTTGCCTCTCATTAAACGCTTCTACGATATGGGATTCAATATTGAAGCTACCGAGGGTACTGCCCAATTCTTAAAGGACAACGGCATTCGTACCAGAGTACGCAAAAAGATTTCTCAAGGAAGTGAGGAAATTCTCGAGAGCTTGAGGAAGGGATACGTTACCTACGTGGTAAATACCATAACCGAAGGAACTGCAGGTCAAGCAGACGGACACGTTATTAGAAGATGTGCAATCGATAACAACGTCCCCGTATTTACGTCGCTAGATACCGTTCGCGTACTTCTAGACGTACTTGAAGAAAATACCATGGGAGTTTCCACTATATGATTCAAAAAGAGTTGACAGTTACTCTAAATAGAAAACTTGCCGATGGCATATACGAGATGCGCTTTAGTGGTGCGTCTTACGTCCGCCCCGGCAGTTTCGTGGAAGTTACCGTTCCCGGCTTTTATCTCAATCGTCCGTTTGGCGTAGGTAACTACGAGGACGGCGAGCTAACCATTTTTTACAAAGTCGTAGGTCAAGGTACCGATAAAATGACGGAAGTAAAAGTGGGTGAAACGCTAAAAGTTATTTACGAACTTGGTAACGGCTTTAACGTTGAAAGAGCAAAAAAACCATTGCTCATTAGCGGTGGAATAGGTATTGCTCCCATATATTACCTTGCAAAAGATTTTGCAAAAAAAGGCATTCGTCCGGTGGTGGTAACCGGATTTAGAAATGCAGGTGAGGTCGTTCTCGAAAAGGAACTAAGCGAAATCGCCGACCTCGTAATTGCAACAGACGACGGCTCCAAAGGCTTTAACGGTAACCCCGTAGCTTGCGTAAAAGCGTTAGACAAAGAATGGGATTACTATTATTCTTGTGGTCCAATGATAATGATGCACTTCCTAAAAATTCACTCCACTTGCGGGGAACTTTCTCTCGAAGCAAGAATGGGTTGTGGCTTTGGTGCCTGCATGGGATGCAGTATCAAGACCGTTAGTGGATACAAGAGAGTATGTAAGGAAGGCCCTGTCTTTGATGCGGAGGAGGTTGAGTTATGAGTACTTTAAATAGAATTTTGGATACCCAAATTGAACTTTTTGGCGTAAAACTAGATAACCCAATAATTCCTGCAAGCGGAACCTTCGGCTTTGGATACGAGTTTAGTGAATATTACGATATTAATTGCCTTGGCTCCATGTCGCTAAAAGGAACTACGTTAGAAAAAAGATACGGCAATCCTCTACCTCGTATTGCAGAGTGTCCGGCTGGACTCATTAACGCAATAGGTTTGCAAAATCCCGGTGTTGACGCCGTTATTAACGAAGAAATCCCCAAACTTAGCGAAGTTTACTCCAAGCCGGTTATAGCCAACGTGGGCGGTCATAGCTTTTACGAATATACCGAGACCGTTAGTAGATTTAACGATTGTGACAAAGTGTTTGCAGTAGAGCTAAATATTAGTTGTCCTAACGTTAAAGGCGGTGGTATGGCATTTGGTACTAATCCCGAAACCGTTGAAACGTTGGTAAAGGAAATCAAAAAGGTTTCGACTAAACCCATCATCGTAAAACTAAGTCCAAACGTTACCGACGTTACCGTGCTTGCAAAGGCCGCGGAAAACGGTGGAGCAGATGGACTGAGCCTTATAAATACTCTTGTCGGCATGCGCATCGACCTTAAGACGGGAAAGCCGATTATCTCTGTAAAAAGTGGCGGATACAGTGGTCCCGGTGTATTCCCGGTTGCAGTAAACATGGTTTACCGCGTGAGGGAAAAGACGAGCTTACCCATTATAGGCATGGGTGGCATTAGTAGTGCAAGCGATGTTATCGAAATGATGTACGCAGGTGCAAACGCCGTTATGGTTGGGTCTCTTAACCTCATTAATCCCTACGGATGTAAGGAGATAGTTGACGACCTTCCCGTAGAAATGCAAAAACTGGGAATTAATAAATTAACTGATATAATTGGGAGGGCACATTAATGTGTAAAGACGTAATTATTGCTTGTGATTTTTCTTCAAAAGAAGAACTCTACGCCTTTTTGGAAAAGTTAGGCGACCAAAAACCCTATCTTAAAGTTGGTATGGAATTATACTACAAAGAGGGCGCACCCATGGTTAGAGAGTTGAAAGCCAAAGGCTTTAAGATTTTCCTTGACCTAAAGCTCCACGATATACCTAACACTGTATATAAGGCGATGAGAAACCTTGGCGAACTTGGCGTAGATATTACCAACGTACACGCCGCAGGTGGCATAAAGATGATGTCTGCAGCTCTTAAAGGTCTTCGTGAAGGTGCAGGAGAAGGTGCTATGCCAAAGCTAATTGCGGTTACCCAACTCACCTCTACGGATGCCGAAACTCTTAAAAATGAGCTTCTAATTAGCGAAACTTTGGAAAATACCGTTAAGCATTACGCCCTTAATGCAAAGACTGCAGGTTTGGACGGCGTAGTATGTTCACCCCTTGAAGTCGGAGGCCAAGCGG
>JAZSLG010000119.1:0-24108 GCA_045535235.1 Candidatus Stercoripulliclostridium sp.
AAAAACGCGCTAGTTGGGATGAAGAACGAGGCAAAACAAAAGAGCCTACCGACGGGACTTTACTACTCGTAAACGACCGAGGGAGGCTCTTGTTTTGTGAAGTTATTCGCCCAAATAGCGCGTTTTACTTCATTTTGCCCACCTGATTCCACAAATCCGACGCCCCTACGACCCATTCGTTATAGGTAGCGGGAGTTTTGGGGAATTTTAGATAATGAGCTTTTAGTTTTCCACCAAGGGTTATACCTTCAAGAAGATATTTGACGGTCTTAAAAGACAATCTCTTGGAAATAAGTCCGCCAAACACACCCTTAACGATACCAAAGATATCACTAAAACTCATTTTAATATCGGGACTCTCGGCTACGCCGTTGAGGAATTTTTCGTTAAAGATAATATCCTTTTCAAAGAAGAGTTCAAACTCGTCGCGAGTGGCGTTTACAGCTTTGGTGAGAATTGCACGAGTGGAAGCAAAATCGGCGCCTTGCTTCTTGTTGTATTCAACGTTTATTTCCCAAAGGGCCTCTCTGGAAGTATCGCCGGCTTTGAGTGCTTTGTCTAACACCTCGGTTGCGATTTCCATTTGTACCATGCTACTGGTTACACCCTCACCGTTATTTGGTTTGGTAAGGCATGCGGCGTCCCCGCTTACTATATAATTATCTCCAACAAAACTGAAAGGCGGACGAGTATAGGGCGTAGTACCACGTTCAATGCGGGTTAGTTCATAGGGTGGAATGGCTATATCTTGCTCAAATTGCGCGTAAATCTTTTCGGCATAATCGTAACTGTGGCACGCACCTATTCCAATAATTGCGCCTTCGGGGTCGGCACACGGAGCTATCCAAGTCTTATAGTAAGGCCAGCCGTTAAGCGCGGGCTTCTCGCCGGTGAATTTGACGTAACGCAAAATTACGTAGAACTTATCCTCGGGAGTAACCTCAAAGGTTTCCACGCCATAGCCCTCCGGTAAGGCTCTACGAGGTGCGGACTCAACGCCGGAGCAATCCACTACCACTTTAGCGTAAACCTCTTTGTCTTCTCCGTATTTTACACCCTTAATTACGCCATCTTCCATTATGAACTCTCTAAACGGAGCCTCGTACTCTATCTCCGCGCCTGCTTCGATAGCGTACTTATTCATGAGTAAAATATACTCCGCCATGTGCATTCCCACTATGGTATCGCGGGTAACTTTGGGATGACGATTATAAGGAGATGATGTCAAGGTTTCGTCAAAGCTAAAAGCGTATTCTGCATCCCCTTCGCCAACAACCGGTAACCCAAAACGCTCAAATTCGCGCTTTGCAACGTGGAAAATATCCAACCTTCTACCAAGCATTTCTCGGCTGAGTTTTTCTATAACTTTGACCTTGTAGCCCTTTTCCGCCATTCTTCTTGCAAACCAAGCACCGCTAGTGGCGGAGCCAATTACTAATACGTCGTATAAATTAGCGCTCATGTTTCCTCCTATAAATCATTACCGGCGCGAACGCCTTCATAATTGATTTCATATTTACTGCTAGTTAGAGAGGTGCCGTCACAAATTGCCGAATAAAACTCGGGAATATAATCGGTAACCGCTTCATCAATAGCAAAGTCCAGTATTTGCATGGCGTCGCAGTCTGCCAGTTTCTCCTCGTTCCTAACCTCCCTATACTTGGAGTGCTTCAAATTTAGGTAATCTATCTCCTCGTATTTGACCGGCGGACGCATGAGTGCGGTGACTTGCATGGAGCCACCCATAAAGAGGTCTTCTATTTTCCTAATTACGGGGTGTCTTAATCCGTTGGGGTCGTTTGCAACCATGAGGAAGAGCTTAGTCAACTCGAAAGAAAGGCTGGCTTGCCAAGGCTTGATTTTATAGCCGTGTATTTCATCCACGCAATCCCCAAACAACTTACCAATGGTTAAGCGTGTCTTGCGTTTGGATTTCAAATCCTTGTTGGGAAAATACTTGTTGGGATTGGAGTATCCCATTCTTTCCGTAACTATGTGAGTATCAATTGCGCTCTCGATAAAACCGTGTGCGTAAGGGTGTGCCTTGCCGGGAAGTTCCTTGGAAACGTAGCCCTCGCAAAGTGCGTTAACGTAGGAGTGCAAATTCTTGTCTGCAACGTAGTGGCAAATCATACCCATCGCGTAACTAAAAGCAATGGGATTATCCTTTTCACGGAGATATTTTGCAATCGCCTCAAAGGTCTTTTGTTGATAGTTGTGGTGTAAAGAGTTGGGATACGAGCGAGTGGGAAGTCCAATTTCTCTTATCGCATACATAAAGTCGGGGCCGGTGTTACCAAGGATAAAGGCGTCCTTATGCTCCAAAATCCTGTTAGCAAGGTCGGGGTTTAACTTTTTTAGCACCTCTTTACCAAACCAAATGTGTGTTATCAAATTAGGCATTATTCTTACTCCTAAAACGCCCAAAAACAATGTTTTGGGCGCTAGTATTTAGTGTATTGGGATATTAAAGTCCGTATTGTGCTTCTATTTCCGCAATCTTTACGGGACGATTTTCTTTGAGTGATAGCTTTGCTGCAAGACCGATTAGTACGGGCTTTAGTCCATCGACTACACCTACCTCGGTGGGGGTGTCGTTTTGTACTGCTTGGATAAAACTATTTACTTCCGCAGTATAAGCTCCCATATATCTTTCCAAGAAGAAGAGCTTGGGTTTTTCTGCCGTAACACCGTCGGCGTTGGAGATTACTGCAAGGGAGTCGGTATCGTTGCCGATTGCTACTTGTCCTAGGCTACCAAAGGCTTCCACTCTTTGGTCGTAACCATAGGTTGCTCTACGACAGTTATCTATGACTGCCAGCGCGCCACTCTTTAACTTTAAGGTAATAATAGCGGTATCGATATCGCCTGCTTCACCAATAGCGGGGTCAACCAATACGCCACCGATAGCGTAAACTTCTTCTACCTCGTCGCCACTCATAAATCTAACCATATCGAAATCGTGTATGGTCATATCTAGGAAAATGCCACCGCTAACCTTAATGTAGCTTACCGGAGGCGCACCGGGGTCGCGTGAACAAATCTTAAGGATATTTAGTTCCCCTATCTTGCCTGCTTTGACTGCCTCACGTGCCGCCATAAAGTTGTGGTCAAAACGACGGTTGAAACCTACTTGATATTTGACGGAGGAGTTTTTGAGAGCCTCCATAACTTCCTTTATTTTATTGACGTCGTGGTCAATGGGCTTTTCGCAGAAAATATGTTTACCTGCCTCGATTGCTTCCAAGCTGATCTTGGAGTGGGTGTCGGTTGAGGAGCAAATAAGAACTATTTCTATATCCTTATCCTCCAAAATCTTGTGGTAATCGGTATATATTTCATTAATACCCATCTCCTTTGCCCAAGCGATGGTTTGCTCGTTCATAAAGGGGTCGGCAATTGCTTTAACGGTAGCGTTTTTAACAAATCTCATTACGGACTCGGCGTGAACTTTACCAATTCTTCCTGCGCCAATGATACCAATGTTCATCATAATACTATTCTCCTTGTCGAGTAGATTTTTTAGATAAGATTAAATTTTACCCACTTGCTTAATATACTTTCTTGCCTTGATAGCGTATTCCAAGGGGTTAGCGATTTGGGGGTCTTGTTCGGCTTCCACGAGTAGCCAGCCTTCATAACCGGACTTTGCAATAACCTCAAAGATGGGCTCAAAGTCGATACTGCCGTCGCCGGGAACGGTAAAGGTACCCTTTCTTACGCCTTGCAAGAAGGAGAGATGATTTCTCTTAACCTCGGCGACAACGTCGGGACGAACGTCTTTCAAATGCACGTGCTTAATTCTACCAATATACTTGCGGAGTACTCTCATGTAGTCCTCGCCACAGTAAGCAAGGTGACCGCTATCAAATAATAAGCTTACGTAATTTGGGTCGGTTCCTGCCATAAACTTATCGATTTCCGCTTCGGTTTGGATAACGGTACCCATGTGATGATGATAGGTAAGGTTAATGCCGTACTCGGTTAGAGCGATTTCACCAAGACGATTTACAGCCTTGAACATGAGCGCCCATTCGTCGTCGTTCATAACGTATTTCTTTTCAAAAACGGGGGTTTCCATTTGACCTTGGATGGAGTAGCTTTGCTCGCTAATACCAATAACCTTTGCACCCATAGCCTTTAGGAATTTGCACTTGGCACGAAAATCGGTTTCTACTTCGTAGAAAGGCTTGGTGAGGATAAAACTGGAAAACCAACAGTTTGCAATCTTTAGTTTTCTAAGATTGAGAGCGCGTCTCAAAGTATTAATTTTGGTGGGATATTTGTTACCTATTTCGCAACCCTTATATCCGGCAAGTGCCATTTCGCTTACGCATTGTTCAAAGGTTACTTCAGCACCGAGGTCGGGCATATCGTCGTTGGTCCAACCTATGGGAGCAATACCAAGTTTAATTTTCTTTTTGTCTAGCATAATTTTACCTCGCTACTTTTATTAGTATCTTTTGATGTGTTCAAGTAGGTCGTCAAGAGCCTCTTGTTGTTTTTGATTTCTTGGATTGTGGGTAACGCCACATTGCCAGAAGCCACCTTCGTAGCCGTCCGTCATGGTCTTGGGAAGCACCTTAATATCGATAAGGGTGGAAACCTTTTGATTGAGGGCGTCACTAAGAGCAACCTTTAGTTCCTCTTCCGTCTTTACCGAGTAGGTCTTTAGTCCGTATCCGCTTGCACACTTTGCATAGTCAACGGGAACAAAGGGAGTATCCGCCTTTGCACCGTAACGGAACTCGGTAGCAAGACTCTTTATTCCTTTGCCCATTTGCAGATTGTTAATGCAACCAAAGCCACCATTATCAAACAATAGAACGTTAATCTTTACACCTTCTTGCATGGCGGTTACAAGCTCACTATGTAACATTAGGTAGGAGCCGTCGCCACACATTGCGTAAACCTCTTGCACAGGCTTTGCAAGCTTACTACCAAGCGCACCTTGTATTTCGTATCCCATACATGAGTAACCGTATTCCATATTATAGGTATACAAACTCTCGGTTTCCCACATTCTTTGCATATCGCCGGGAAGGGAGCCTGCGGCACCAACTACTATGGCGTTTTCGGGGATATATTCTCTTACTATGCCAAGTGCGGTAGTTTGGGGAATGGCTCCGCCGTTTGCTTTAATAAAGTCCGCCATGGTCGTGGGGGTTAACGCTTTTACTTCCGGTACGAGAGTATCACTGTACTTAATGGAAGTCAATCTTGCCATTTCCTCTTTCCACCATTCTTGTGCGTTCTTGTATTCATCAACGTAAGCGCTCTTGTATTCGCCCAAATTATCGCAGATTACTTTTAGGGTAGCCTTAACGTCACCGGTTGCCATTACCGCGTGCATCTTTGCGCCGTGGAAGGTGGAGGTGTTAATAGTTAGCACCTTTGCATCTTCGTTAAATAACGTCTTACTTGCCGTAGTAAAGTCGGTAAAACGAGTGCCAAGTCCAATGATAAGGTCGGCGTTCATGGCTACTTGGTTAGCGCATCCGTTACCGGTTACGCCCAGTCCGCCCAAGTAATAGGGAGAAGCACAACTTATAGTAGATTTTCCTGCTTGGGTTTCCGCAAAGGGAATATTGTACCTAGCGCAAAATTCCTCTATCACTTCCCCTGCTTCGCTATATCTTGCACCACCGCCCACTATAACGAGAGGACGCTTTGCCTCTTTGATGAGAGAAATTGCTTCCTCTATCTCTTCTTTTACCGCAACGGGACGAGTAATGCGACGCACGGTTTTGACAAACATTCTTGCCGGGAAATCGTAGGTTTCGCCTTGCACGTCTTGGGGCATTGCGATACAAACGGCACCGGTATGTGCGGTATCAAGGAGGGCTCGCATAGCGTTATTCAACGCGCTTTCAAGCACCTCGGGACGACTGATGCGGTCAAAGTATCTGGTGACAGCTTTGTAAGCGTCGTTGGTGGTGATATTAAGGTTGTAAGGTTGCTCCAATTGTTGGAGTACGGGGTCGGGTCTACGCGTAGCATAGGTATCTCCGGGGAGGAGCAACAAGGGAATATTATTTACCGTCGCACACGCCGCCGCCGTAATCATGTTTGCGGCACCGGGACCTATACTGGAGATACAAGGCATAATCTTGCGACGATTGTTTTGTTTAGCATAGCTCATGGCAACGTGCGCCATACCTTGCTCGTTTTTGCCTTGATAAACCTTTAAGCTATGGTCACTCATAGCAAGAGCTTCACCCATGCCGAGTACGCATCCGTGACCGAACACGGTGAAAACGCCCTCAACGAATTTTTCTTCCACTCCGTCGAATGAAACGTATTGATTGTCTAAGAACTTAATAACGGCTTCGCCGACTGTCATTTTTACTGTTTTCATTACTATTTCTCCTCCAATAACCAAGCGTATTCGGGCAAATCGGTTCTCGTATTATCCCAAGGGTCACCGGGCAAATGTCGTATCATCCACGCGCAATACATGGGGTAGCCGGGAGCCGTGACTTGGGCGTGAGATTTTCCACCGGGGAACATACCAACCGAGCAATCTTTAATCGTGTAGGCTTTATCTCCAATAAAGCAAGCGCCAAAGCCCTCGGGCCTATCAAACTTGTAGTAGTAGACTTCGGGTTGGGGATGATGGTGGGGAATATAGCTCCACCATCTGCCTTGACGAGCGTATACTTCGCCAAGTACCATATTGGAGTAGGGAGCAACTTTGATATTAATAATATCAACTACGTCGCGTACCGCGGTATTTTCCCACCTACCCTCGCAAGATACGAAGGAGCTAATATCCTCCTTGCGATAAATTTTAGCAGGGAAGTCACGTTCGTTCTCGGTAGATTGAACGAGAATTTCCGAGTACTCGTTCGCCTCTACGACGACCTCGACACCCTTAGAAACGTGTAAGCAGGTTGGGGAATCGGTAAACACACCGCTTCTTGTTGCGTGTTCCTCTTTTTCATCGTAGTAAAAGGTAATATCTCCTTTTAGCAAGAGAACGGCAGTTTCCATATCCGGCTCGCTAAGAGTCAGGCTTTCGCCCTTTTTAAGGTTGTAGGCGGTGATATTCATTAGCATATCTTTGGTGTTATCGTACACACGAGTTAGCACCTGCTTTCCGCCTTTGAATTTGGGATATTTATACATAATTCACTCCTTTTGGTAGCAATTATTATATTTTAAGCTTCGATAGTAATACCCTTTTCAGCACGCATAACGTCGAGTTCTCTCGTAATTCTTTCCTTCTTTTCGCCCACGATATCGTAGAAGAAGATGGGTATAGCGCAAAGAATTAAACTTAATCCCGGGACTATAGAAACTAATGCGAACATACCGAATCTTTGTACGTTCGTCATATCAAGAACGGAAATCGTGACGTTCTTAGCAACCGATTGTGCGGGATCGATATTAACGATTAGGTACATAATAACGATAAAGCTGGTTGCAAATGCATTGCCTAGCTTATTAACAAAGGATTGACAAGCGGCACCAAGTGCGTTATCTCTAAATCCCGTCTTCCACTCGAGGTAGTCGAGAGAGTCACCTATCATTGCAAACATAGTTACATTCAAAGCACCTAGGGGAATACATTGGATAATAATGAAAGGTATAGTTAGGTATACGAGCCATGATGCGGTAGTGAAAATGGAACATGCACCAAGAACGGTGGTTGCTATACTTGCTATAAATCCGCCTACACAACTTACGATAACAATTTGCTTATAATTAAATTTCTTATAAAGGAAAGGCATTGCTAGCATGGAGCCGAACATGCCTATTGCACTACATACTTGGAACAATAACGAAACTGTTCCACGAGAACCGCTTATTGCAGTTTCCAAAGCCTCTCCGGATAAAGTCTCAAGTGACGGTCCAATGTACAATGCGTAACGCGCAACGTGAATAGCAGCCGCTTGCATCATATATCTACCACTTGAAAGAACACCGCAAAGAACTACAAGCATAAGAGGTTTACAAGTAAACAATCTCTTTAGCGTACCGGGCTCGTTGGGGTCTTTTTTCGCTTTGGGAGGAATAATTACTCTTTCTTGCGGATAGAAGAAAGCCAATAGATAAAGCGCCGTTCCTACAAGAGAACAAACAAGAGCCATAATAATATATAGCTTCTTTTGCTCTGCTAAATCTGAACTGGTAAATATCCAACTTAGAACGGTAAAAATAGCAATCGGCACGGCACTACCTATTCCGTTAACGGTTTTAGCAAAGGAAATAATGCCTCCGCGCTCTTCAGGGTCGGGCGTCATAACGTTGGGTAAAGCCCAGAAAGGTACGTCCGCTGCGGTATAAAGCATACCCCAAGCAATATAAACTACACCCGCGTAAATCATATTTTGAGTATTGTTAAAACCTTCGGGCGCGTAGAACATTAGGAATGTGGCGACTGCAATAGGAATACAGAACCAAAGAATAAAAGGCTTCATCTTACCCATTCTTGTGGGTTTGGCTTTATCGACTATAATACCCATCATGGGGTCGTTAATGGCGTCCCAAACACGAGCAAGAAGCATAAGCAATAGCACGAATATTAGCGGTAATCCCATTATACTAATGTAAAAGTCGGAAATGTAGCTGGACATGGTCGAGTACATCATACCTTGACCTAGACCTGCTAATGCTAGAGCCCAACTTTCCTTACTGGAAACGTATCTTTTGGGTTTAAGTTCAACGTTGGTGTTTTCCATAGTATTCTCCACAAATTTATTTGCGCGCAAGCGCGCTATGTGAATATTATAATACACGCGTGCGCAATTGTAAATAGGGAAAATTTTTTATTTTAGATTAAACATGGTCTCACTCCGTACACAAAGATGATTTTAGTTTGAGTTAGCTCTTTGCTATAATAGACAATCTTAAAAAACGCGTTAGTTTAGATGAAGAACGAGCAAAAAGAAATCCCTCCGACGGGAGTTTACTTTGCGTAAATGACCGAGGATGGATTTTGTCTTTTGTGAGGTTATTCGCTAAAATGCGCGGTGGATTGTACTAGGTTTATGTGGCGCCTCTTAAAACGCGTTAGTTTAGATGAAGAACGAGGCAAAACAAAAGAGCCTACCGACGGGACTTTACTACTCGTAAACGACCGAGGGAGGCTCTTGTTTTGTGAAGTTGTTCGCTAAAATAACGCGTTTTAGTTTTTGTTGGAGTGCAATGGCGCCGATATCCTCCCCCCGCGGGAAATGAAACGCAAAGGGCTTACAGTGGGAATTGCCATAATGGGCGCTCTGCCAAGAAGTCCGCCAAACTCGACTTCGTCACCGGCTTTTTTACCGTAGGCGGGAATGACGCGAACGGCGGTAGTCTTGTTATTGATTACGCCTATAGATGCTTCGTCTGCAATCAAGGCGGAAATTACCTCGGCGGTGGTGTCACCGGGGATAGCAATCATATCCAAGCCAACGCTACATACGGCGGTCATTGCTTCCAATTTTTGTAAGGTGAGGGAACCGCTTCTAACGGCGTTTATCATTCCTATATCTTCACTAACCGGAATGAATGCGCCACTAAGTCCACCAACGTGGGAGGAAGCCATTATGCCACCCTTTTTAACCGCATCGTTAAGAAGAGCTAGACAGGCGGTAGTTCCGCAACCACCAACTTGCTCAAGTCCGATTTCTTCTAAAATGTGTGCAACAGAGTCGCCCACAACGGGCGTGGGAGCAAGACTAAGGTCGACTATACCAAAGTTTGCATTTAGCATTTCACTTGCCTTTTGGGCAACCAATTGTCCAACACGAGTTACCTTAAATGCGGTTTTCTTTATGGTTTCACAAACGGTATCAAGGTCTGCATCACCAATTTTCTCCAGAGCAGTTTTTACAACACCCGGTCCGCTAACGCCAACGTTTATTACCTTGTCGGCTTCGCCTACACCGTGGAATGCACCCGCCATAAAGGGATTGTCCTCAACTGCGTTTGCAAAGGCAACGAACTTGGCGCAAGCAATGCTTTCTCTATCGCGAGTAAGGTATGCCATTTCCTTAATAAGCTTTCCAACCTTGCCAACGACGTCCATATTTATACCGGCTCGAGTGGATGCAACGTTAACCGAGGAACATACTTTATCGGTAGTGGAAAGGGCTTCGGGAATGGTATCCAAGAAGGCGTTTTCTTCTTTGGTAGCACCCTTTTGTACGAGTGCCGAATATCCGCCTATAAAGTCTATTCCAATTTCCTTTGCGGCTTTATCAAGGGCGCGTGCAATTTCCAAATAACCGCCACTAGACGCTCCTACTAGGGAAACGGGAGTTACGGATACGCGCTTGTTTACTATCGGTATGCCGTAGGTCGCTCCAATTTTATTGCCGGTTGCGACCAAGTCACTGGCGTTTCTTACTATCTTTTCATATACCCTGCGCGCCGTTTCTTCCTTACCGGGGCTAACGCAGTCAAGCAAATTCAAACCCATGGTGATAGTACGAACGTCAAGGTGATATTCGCCTATCATTTTTACGGTTTCGATAATTTCTCTTTGATTTATCATAAGCGTACCCAAAAATTAAATGCTATGCATAGCGTTAAAAATGTCTTCATGACGAATGGCTATTTCTACACCCAATTCTTCACCGCACTTTTTGAGGCAAGCACCAATTTCCTCAATGGTCATGCTACTTTCCTCCGTTCCAACCGCCATTATCATGGTAAACGTACCTTGCAATATGGTTTGGTTGATATCCTCGATGTTAACTTTACAATCGGCTAGAGCAGTCGCAACTTTTGCTATAATGCCCACTCTGTCTTTACCCATAACGGTTATGTATGCTTTCATTTTTATCTCCTATTAATTCTCAAGTAACTTTTTAGTTGCACTCATTAGGTTTGCACTCTTGGCCGTAGCTTCATCGCGACCGGAGGCGAATATTAAAACGTAAATCTTCAATTTAGGCTCGGTTCCCGAGGGACGTATGCAAATGAATTGTCCGTCGGCCAGCTCCAAATAAACTACGTCGGACTTGGGTAAAGTTATCGCTTCTTCCTTGCCGGAAGGATAGACTTTTACTCCCTTTAGATAATCGGCAACCGAGTAGACCTCCTCTCCGCCTATTGAAGTAATCTTCTTTTCACGAAGAGCATCCATTACCTTTTTCATATCACTCATGCCGGACAAACCCTTATAAGTTATGGAGGTATTTGCCTCGCTATAATAACCGAACTCCGCAAAGATTTCTTGCAATCTTTGATATACGCCACTACCCTTTGACTCAAGATACATTAACATTTCGGCAAAGAACAAAGATGCGATAACGGCGTCCTTGTCACGAGCGTGAGTTCCAATTAGCGAGCCGTAACTTTCCTCAAAGCCAAATAGATAGGTGTATTCTCCACTATCTTCCCACTCTTTAATTTTTTCGCCAATAAACTTAAAACCGGTCAATACGTTAAATACGGTTGCGCCACGCTTGGTAGCAAGTCTATCTGCAAGTGTCGAAGTTACTATCGTCTTAACAACCGCGCCGTTACTAGGCAAGGTACCGTCTTCAATTTTTTTGGAAAGTATGTAGTCAAGGAGTAGTACTCCAATTTGGTTCCCGGTTAAAAGTACGAACTCTCCCCTGTCGTCACGGACGGCTACACCCAGTCTGTCAGAGTCGGGGTCGGTACCCAAAACAACGTCGGCGCCAATCTTGTTTCCAAGTGCTACACCCATACTTAGGGTATCTGCATTTTCGGGATTGGGAACCTTAACAGTGGAAAACTCGGTGTCGGGATTAGCTTGCTCCGCAACAACGGTTGCGTTAATACCAAGCCTATTAAACATGGTGGTAACGGGATAGTAGCCTGCCCCGTGTATGGGAGTATAAACAAGTTTTATATCCTTACCGCGCTCTTTGACGATTTCGGGACAGAGAGATAATTTTTGGAGTGCGGTAAAATATCCCTCGTCCACACTCTTTCCAACGGTGGTTACGTAGTCGCTAATGCGAACGCCCTCTTCTCCCTTGGGGAAGTTTGACATTTTTAGAGGTGTAAATTTAACTCTAAACGGGTCGGTTACTTCCTCTATAAATTTAACCACTTTCTTGGTTGACTCGGGACTCATTTGAGCGCCGTCGGGACCGTACACTTTGTATCCGTTGTACTCTTTGGGATTGTGGGAAGCGGTAATCATAACGCCAACCTCGGCACCAAGAGCTCTTACGGAATAGGAACACATGGGAACGGGTCTAACATCCTCAAAAAGATAACCCTTAATTTTGTAGTACGTTAAAACCTCGGCAACGTTAAGGGCGAACTCCCTAGAAAATCTTCTCGTATCATAGGCGATAACTACACCACGCTCCATGGCTTCTTTGCCAAGAGAAATAAGGTACTTTGCAACGCCCTCGGTAGCACGCTTTACGGTGTAGGCGTTCATGCGATAGGTACCAAGCCCTACCTCGCCACGCATGCCGGCAGTACCAAAAGCAAGGTCAAGCGAAAAACGTTCCTTTATTTCGTTATCGTTTTCTCTTATTGCTTCCAACTCCGCCTTTTCGCTAGCGCTAACGTTATTATACCAATGCTCAAAAGTTTTTTTATACATTACGTTACTCCTAATGCGATTTGTAATAGTATATCACACTCGCGCGCGCATTATCAATAATAATTTGAAAATTGGGATAATACCAAGCAGTAAAAATTTATTTATCTTCCGCCTTTACCAGCCTTACGCCGTTTTCCGCCTTGTAGACGTCCCGCCTAACGAGGGTGTTACTTACCAAGTTCCCTTGGTAGTACACTTCCTTGTAACACTCGGACACCAGTCCGTCTTTCGCCCTTTTTATGGTCTTGTATTCCTCTCCTTCCGCTAACTCTCCACCAAGGTCGGGAAGCTCCTCGTAGGAAGCGCTAAGCACCTTGGTAACGCACGAACGATACTTTACTTCCTCGCCGTCTGTTATGGTTCTAAAACCGTAAATTTGGAAGGTGAGAGTGTTCCCATTGGTGCTTCCTTTTATAGTAATTGGAAATGGAGTGTCGTTAAAAAAGCGGAAATCGGTAGCCGAGGATACCATAGCGTCCATGGAAGGGGGAACGTAGCCTACCGGCAAAGAGTGCGGTGAAACCCTTTCTATTCTTAACCCCGCCCTTAGGACTGCGTTGTACAACGTCGTGCTTACTTGGCATACGCCACCACCCACGCCTATAATATATTTACCCCTTTCGATAATGGGAGATTCCTTGTATCCGTTCTCCTTGGTTCGCTCGCCGGTTACTGCGTTAAAGCTAAAAATTTCGCCTGCTTTAACAATGGAGCCGTCCACTAATGAGGTAGCCTTTTTTACGTTGTACCTTCTGCCCTCGGAGGAAAATCCAAAGTCGGTAGAGTACGTTGCAAGCAGTTCCCCCAAAAAATATTCTTCTTTTGCGCTTGCGTAAAAATCACCCTTTCCCTGCGCCAACCCCACGCAACAAGCAAGGCATGAAAAAACCGCTATTAAAGCAATAACTCTCAAACGATTATGCATAGCGGTAGTATGTAAATTATATTAAATTTAATGCGCCCTTATAAAAGTAATACACTCTTCCCTACTTAGCGCTCGACCCAAAATGGCGCCACGCTCCAACAAGGCGTTTAGTACGGTAGCTCTTTCCTCGGGCTTAACTTGGTTTTCTATTAAGTCGCATCCGTCAACCGGCAACTCTTTAACGGCAAAGGCAACGCCACTTAAAACCATACTATTGTAAACCTCTTCCAACTTTTTAGCGGAAGGGCTTTCCCCTAAAAGTTTTCCGCTTCCAACGTGGTCCGCCTTTTTAAGTTCAATAAGGTCGTGAATGAGGTCACTGTTTTTTAGGATGAAACGCCTTACCACCTCGTCGGGGTAAAGACACTCCAAATTAAACATGTGGTTTTCAACAAGCCTTACTGCGCGCTCGGTTTCGCGGTGTGGGTAAAGAAGCCTAGTCATTATCTCCCTAGTCATACCGGCTCCAATGAGTGCGTGTCCGTGCATCTTGCCGTCTTTTCCAATGCTACGCGGTTTACCCACGTCGTGCAAAAGAGCGACTAACCTTAGGTGTGGTGGCACTAATCTAACCGTTTCCAAAGCGTGGTTGTATACGTCGTAAAGATGATAATCCGAATTTTGTGCCACTCCAACTCCTTCCAAAAATTCCGGCACGACGTACTCCATCAACCCAAGTTCAACCAACAGCCTTATTCCCTTAATATGGGCATCCTTAATGCCGTTTACAGTATCCGCAACTAGTATTTTATTAAACTCTTCACGAATCCTTTCCGTCGCTATTTCACGAAGGGTATAGGCTCGTTCTTTTACTGCAATAAGAACTTCTTCATCAATTTTATAGTCAAGGGAAGCGCTAAATCTTACCAACCTGAGGATACGCAAAGCGTCCTCGTCTATAACCTGCTTGGGTGCGCGAGTGGTGCGGAGAACTCTTTCTTTAACGTCTTTTTCTCCGCCCAAAGGGTCGACGTAAATGCCCTGCAAAACGTCGTAATATATGGCGTTAACCGTAAAATCACGACGAAGAGCATCTTCTTTAATAGTACAATTAAACTCCACTTTTTGAGGAGAATGGTCCCCCTTTCCCGAGTAGCTATCCCTCCTAAAAGCGGTATACTCCATGACCAAAGAGCCCACTTTTATACCAAGCGTACCCAGCTTTAGAGAGTGGGGCGTTACCTGATACTCGCCGTCGGAAAGGAGTTCCACAACCTTGTCGGCGGTCAACGCCGAAGTCAAATCGTAGTCGTGGAGTTCACGCCCTTCCAAACTATCTCTAACGGCTCCACCAACCACGTACAACGGGCAGGGAAATCTTTCCGCCAATCTTTTTAGCGCTACGGGAATAATCATTATATTATTTAGTGTAAATCTCTTCCTTTAATACACCTATTTCGGGAAGGTTACGATACTTCTCGTCGTAATCCAGCCCGTAACCTACTACGAACTCGTTGGGAACTACGAAACCAATGTAATCGCCCTCCATTTCCACCTTTCTTCTGGAAGGCTTATCGAGGAGTGAAACGATTTTAAGACTCTTGGGATTGCGGGTAAGAAGCATACGTTTTAGGTTTTTGAGGGTATTACCGGTATCGATAATATCTTCGATAATTAGCACGTTTTTGCCTTCGATAGGTTGAGAAATATCCTTGATAATCCTTACTTCACCGCTGGAGGTGGATCCGGAGCCGTAAGAGGAAACTACCATAAAGTCAAATCTTACGTCCAAGTCAACGTTCTTAACAAGCTCGGAAAAGAATACGACGGCACCACGCAAAATGCCAACCATAAGTACGCTTTCTCCCTCGTAATCGCGGGTGATTTCAGCGCCTATTTCCTTAACACGCTTTTCGATTTCTTCTTTGCTAATCAAAATTTTTGCTAAATCGTCGTGCATTATTTACTCTCTCCTATTTTTATGAGATATTTATTTTTCGTTTGTTCATCTATCTTTACTTGCTCGCTTATTTCCACTCCAAGTACTGCATAAACGGTGCTGTCTTTTGCTATAACGAGCAGTTTGTCACGTAGGTAAAGAGGTATCTTCTTGTCGGTTAGATAATCGCCAAGGCTCTTAGTTCCTCCACCGTAACGCTTGAACTTGTCGCCGTCCTTCCTCGTTCTTACAACCGCGCCCTCGGGTATCTTGTCAAGGTCGAAAGTAAGTCCCTTTTTGATACTGTCCGTAGGCTCAAAGAAATAGGAAAACTCTTGGAACTCATAGCGTCTATTGGGATTAAATTCACTTTCGTAATAGGAGCTTTCTACCCTTTTTACAATGCGCAAACTGTCGTACTGCCTATATGCGTCGTAGCCGTAAGGAAGATTAATCCTTGCATTGTTTGGGCTATCTTTAAGGCTAATTAGGGACTCCAAATGGTTCTTTTCTATGTCCTTCTCGCAACCCAATGAACGCAAAGTTTCCGCTATCGTCTTTTTCGCAAGTGCTGGGTGATAGTCCAGTACGCTAAGAGGTAAAGTAGCGCCGTCTTCCTCTAAAAGAGGTTGGTCTATAACGCCCATCATGTAGTCCTCAACTTCCTCGCACGCCTTGGCGAATTTTACAACGGCATGCTCAAAACCGGGAAATCTTATCTTAACGTGGGGGATTACTTCGTGACGTATATAGTTTCGGGTGTACTCACTATCAAAATTGGTGGCGTCCTCTTTGTAAGGTATGCGGTGGCTAGCGGCGTATTCGCGGATTTCCACTTTGGTAAAGTTTATCATGGGATGAATATATCCCTCTCTATCAACTATACCACGCGCGCCCTTTATTCCCGTCCCGCGGAATATTCTCATTAGTACCGTTTCCACTTGGTCGTTAAGGTGATGTGCAAGGGCGATGCAGTCCACAATACCATCGCTTAGTAACTTGTCAAAAATCTCGTAACGCAAGGTACGTGCAGCAAGCTCCACGCTAATGTTTTTTTCCACAGCGTACTGGGGGCTATTCACGTTGTAGGCAAGGCACTCTATTTCGTGACGTTTACAGTAATTGCGAACAAACTTACTATCCCTCTTGGAGACCGCACCTCTAATGCCGTGTTCTATGTTGACTACTATAATATCGGCGCCCGTCTCTCTAAGTAGGTTTAGCATTACCATACTATCTACTCCGCCCGATACGGCAACGCCTATTTTAATTCCTTTTTCAACGATAATTTCCATAGCAACATTATATAAGATTTTTGCACGATTGTAAAGGCGTATCACGATAAATTGAGGGTGGTAATTTATTATCTCCTATTGAATATGGCTTTTCAAAGTGATATAATACCCCTAGATTTAACTTAGGAGAAAACGTATGAAAACGGTAGCAGTCATTGGACTTGGAAACAGAGGTGCCATGTACGCAAGAAGAATTAACGCCCAAGGCGGTAAGGTAGTCGCCATTTGCGATATTAACGAAAGCGTTCTCCATCACGTTGGTAACAAACTGGGTGTTAGCGCCGAAATGCGCTTTAAGAGTACCGAGGAACTTTTTGCACGTGGTAAAATTGCCGATGCACTAGTAGTTGCTTCCCAAGACCGCGACCACTATGGTCACGCCAAAGCCGGTCTTATGCTTGGCTATCACGTCCTTTGCGAAAAACCCGTTTCTCCCGTTAAGGAAGAATGTTTGGAGCTTGCGGAAATAGCAAAAGACAAAGGACTACATATGGTAGTATGTCACGTATTGCGCTACTCCGGTTTTTACGATGCCCTAAAGCAAGTTATAGATAGTGGCGCTATCGGAGAAGTCACCAATATCCAACAAACGGAAAACGTTGGCTACTGGCATTTTTCACACTCCTACGTTCGTGGTAATTGGAGAAGAGAGGACGAAACCACGCCCAGCATACTTGCAAAGTGTTGCCATGACCTAGACCTACTTTACTACTATACCGGCAAGAAATGTAAGAGCGTATCCAGCATTGGCTCAAGGAAAATCTTCCTAGCTGAAAACGCTCCCGAAGGAGCAACGGAAAGATGTTCCAAAGAGTGTCCCTACTACAAAACCTGCCCTTACTACGCTCCCCGTTTTTACTATCAATTAACCTTACGTTCTATTCCGGTTTACCTTAATAGGTGGTCCCTAATTACGAGAATGGGTAACCCAAAGATCAAAGACGTTAAAGAAGCACTTGCCAAGACCAGTCCATACGGAAGGTGCGTTTACCACTGTGATAACGACGTTATTGAAAACCAAACCGTACTATGCAAATTTGATGGCGACGTTAACGCAACCCTCACCATGAACTGCTCCTCTCGCGGTTGCTTTAGGAGAGTTCATATTACAGGAACGAAGGGTGAACTGTTTGGTAGAGATATAGACGGCAAATTCCGCCTTAACGTATGGGGCAAAAAGCCCAAAACCGTGCGTGCCCAAATGGGTCAAGGACACCTTGGTGGAGATAGTGGCATCATCCACGATTTCTTGGAACTTCTTGAAACCGGCAAAGCAAACCCTCGCGTATCTTTCATGAGTGAAACCATAATGAGTCACGTTATGGCGTTTGGCGCCGAAGAATCCAGAAAAGCGAACGGCAAGACGGTTTATTTGGATTAAGCATAACCCCTTTCCCTTACCGCATACAATATAGTATGTGGGAAATTAAAATTAACGAGTTTTTTTATAATCCCGATTCCATTTTCGGGATTATTTTTGAGTGTATTGGGGAAGCTCCGGCACTAATACCATTTTGCTATTTGGCATTTGTGCTAGTCGGATTGATTTTTAACAAATGGGATGTGCGTAAAAATAAACGACAATATCTCGCCCTTTCTTGCTACCTTCTTTTAACGCTAGTCATAACTGCAACCATAGTAGAGGTACTAAAAATTAGTACAAATAGAATGCGTTTTTGCGACCTCGGGAGTGGCTACGAAGGTTACACCCCATTTTATAAAGCGGGCGAGGGCGGACGCTCTTTCCCCTCCGGACACGCTAGCATGAGCGCCCTGTCCCTACTTCTTGTAGACCTAAACGAAATGCACGCTATCTTCAAAAATAAAGTAGGCCTATATACCTTTTCCCTACTTTTCACGTTATTGGTTATACTTTCACGCTTAATTATGGGCGCGCACTATCTAACCGACCTTTTGTTTGGCGTTCTAATTAGCCTTTTCGTAAGACTTTTAACTAGAAAATCACTTTCCTTTCTCCAGCGTAAATCTCTATGAGATTTATACCCATACCCCGTTGACATAAACCGACTTTTAATGCTAAAATATAAAGCGTATTTGAAGGAGAAAAATCATGAAAATCGGTTTTGACAACGCACTATACGTAAAGAAGCAAACGGAAAACATTCTAAAGCGCGCCGAAAAGTTTGATAACAAACTATATTTGGAGTTTGGCGGTAAACTTTTTGACGACCTTCATGCCGCACGCGTTTTACCCGGATTTGATGCAAACGTTAAAACCAAGATACTGTGCAACCTTAAAGATAAAATGGAAATCATTTTCTGCATAGGCGCTCCCGATATAGAAAAAAACAAAATACGTAGCGACTTTGGTATCACCTACGGCAACGAGCTACTCCGCCTAATGAGAAATTTGCGTGAGCTGGGTCTACTGATAAACTCCGTAGTTATTACCCAATATAAGGAACAACCCGCCGCCGATATTTTCCGCAAACAATTGGAACGTATGGGTGAAAAAGTGTACGTTCACAAACTAACCAAGGGCTACCCAAACGACGTTGATACCATTGTTTCCGACGAAGGTTACGGCGCTAACCCCTATGTGGAAACCACTCGTCCCGTAGTCGTCGTTACTGCGCCCGGACCCAGTAGTGGCAAACTCGCTACCTGCTTGAGCCAACTTTATCACGAATATAAGCGTGGAATCAAAGCCGGTTACGCCAAATATGAGACCTTCCCGGTTTGGAATCTACCCCTTAAGCACCCGGTAAATATCGCATACGAAGCGGCGACCGCCGACCTTAACGATAGAAACATGTTGGACTTCTTCCATCTTGAAAGCTATGGTATTTCCAGCGTTAACTACAACCGTGACTTGGAAGTTTTCCCTGTTGTTAAAAGCATTATTTCCCGCATCCTTGGCGAAGACTTGTATAACTCACCCACCGACATGGGCGTAAATATGGTAGGTTACGCCATTAGTGACGACGCTGTTGTCCAAGACGCGGCAAAACAAGAAATCATTAGAAGGTATTTTAAGACCTATAACGAGTATAAAAACGGTACCGCCGACCTAGAAACTGCACACCGCGTGGAAATATTAATGAAAGAAATAGGTTGCACGCCCACCGATAGAAAGACGGTAACTCCCGCCCTCGAAAAGGCCCAAACTTACGGTTGCCCCGCTATTGCGATAGAGCTTCAAGACGGCACTATTTTGACCTCTCGTGACAAAAACAACTTGTACGCACCCGCAGGCGTAGTTATGAATGCCATCAAATACCTCGCAGGAATAGATGATAGTGTAAATCTTATTGCTCCTAACGCCATAGAAGCCATTCTAAAACTAAAAAAAGAGAACTTGCAAGCCAAGTCCAACAAAATAAATCTTGAAGAAGCTCTAATTGCTCTTTCCTTCTCCGCTGCGACGAACCCCACGGTGGAAAAAGCTTTAGAAAAACTAAACATGCTTGCCGGTTGCGAAGCACACTCCACGGTAATGCTACCCGAAAGTAGTTTGACCATATTCCGCAGATTGGGCATTAATATTACTTGCGAACCCGTTTTCGCTTTCTAAAAGTCTCGCATAAAAAAACTATGACCCTAAGTATTCTTAGGGTCATTTAATTTGAAGACCATTTCGATTTTCGTGTGGGCATATAGCGTTAGCTTTTAAGAAAATCTTTCCCAAAAAAGGGACAAGCTAAGCCTCTTAACCAAACCTTTTTGCGTAAAAACAGCGTTTACATAGCTCTTCTACGGCTTTTTTTGCACCAAATCCAAATTTTATTTTTGTTATACGTTTTGAGGAAAGTATCTCTGAAAGTGGCTCTGTAAACGCGTTTCCCAAATTAATAGTGCCTTCACTATCCAAACAACACGGCACTACCGTTCCGTCAACAAGAATGCCAAAATGGTCGCGTGTGCCGTAACAAAATACGTCTTCTCCCAAAAATTCGGCATTTATATCGGGCCATTCAAAGCGCTCGCCCCACTCGATATGCAAACGGTTTTTTATCTTTATCCCCTTTTCGTTCTCTTCCCAATCGCCCGAAAAACGATTTTTTAGAAAACTAATAATCCCCTCGTTTTTACCGCCGTCCACTCCTTTGTTCCAAAGGCGAAGAATGACGATTACCCCTTTTTCCCAAGCCTCGGTAGCAAAGTCTGCAACCTCCGTGAGGTAGCGTTCTTGCATTACGGCGTCATCTCCCTCAAAGCTATGCAAGGAAATATTAATCTTGTAAAGTCCGCTATCTAAAATTTCCCTACCACGTTTTTTGAGTAGAGTGCCGTTGGTGGTAATAAGCGACCTAAAACCCTCTGCTTTTGCCATTTTCATAAAGGTTGGCAATAATGGGTGGGTTAGCGGTTCGCCCATCAAGTGGTAGTATATATTTTTAGTTTTACCCTTTAGTTCACCAAGAAGATGCGAAAATTCCTTTTCGCTCATTTGTCTTTTTGCGCGCTTATGTCCGTGGCAAAAGGAGCAATTCATATTACAAATATTGGTGATTTCCAAGTAAACTCTTTGATACATATTTTATTACTAAGGAAAAAGAAAAAGCCCAAAGGGTTGCTGTACGAGAGGTACTGCGCCCTAATGGGCTTTTTGAGTATGTTGTAGCAAATATTAAATTACGGTAAAACGGAATAGTTTGGATGAGATAGGACGGAAAGGTTAAAAACCAATTGAAGGGAGTTTACTTGAGGGTAAATGACCGAGATTGGGTTTACCTTTCCTAACTATATCGCCAAAATATTGCGTTTTACTCCCATTCTATGGTACCAGTGGGCTTAGGCGTAATATCGTATAGTACGCGATTAACGCCTTTAACCTCGCTTAAAATCCTATTGGTAATTTTGGCGAGTAAATCGTAGGGCAAGGGCTCGATGGAAGCGGTCATAGCATCGATGGTATTGACGGCACGAATGATTACAGGCCACTCAAAGGAACGTGCATTGTCGCGAACGCCAACTGATTTTACGTCGGGAATGAGGGTAAAGTATTGCCAAACCTTGCCACGAAGACCTGCAATATCAAACTCTTCGCGGAGGATAGCATCGCTTTCACGAACGGCTTCCAATCTGTCGCGGGTGATTGCGCCAAGGCATCTTACGCCCAAACCGGGGCCGGGGAAGGGTTGACGGTAAACCATGTTATCGGGAAGACCAAGCTCCTTACCACAAGCACGTACTTCATCCTTGAATAGATATTTTAGGGGTTCGACGAGTTCAAACTTTAGGTCATCGGGTAGTCCACCTACGTTGTGGTGAGCTTTGACGGCTTTACCGGTCTTGGTACCGCTTTCAACTATATCGGGGTAGATGGTGCCTTGTCCAAGGAAATCGATACCCTCCAATTTTCTTGCTTCTTCTTCAAATACTCTAATAAATTCGGCGCCGATAATCTTTCTCTTTTGTTCGGGGTCGGTAACGCCTTCAAGCTTGTTTAGGAACCTATCCACCGCATCGACATACACCAAATCGGCGTCTAGTTCCTTGCCGAACACGCTAATAACTTGTTCGGGTTCTCCCTTGCGAAGTAGACCGTGGTTAACGTGAACGCAGGTTACGTTTTTGCCTACGGCTTTTATAAGAAGGGCGGCTACTACCGAGCTATCTACGCCACCACTTAGAGCAAGAAGCACCTTTTTGTTGCCAATTTGCTTGCGTAGGAGTTCAACTTGGTCGGCGACAAAGTTAGCCATGTTCCAGTTTGCCTCTGCTTTACAGGTATCAAACAACCAGCTCTTTAGAGTGCTTTCGTCACCTTGATTACACTTTGCTTTGGGGAAATTGTAAGCGATAAAGGGAACTTTTAGGGAATAGATTTCCTCGTATACGTCGATTTCTACGCCGTCTACGACGTTGTTGGGACCGCCGTTTAAGATTATACCTTTAACGTTCTTATTGGCTTCCAATTCTTTAAGAGTAATGTCGTGAGGGTATATTTCCGAGTATACCCCAAGCGCTCTTATTTCTCTTGCGAGCCTTGAGTTTTCTTCACTACCAAGGTCGATGATGACTATCATATCTTGCTTCATACTATTATATTTCTCCTTCGAACGGGATAATTTATTTTAACTCTACGCGCGCGCCCGTGTCAATTATTTTAGACACGCTTATTATTTCCTAACAATAAATTACTTTATTACGCCATATATAAACCGATTGCTATTGCTCCTGCAATGACTAGGCTTAGGGCGTTAACCAAGTTGTTATCTATCATGGCGCAACCCTTTACGAGTACGGTGGGTGAGCCACAATGTTCCTTTCTTTCGGTGAGGGAGCCACACTCTTCACACTTGTACGCGCGTTGCACGCTTGCGCCCAAAATACTATCTATAACGGTGCCTAGGAAGGCGGAAAGTGCGGTTACCCACAATCCCTTAACTCCACCGTTGCCTACTCCAAAAAGGGCAAGGGCTACGATTAGCGAGCTTAGAAATGCGGAAAGAGTACCAAAAAGGGAAACACCGCCACTCATTCCGCGTGGTACTTCCTTAAAAGTGAGTATACTTACCACCTTACCATCGCTAATTATACCAAGGTCGCTTGCAAAGCTGTCGGCAACACCTGCGACTACGGTTACCGCCGAGGCCACCATAAATGCGGGAATGCCGGTTGCAAAATAGACCGCACCATAAATTAGGGCGGGCATAGCGTTGGAAAGCACTTGTACCACTCCCCTTGCTCCAACGTGAGGATAAATCCCCTCTTCTCTTTCCTTTCTTTTTTCCCTTTTAACTAGTGAAACTATGGCGGAAAGGGAAAAGGAAAGGGAAAAGACGACTAGACCTACGTAAGAGGTAAAAAGCGATGCAAGTAGTAGCACGACGAAGGCGGTAGCGCATGCCGGGCGGGTTAGCACCTTTTTCCAAAGTGCCAAAACTACGAGTAGCGCGCCCACGCCTAATGCGATATATATAGGTATTAGATTAATACGTTCGTATGGCATTGCTCTAAAAGAAAAGCCCGCTTTAGGCGGGTTTTCGGTTATTGTTTTGATTTTCTGTTTGCTATAATCATTCTTCTTACTGCCCTTGCGCAAGTAAATTCGTATTCTTCTTGCATTCTGCAGTAGCCACAATGGGGATAACTACCGCAACGGTCAACGCCGGCTTTTTCACTATCCAACCATTTTTCGATATCCAATCTTGCTTGTAAATCTTTGTTATTTCTTTCCATATTTCTCCTACTTGCCAAGATATTGGTCATAAATGTTTTTCTTTAGCTTCTTGGTGTTAATTTCGATAACGCCCTTGTAATCTTTGTTAGCGGTAATCTTGTTGTTCTCTTCGTCACGTTCGTAAACGTCTTGGGGAACAATCTTGATGTAATCGTTATAAGCAAGGCTTCTTTCCTCGTCGCGAATATTCTTCTTTAGAGTATCGTAAAGAGATACGCCCTTGCCGTTAAAGGTTGATTGCAAGTAAGAAATGATTTCATCGTCGTTTGCAAATACTAGTTCGTCGCCGTTTTCGCCAATGAAGGGGGTCTTAGCAACAAGTCGGATCGTAGCCAT
>JAZSLG010000093.1:0-1927 GCA_045535235.1 Candidatus Stercoripulliclostridium sp.
TAACCCCCGGCATTCGTCTTGCAGGCGACTCAGTTGACGACCAAAAGAGAGTTACCACTCCCGCTAAAGCAAGAGAAATGGGCAGTACCTATATCGTTGTAGGACGCTCCATTACCGGCGCAGAGGACCCTCGTGAAGCCTATATTAGATGTACTAAAGAATTCAAAGGAGAATAATTATGGATAAACAAGCACTTGCAATTTCCGTTGCCGAAGCATTACTTTCTATCAAAGCAGTTTTCTTGCGCCCCAGCGACCCATTTACTTGGGCAAGTGGCATTAAGAGTCCCATATACTGCGACAATCGCTTAACTCTTTCCGTACCTAGCATTAGAAAGGTGGTAGAAAACGGTATTGCAACCGTTATAAAAGAAGAGTATCCCGACGTGGAGGTATTGATGGGAACTTCTACCGCAGGTATTCCCCACGCTGCAATCGTTTCCGAAATCTTGGATCTTCCTATGGGTTACGTTCGTGGCGGTAACAAAGAACATGGTAGAGGTAATCGCATTGAGGGCGCTGATCCCAATGGTAAAAAAGTCGTAGTAGTTGAAGATCTTATTTCTACCGGCGGTAGTGCAATCGAAGTAGTTAACGCACTCCGTGAGGCTGGTGCAGACGTTCTTGGTATCGTTTCCATATTTACTTATGAAATGAAGAAGGGTATCGAAAGACTCAAAGAGGCAAACGTAAACAATACCTCTCTTTCTTGCTTTACCACTCTATCTAAAGTTGCTCTTGAAAAGGGCTATATTACCGAAAAAGAATTTAGGATGGTATCGGCTTTTCAAGCTAACCCCCAAGATCCTAGCTGGATAGACGTTGAATAATTAATATATAACAAAATAAAAGAGCCCTCTAAGGGCTCTTTTTTATGCTTAATAATAAGCTATTATTTTTTGAGTGAATTGACGAAGTGTTCCATTCTATCAAGAGCAATCTTAATATTGTCAAGAGAAGATGCGTAGGAAATACGAACGTGGTTTCTTCCGCTTTCACCAAACGCTATACCCGGGACTACGGCAACCTTATGAGTAAGGAGTAATTGCTCGGCAAATTCTTTACCGTCCAGTCCGGTTGATGCAACCGAGGGGAAGGCGTAGAATGCTCCTTTAGGCTCAAAGCAAGTTAGCCCAATTTCATTAAGGCGTTTTACGAGATAAACACGACGTTCGTTATATTGACGACACATATCTTCTACTTCTTGGAAACCGTTTTTGAAGCTTAGTTCCAAAGCAGCGGTTGCAGCGTATTGCGAAGCGGTTGGTGCGCACATAATAACGTATTGGTGTATCTTTCTAATAACCTCCACAAGTTCGTGAGGAGCGCATAGGTATCCAATTCTCCAACCCGTCATAGCGAAAATTTTAGAAAAACCGTTTATTAATATGGTTCTTTCACGCATGCCTTCCACGTTTGCAATCGAGGTGTGTGTAGCTCCGTAAGTAAGCTCGCCGTATACTTCGTCGGACACAACGATAAGATTGTGCTTGATGATGACGGGAGCAATCGCCTCTAGATATTCCTTTTCCATAATAGCGCCCGTGGGGTTATTGGGGTAAGGTAAAACGAGAACCTTGGTTTTATCGGTAATAGTTTCTTCTAATTCTTCCGGGGTGAGTTTGAACTCGTTTTCTGCTTTGCAGTTAATGGCTTTGGGTATTGCGTGACACAACTCTACACAAGGAGCGTAGGAAACGTAAGAGGGCGCAGGAATAAGAACTTCATCGCCTGGGTCTAGTAATGCGCGGAAAGATACATCGATAGCTTCAGAGGCACCTACGGTAACCAAAACTTCGTCTTCGGGAGCATAAAGTGGACCTCCCAGCATATGAACGTATTTGCAAATATTTTCTCTTAGTGCGAATAATCCGTCGTTAGAGGTGTACTGGGTTTTTCCTTCCTTGATACTCGCAATTCCTGCATCA
>JAZSLG010000120.1:0-3778 GCA_045535235.1 Candidatus Stercoripulliclostridium sp.
GTGGCTATCACCAAGTGTTGTGGTAACACAAGTTAATCGTTTTACTCATCAGGTTTGCTTCGCAAACTACTGCATTCCGCGTTTAACAACTAACGCGTTTTTTAAGATTGTCTATTATCGCAAAGAGCTAACTCAAACTAAAATAAATCCTTGTGAACGTGACGAAGTGGAGAGAAGCCGTTCCGTATTTATCTGATACGTTTTGAGGTAAGAATTTTTATCATTTGGGTATTTACTAAATACTCTTTTAAGAGTATAATAAAACTAATAGGGAGTATTTATGGATAATAGTTTAACTAAAGAACAAAAGATACAATTAAGGCGAGAAAGAGAAATTAAACATTGGGAGAAAGAAAAAAATCGCCCAAAGGGTAAGTATTATATTGCTTACGTTATATTTATTATTACCCTCATCTACGCCGTAGACGAGATAGCGTCACAAATTACAACTCTAATGAAAACGGAAATTGCAAACGACCTTTTTGCAACCGAAAATTCCATTGGACTTTTGAACATTTTGACCATTTTGGTAGTCCCTTTTCAAGCTCTAGGGCTCCTATATCGCCCGCTTGCAGATAGGTTTGGCAGAAAAGTCTTCCTAATATTCAACACCTTTGGCATGAGCCTAGCCCTCCTTATTATATTCCTTTCACAAAACGTTATAGTATATTTCATAGGCGCGTGCATGGTACAATTTTTCATACCGCACGATATGCACGTGGTATACATAATGGAATCCTCTTCTCCCAAGCAACGTGCGCGTACCTATTCGGTAATAAAGTTCGTAGCTAATATGGGCGTTATGCTAATTCCTTTAATGCGTAAGCTTATGATGGAGAACGCTAGCGAATGGCGTAACGTATTCCTAGTGCCGGCAATAGTAGGGCTTGTCGCTTCCTTTATAGCACTTTTGCTTGCGAGAGAAACAGATAGCTTTATTGATTCACGTTTGCGTTACCTGCGTTTAACTGACGAGGAACGTCAAGCGGAAAAGGAACGCAAGGCGCTAGATAACGCACAAGGCGGACTTATTCCCGCCCTCAAGTTTGCTCTAAAACACAAGCAATTACGTTGGCTATATATTACCTCCGCGCTCATGAATATCGGTTTTATTGCTACAATAGACTATCAAGCGATAATGACCTACGGCTATGCTACCAACTATTTGAACGGCGGACTTTTCCAAACGCTTACCGAGGCGGTTAACTCGGTTAGCACGGGAGTTATAACCGACGCCTTATTCCTTTTCCCCATAGGTAGTGCAGTTGCACAAGTTATAATGGGTTTTGTTAGTGATATTAAGGGAAGAAAGCTCGCTGCCATCGTTACGGCACTAAACTGCTTAGTAAGTTTCATACTATTTTTTGTAGGCGCAAATCTTGGTTGGAGTCCATATTTCGTAGGTCTAATGTGTGGCGCGTGCATAGGCAGTTACTACAGTTCCAACGACGTAATAATAATGATGATAGGGGAATCCTCCCCCACGAACTTGCGTTCTTCCACGATGTCCGCGCAGTTTATCGTTACCGGAATTGGTGTAGTTATCTCCTACGGAATAAGCCTACCGCTTACTGCGATACTGGGCAATACCGTTGTCGGAATAGTTGCTTTCTGTCTACTTGTTCCCGGCTTTATTAGTGGATTTATTTCCCTCGTTAAAAAGTGCCACGAAACCAAAGGTATAGATATGGAAAGGGTAAAAGGAGACGAATGGGATTAAAATAATAGATAAATACAAAAAAATTCACGCAAGCACCACTATTTATAGTGGTGTTTTTTAACGTCAAAAAAATTTACAAAATTTTACACTTTTTTACGAAAACTACTTGACAGGACTTTACAAAAAGTGTAAAATAGTGTCAAGTTAAGGAGGTCGAAAAATGAAGATAACCGATATGATTTCAATAACCGAGTTATCCCGACTACTCAAAAAAACAAGACCAACGGTATACAAATATTTGGCAGATTTTGAAAAGGGAAACTACTCGGCGCTACCACACTCGGTAAAAAAATTATTCACTAGCATACAAAGTGGCAAAACGCCTAAAAAGGAAATTTACGAATATTGTGATCACTGGTATCAGGATGATTTTACCGCAACCGAGTTTAAGCCAAAAGAAGAAAGCACAACGCTAAAAGAAGTAATAAATCTTCTAAAAAGTAACGAAAGAAAACTAAATCTAACGAAAATTAAAAACTTTATCTTGGAGGAGTTAAAATAATGAGAAAGGCTAAGAGAATGGCAAAGGCAAAAAAAATAGTTGTTAAAAACCTTACCTATATACGTCTAAAGAGTGACCTTGAAGCAGTAGAAAACGAAATTAATAGTAATCAACCCGTGGAAAAGGAAGTGGGTGGTAACGTTATTAGCAAGTTTATTAACGGTCTTGTAACCGACGTTGCTAATAATGCAAGAAGAAAGGCGGTAGTAGACCTTTCCGTAGAGAAGAAGACGGCTCTTGATAATCTTACCGCATTTGAAAGCACTTGTGATATGAAAGAACTTGAGTTAGCAGGAGATATTGCAAAGCTCAAAAAATACATGAATAAAGAGTTGTTTAAGAAAGATGCTTACGGCATTCAAAAGATACAATTCGCTCTTTCGTTAATGCTTGATAATTCTTGCGAATACGTTAGAAAGGAAGAGTCTTTAGAAGCAGTATCCAAAATTTTATTTGATGATGAAGGATATATGAACATTCTCTTTAAGCTCTTTGAACAAAACTTCTATGGTATTCAAAAGAAGGCAGTCGATGATATTCAAACCGGTATGCTCCTTGGCGTAGGCGTGTGGTCGGTATTAATAGGAAACTGGCTACCCGTTGGAATTAGTGGAATTACCAGCATAATAGCTCAAATACTACACAAGAGGGAGCTAAAGAAGAAATTCCAAAAGCTTTCTAAAGACGAGTTACAAGCATTCCTTGCTATGAAACTTACCGTCATAGAAGCTTCCAGAAAGACCATGCCCGAGGCGGTTAGAAAGGATCTAATAGACGACCTACTAAAGTACGTTTCCAATCTACGCGGAGATGCAGAGTACGAATGGTTGATTGAAAAACTAGACGCTCCTGCAAACAAGGAAAAGATTGAGCTTTGTAACCTTACCGTTGATAGACTTTCTAGAGTGATAGGAATTTAACAATAGATATTGATTAAGTCGTGAAAGAAAATAAGTTCCCATTTTGGGAACTTATTTTTTTGTTTTTAGTTTTCTAAACTTGCATTAAGCGGATAATTCTTTTTCATTCTCCTCGGAGTTAGACGAAGAGTTTTCTTCTGGAACGTTGGGTGTTGACTTTTTCCTAAAAAGTTTGTTAAAGTCGCATTTGTCAACTACTTTTTCGGTAACGATGAGTAAGGAAGGAAGAATGAAAATTACTATGATTAGTGAGGTTAGCGCCCCAACTCCAAGCAAACTGCCCATTGCCGAAACTGTACCGCTTGCAAGTAAGCTTAGTGCAAACCCAGTGCCGGTCAGTATTATTCCCGAAGTTATTATAGTGGGGAATACGGCGTTTTCCGCCTCTGCCATTGCTTCGTACCGGTCTAGGAAGTTAACTCTAATTTCGCGGTATCTATTGGTAAGAACGATGGCGTAGTCTATGGTTGCACCCATTTGTACTGCGGTAATGATGAGGTAACCTATGAAGGCTATAGGAGTGCCGGTAAGGAATGGGAATACAAAGTTTATCCATATACCACCTTGAATTGCCAGTATGAGTATGAGTGGGAGCAATAGGTTTTTGAAGGTAAAAAGAAGTCGGAGGCCAAGCGG
>JAZSLG010000032.1:0-45627 GCA_045535235.1 Candidatus Stercoripulliclostridium sp.
AAAAACATCATTTTATAAAACCAAATTAATATTGAAAAATTTTGCTTACAATAGGTATGAAAAATAAAGTGGATAAACTAAAATAAAACGCTATTGACTAAAATTAATACTTATATTATAATATTTTATAATGCGCGAGTATGCGCGAATACAAAAAAATACAATCGTGGAGGTTGAAATGGATAAATACGTAGAAATACTTAATTCTCTTACTCTGGAAGAAAAGGCATCCTTGTGTTCCGGTAAAACTTTTTGGCTTACCAAGGAAATAGAGGGCAAAGTTCCTTCCGTTTGGATGAGTGACGGTCCTCACGGACTTCGTAAGGAAAAAGCAAGTGCTGGAACAAATATTATGAAGCCCGCAGAAACAGCAACATGTTTCCCCACGGCAGTTACCACCGGCTCAAGCTGGGACGTAGAACTTCTTGAAGAAGTTGGTAATGCTATTGCGGAAGAAGCAAAATGTTTGGGAGTTACCACCGTACTTGGACCTGGAATTAATATGAAGAGAAGTCCTCTTTGCGGTAGAAACTTTGAGTATATTGCAGAAGATCCTTTCCTAGCAGGTAGGCTTGGTGCAAGTTACGTTCATGGAGTACAAAAGAATGGTATCGGCGTTAGCGTAAAGCACTTTTCAGCAAACAACCAAGAGCACGACCGCATGAGCATTGATACTATAGTGGACGAACGCGCCCTCCGCGAAATATATCTTTCTGCATTTGAATATATCGTAAAGAAAGAGCAACCCAAAACCATAATGAGTTCTTACAATCGCGTTAATGGCACTTATATGGCTGAAAATAAATATCTACTTACCGACGTTCTTCGTGGTGAATGGGGTTTTGAAGGTATGGTAGTTTCCGACTGGGGTGGTATTAATGATAGAGTAGAAGGTATTAAAGCAGGAAACGACCTAGAAATGCCCGGCAACGGCGGAATGAACGACCGTAAAATCATCAAAGCAGTCAAAGCAGGCACGCTTTCCATGGAAGACCTTGACAAATGCGTACTTCGTCTAATCAAGTTTGCTATTGAGGCTAAACCAAACGAAAGTTTTGGTGAAATAGACTTTGATAAACATCACGCTCTTGCAAGAAAGGCTGCAGCAAGCGGTGCTGTTCTACTAAAGAACGACGGCGGACTACCCCTTAATGGTGACGAAAATATTGCAGTTATCGGTACGCTTGCAAAAGAACTCCGTTATCAAGGTGCAGGTTCTAGCCATATTAACTGTCCCAAGACCGTATCTTTTACCGATGCTCTTGATGATGCCGGTAAGAAATACGCTTACTCAGCAGGTTACTCGTTGAAGGGCGACGGCTATGATGAAAAACTAATAAACAAAGCAGTAGAAACTGCAAAAGGCAAGGATGCCGTTATAGTATTCGTAGGTCTAACAGCTGCGTATGAAAGTGAAGGCTTTGATAGAAGACATATGGAAATGCCTTCTAGCCACGTTACCCTCATTAACGAGATTTTGAAGGTAAACGAAAACGTAATAGTAGTTCTTTCCGGTGGTTCACCCGTTGTTATAGGCGACTGGGCAGATAAGGTTAAGAGCATTCTTAATATGTATCTTACCGGACAAGCAGGTGGCGAAGCAACCCTCGACCTAGTTTATGGCGCAGTTAACCCCAGTGGTAAACTTGCGGAAACCTATCCTATTGCAAACGAAGATGCACTTTCGAGTGGTTATTATCAAATGGGACCACGCTCCGTTGAACACCGCGAGTCCATCTATATTGGTTATCGCTACTTTGATACCGCAGGAAAAGCGGTTCGTTATCCCTTCGGATACGGCTTGAGTTATACTAAGTTTGAGTATAGCGATCTTAAACTTTCCAACGACTCTATTAATGAAGGAGAGAATTTAGTAGTATCCTTCAAGATTAAGAACGTTGGAGAAAGAGATGGTGCAGAAGTTGCACAAGTTTACGTTTCGGCTCCCGAATCTAAGATTTATAAGGCCCAAAAAGAACTAAAAGGATTTGTAAAGGTATTCTTAAAGGCTGGCGAAGAAAAAGAGGTAAGCGTAACTTTAGACTCTCGTGCATACGCATACTATAACGTGAATATTAAAGATTGGCACGTTGAAAGTGGCGCATATAAAATTTTGGTTGGTGCTTCCTCAAGAGATATTAAGCTTGAAAGCGTTGTAAACGTAGTAAGTGCTAAATCAGACGTCGTAGTTCCCGATTATAGTGCAGTTGCTCCCGTATACTATAACCTAGCAACTGCAACCGAAGTAAAGGAAGAAGAGTTCCAAGCAGTTTATGGCAAAGAACTCCCCGGAAACGCACCTTTTGAAAAAGGTTCTTTCACCATTAACAATACTATTTCACAACTTCGTCCCAGCAAGTTTGGTAATGGTATGTACGTGTTACTAACAAATGCGGCAAAGCTTGTAGCAATTGGTTCGGAAAACCCCGAAATGATTACTCAATCCGTTAAAGATTTACCTCTCCGTGCCTTCTCTGGTTGGACCGGAGGTATCGTTTCTCCCTACACCGTAGAAGGTATCCTTGACTGCTGTAACGGAGTCAAAGGTGGATGGGGAAAGATATTTGGAGGATTCCTTCCCAAAAACAGATAAAACACGCTAGTTTAGCGAATAACTTTGTCAAGACACTCATTTCTCTCGGTCATTTACGCAAAGTAAACTCCCGTCAAGAATGGGTGTCTTTTCGCGTTCTTCATCTAAACTAGCGTGTTTTAAGAGGTACTAAATATACCAATTAAAAGAAAAACTCCCTAGGGGATACGTACCCGAAGGGAGCTTTTTAGTTTCTCAAAGCTTAGCGCCAAAATAGCGTGTTTTTAACCGGCCAATTCTAAAATAAGATACATTACACCAAAAATAACGCAAATACCGAGTATCACGACGAACATAGGAACTAAATTTTGTCTTACGGCTTGAAAATAGGTCCGTATTTTGTCTTTTGGGGTATTACCTATAGGAGCGCCGGTAAAAGGGTCTTTCGGCGCATTTTGGGGCTTTTTAGAGGTTCCAATCGTTCCACTCATATCGACGATGCTGGAGCCGTCGTCCACGTATATGATTTTTTCCTTCTTTGCCCTTTCTTTGTTGGCGTGTTTAGTCTTCTTTTTGCTCATTTTCAACCTCAACCTTTCCGTTATATTGCTCGTCTACTAGGTGGCAGGCGCAATAATGTCCGTTATAGTTCTTGAACTCGGGAGCCTCGGTGGCGCAACGTTCGGTTGCGTGAGGACAACGTGTGTGGAAACGGCATCCACTTGGAGGATTTACAGGAGAGGGGATATCGCCTTTTAGTACGATACGATTCATCTTAACGTCGGGGTTAGGATTGGGTATAGCGCTAAATAGTGCTTGGGTATAGGGGTGTAGAGGTTTATCAAATATATCTTTTTTGGTACCAAACTCTACCATTGCACCAAGGTACATAACGCCGATTTTATCGCTTATGAACTTAACTACGCTAATATCGTGAGAAATGAATAGGTAGGTAAGGTTGAGTTTCTTTTGTAGGTCGCGGAGAAGATTGATAATTTGGGCTTGAATAGATACGTCCAGTGCGCTAACAGGCTCGTCGCAAATAACGAGTTTGGGGTTAACGGAGAGCGCTCTTGCAATACAAATTCTTTGGCGTTGACCACCGCTAAATTCGTGGGGATAACGTTCGTAATAGTAATCACGAAGCCCGCATTTCTCCATCAAATCCATAACGTAGTCTTTTACTTGCTCTTTGGGTACGATTTTGTGTACTCTTACAGGCTCGGATAGAATGTCGCCTACGGTTGCTCTGGGGGGCAAAGAGGAATAGGGGTCTTGGAATATGATTTGCATATCGGTGCGGAGATGCCTCATTTCCTTGTTCTTATATTTCGTAATATCCTCGCCGTCAAATATGATTTGACCACCGCTTGGTTGGTGTAGTTTAAGAATGGTTCTTCCAAGAGTGGTTTTACCACAACCGGATTCACCAACTATACCAATAGTTTCACCGGCGTTCAAGGTGAAGGAAACGTTATCTACCGCAACGAGTTCCTTTAATACTTTACCCGTTAGGGATTTTTTAACGGGGAAGCATTTGCGAAGATTTTTGACCTCCAAAATAACCTTGTCTTTGTTTTCTTCGGGTGCTTCTTCGGTAGGAGCTACTTCTTCAACTACGTTTTGAGTAGCGGTTTCTTCTTGAATTTCTAGGTTTTCGTTTTCTAAAACAACGTTTTCCATATTAGTCCTCCTTATCGTACAAGTGGCAAGCGACGTAGTGCGTGGGGGAAACTTGCATCATGCAAGGATAATCGCCCGAGCATTTACCAATGCACTTGTCGCAACGATCCTTAAAATAACAGTGCGTGGGCATGTTTACGGGATTGGGAACGTTGCCGGGAATGTTAAATAGGGTATCGCTCTTGGTATCCATGCTTGGTTTTGACTTTTGTAGTCCCATAGTATAGGGGTGCATGGGGTTATGGAATATTTCTTGAACGGTACCTTGTTCGATAACTCTACCTGCGTACATAACGACGACGTAATCGGCCATTTCGGCGATGATACCAAGGTCGTGGGTAATTAACATGATGGAGCCGTTCATGCGCGTTTTTAGGTCGCGTAGAAGGTCCAAAATTTGTGCTTGGATAGTAACGTCGAGTGCGGTAGTGGGCTCGTCTGCGATAATTAAGCGAGGGTCACAAGCAAGAGCCATAGCAATCATAACGCGTTGACGCATACCACCTGATAGTTCGTGGGGGTAAGCGTTATATACACGGTCGGATTTATCTATACCAACTAGCTTTAACATTTCGAGGGAGTGAGCCTTTGCCATTTCCTTGGTTGCGCCGGGGGTATGGATAAAGGTTACTTCGTCAAGCTGGTTTCCTATGGTAAATACGGGATTAAGCGAGGTCATGGGTTCTTGGAATATCATGGCAATTTGTCTACCGCGAATTTTGTGTACTTCGTGGATGGGCATTTTTGCTATATCAAATACCTTTTCTTCCATTTCATAAGAAAGAACACCGCTTTCGTTGACCGCTTGAACGGGAACTAAAATGGGTTTACCTTCTTGGTCCAAAACGAACTTACCCTTTTTATCTTTCTTTTTCTTATAGATTACTTTACCGCTTTTGGTACGAACGTATATTGGAATGGGGTTACCTTCTTCGTCGCGCTTAAAGTCGAGGGACTTAAAGCGAATGGAACCGCTAGCTATTTGACCGGTAGGGCCTTGTAGCAAACGCATGACGGACATGGAGGTAACGCTCTTACCACAACCAGACTCACCAACTATACCTACGGTAGCGCTTTGAGGAATATTAATGGAAACGCCGTTAACTGCTTTTACGATACCTTGGTCGGTATAAAAGTAGGTGTGAAGATTATCGATTTCCAAGATATTGCCTTCATCCTTCATGGTTGCAAGGTATTCGTGTTCGGCTTTCTTGCGATTTTTTTCCTTTTCGAGAGCCATCATTGCCTTTTTGTTAGACTTGGCGATGGCGCGAACTTCTTTACCGGAGAGATAGTGTCCGTCGTTTTTCTTTTGTAGTTTTTTCTTAACGATTTCCACTATATCATCGGTGGTCTTTTTGATTTTTTCGGTTATATTCTTCATATCAATAGCCATATCCGTTATCTCCTTGCTTTGGGGTCGAGTGCGTCGCGTAGACCGTCGCCGATAAAGTTAAAGCCGAGAACTGCAATAATAATGCAAATTCCGGGAGGACCCCAAACGTTAAAGTAGTTTTGTAGAACGTTAAGGTCGTTAGCGGAGTTGATCATAGTACCCCAAGCTGCGAATTCTGCTGTTGCGCCTAGTCCCAAGAAGGATAGGGAGGCTTCGTACAAAATCATGCTACCAAGGCTCAAAGTCATGTTAACGATAAGTTGGGGCATTACGTTGGGGATAAGGTGTTTGAATATTTTTCTTACGGTAGAGTAACCCATTGCTTCGGCTGCTACCATGTATTCTTGTTCACGGAGAGAAAGGATTTGACCACGAACAAGACGTGCAACACCGGGCCAACTGATTAGGGATAGGAATCCCATTAGGTAGTAAATGCGGAATTGTGAAGCAACGTCCATACTTTCTAGTAGTGTTCCTACTACTAGTAGGATAGGGAAGCCCGGGAGACACATGAGAATATCGCACAGTCTCATTATGATATTATCTACCGCACCGCCAAAGTAACCTGCAATACCGCCAAATATAATACCTAATACGGTAATAATAAATACGGTAATAAAGCTTATCGCAAGCGAAACTTTACCGCCTTCCATAAGTCTAGCGAGGTTATCCCAACCTTGTCCGTCCGTACCTAGAGGGTGAGCTAAAGAGGGCTTAGCAAAAGCGTTAGGTTCCTTTATGGTTTCGACAACTTGATAGAATACTTGTTCTTGACCGTTTTCGTCCACGTATTTAAGTTCGGTAGTGGTGTATTCTATACGGGCGGAGTAGTCTATTTCATTACTTTCCCATTTCGTGTAGACGACGGGTCCCAAGAAACAGAAGAAGAATAGTGAAACCAACATAACCAAACCGACAATAGAAAGCTTGGAACGGAAGAATCTTCTCATAACCATTCTACCGGGAGACATTAGGCGAACGTTTCTTTCTATACTATCGTCAGCTTCTTGGATGCCGGATACGTTTTCTTCTACGGCGTTTTCGGGAAGGATTTGGTTCTCTTCTACGGTAATAATTTCTTTATTTTCCATATTTTCCATAATTCTTCTCCTTAGTCTGTGAGTTTAACGCGCGGGTCAACGACGGCGTACATTAAGTCGGCAAGCAATACGCCCATTACGCTAAGTAGGGCAAGGAACATATTGTAGCCCATTATGAAGGGGATATCGCCTGCGTCCATTGCTTGGAAAGCAAGGTTACCAATACCGGGCAAGTCGAATATTTGCTCGGTAATAATAGCACCGCTGAACAAGCTGGGGAGTAATCCTGCAAGAGAGGTAACCAGGGGAATAAGAGTGTTGCGGAAAGCATGCTTATAAATAACTTTTCTTTCACTTAATCCCTTAGCCCTTGCTGTACGGATATAGTCGGAGTTCATAACTTCCAACATTTCCGTTCTGGTCATTCTCATTCTTCCACCGATTGATAGTATAACTACCGTAAGAACGGGTACGAACATGTGCCATATATAGTCTATAAACTTTGCAAAACCGGTTAGGTCCTTGGTTGCATCGGTAAGACCTGAGTTGGGGAACCAACCCAGTTTCATTGCAAACAAGTCTTTTAGCACTTGTCCAAAGAAGAACGACGGTAATGATATACCTATCATAACTAGTACGGTTACCACGTAGTCGCGAATGGAATATTGGTGGGTAGCGGCAGTTATTCCAAGAGGTATAGCGATCATAAACTCGAATATGGTTGCAATTAGAGCAACTGCGAAGCTTATGCCCATGCTGTCTTTAATAACGTCAATTACGGGAATGCCGTACTTAAATGAGGTACCAAAATTGAATTGAACAAGATTGGTTAGCCAACTCCAATAGCCTTTAAGCACTCCAAGGAAAGTGCTATCGGTAAGTCCGTACATGGCTTTCATATTATCTATAGTAGATTGTTCGATAGTTGCACCGCCTTGACGCATAGCATCAATTTTCTTTTGGATGAAATCTACGGGCATCAATCTTATCAATACGTAAATGATAAGAGAAACGCCGAGTAGAATAAGTACCGTTAGACCAAGTCTTTTGAGAATGTATTTTATCATAGTTCTTTGTTCCTATATTTTGGTGTAAGGGGAGTGCCGATACACCGCTTATTTTTATTGGTTAATTATTTTATTTGTTTACCGTCTTAATCGTATGGACGAGCTATTCTTCGTCAATATCTACGATAACGTCTTCTTCCACGTAGATTTCCTCTTCTAGGATGACGTACTGTCCGTCTTCGTCTAGGAGTACTTCATCGTCGAAATCGAGGTCGCCCATATCTTCATTTTTATTGAGCTTTAGCATCTTGCGAACGGAAGAAATAGTAAGCTTTTTAGTAGCAAACAGCACTCCGATTGCAATAATCCAAACGCCGAAGAAGCAAGCTATAATTATACCTGCTACAGCACCGCCGGGAAGACCGCCGGCTCCGTTAGAAGCACCGGCTTCATCGGTAAGCTTAATTTCCCAAAGCTTATCTAGAGGAGAGGTGTAGGGGTTTATGGTTTCGGGGAGAGAAGTAGAATCTATTACCTTAGCGTTGTAAGCGTAAAGAACCTTTCTTTGGTAAACGGGAAGCTCGATTGCAAGGTCGAGAACGTAACCCATAGCGACTTTGTAATATTCACTTCTATCCTTTCTATCATCGGTTCCACGAGCGTCGTCGATAACGTCGGAAAGTTTATTAAGAATATCCTTTTCGGTATCGTAGCCGTCTTGGTTAAGAATTTCATTATATCCCCAAGCAAGAACACTGGTAACAATGGAGTTCTTGTGATAAACCTGGTACATATCGGGGTCGATAGTAGTACCCCAAGCTGCCGCCCAAACTGCTAGAGAGCCGGTGGAAAGTTTGGTAAGAGCCTGAGTATCGGCAACTACTTCAACGTTCCAACCACATTCGTTAAGAAGGGTTGCTGCTTTTTGGAAGGTTGCGTAGGTGGGGTGGTCGGTTAGAGAAGAACCTGCTATAGTAAACTTCAACTTGAGTTGGCTATCACCCTCGGTTACGTTTGCCGCAGTCATACATTGTTCTATGGCTTGTTTAGCAGCGGTGTCGCCGAGGAAGCCGGAAGCGTAGGCTCTACCGTTATCTTGGTCCAAAACGTTGCCTTGCTTAGGATATGCCCAAGAAACGGTACTCATAGGCCAGTAAATGTTTTTAGCGGTACCGGTGGAGTAGTAGTTAATAGCTAGCGAGGTATCCATTGCGTACATGATAGCTTTACGCAAATTAATGTTCTTAACTTTACCTGCGTTAATACCGATATAACCGTAACCAAGTTGGTCGGTAGAGGTGGACTCTATACCTTTTTCTTTTAGTGAATTAATCTTGGTAATGTTATTTGGAGTAAATTGAGGGGTTACAAAGTGAACCGCACCCGTTTCCAAAACGTTAAGAGCGTTAGTTGCGCTAACTACTTGGTAACGAACTTTATCTATATGAGGAGTACCCATCATAAAGTTTTCGTTTCTCTTAAAGTAAACTACGTTATCACGATAGAAAGCGTTGCTCTTGGGATTATTGTTGTTGCTTGCATCGGTTGCTACGTATGCGCCCGCGCCCATAGGAATCCTTATATTCTTTTGTGATTGGATAACGCTGGTGTGGAATGAAAAGCTTGCGTAATCAACGCCGTAGTTATGGTTTTTAATATCAACGGAGTGGGGGGTATCACCATAATTTGCAGAGGTGTAATAGTGTTGAGGAGCAACGCTAAAAGCAAAGTTCCAAATTGCTTTGGGGTCAACGCCGTTAATGGTAATACGCAAAACGTCGTATTCTTCTGCGTTAACGGGAGTACCGTCTTTTTCGTTATGCTCTTGAGCAACCGCATAGGTATTGCCGTTAACGGTTACTTGGGTTTCGTCGGTGTGGTGACCAACGGAAACGATACCGCTAATACTGGGAACGAGTAGTTGGTCGCCGGTAATTTTTTCAAGAAGTATAACTTGCTTTGCTTGGGCGGCGTATTCCGCGCTTAAAGTATTACCGGTACCCCAGTAAAGAAGAATTTCGTCAAGAGCAGTGGTAGTTTTGGCGTTGTAAACGTAATTAATTGCAGAGTCTTTATCTTTAACAACGTCGGTAGAGTATTGACGAGTAACCTCTTTGATTTGGTCGTACTTGGGTTTATTAGTAACGGGGTCTTTTACGTATTCAACGCTAACAAAGCCTTCTGCGTACATAAAAGAGGTAATTTCATCAAATTCACCCGTTGATTTGTATGGTTCCTCGGTGAAAGATTCCTTTGCGGATTCGTAATCTCTTCCTAATTCTTCTTTGAACTCTGATAGGGTACGTTCATAGTCGGCAAGAAGGTTTTCGTTTGTAACCTCGTCGGGGTTATTGGAGATAGCCTCAACGTAACCGGAGGATAAAGAGTGAGAATTAATAGCCTCTCGCATTTGCGCTTCGCTTGCTTCATAGGTACCGCTGGGAAGTTGACCTACTTGACGGAAGAGGTTTATCAACTCTCTAATACGGTTGTTTGCGCGAGCTTGTGCTTGCTCTGTAATAACCTCGTCGGTGTCGCTATCGTCGCTACCTTGGGTTTGCGTTCTATAGTCGGAAAGACCAACTATATCGGTGGAGTACATGGTACTGGAACCGGCGTAAACGGGGTCGAGGTAGACGTACATGTTAAAGAGAACGTCCTCAATGGTTAGGGGGTGACCGTCACTAAATTGAATGCCGTTTTTGATAACAAAGTTATAAGTGGTCTTGTCGGTGTTAGAGTCGTAGGAGTAATCCATATCTTTGACGGCTACCGCTTCATCGTCACCGAAAGCAACGGTTGCTTCCTCGTTAACGTAACCGGTAGTGAGCATGCCTATTTGAGTCATGGATACTATGGTTGCGTCGGGGGCGGTCGTTGAGTAGAAAGGATTAAACAAACCGTCCAAAGCATCCGTCATAATAACGAGAGCGTCCGTGGCGTTATTGGAGTTACAAGCTACAAGGGGAATAACCAGTCCTGCAAGCATTGTAACAAGTATTAGAATAGAAAATATTTTTCTCTTCATTTAGAGAGATACCTCCATATTATTTTCGTGTGAGTATATCTTAAGCTTAGGCTACCTGGGTAATGGTAACGTTGCCTTCGGAGTCGGTGGTAAAGGTGAATAGTTCGCTTACGCTCTTTTTAACAACGTCGGGAGAGTTGTTAAATTTATCGTAGATACCGTTTACGAATACCTTTTCATCGGGCTCGGTGAAAGCTACGCTTAGTCCCGAAGTAGAGATAGCATAGTCACTCTTATTTTCATAAACGGAAAGGTTGATATAGTATTTACCATCAATAAGATTTTGATATTTGGGCGATATGGAAATAGAGTCGAGCTTATCGAACATATAACCTTTTGCGCTGTTGAGTAGCAATTTAGCGTTAGAAAGGGTTACGTTTTCCAGTACGGCACCTTGTTCTACTTTGCCTGCGAAAATACCGTAGTAAGAGGGGTCGCCGTTATCGTTGTCCAATCCGCCTATAGTAAACGAAACGTTGTTAAAGGTTACTCCCTTAATGAGGGCGGAGGCACCGATAGAGCCGAATAAACCGTAGCTTAGTTTGGTGTTTTCGGAGTATTGTAGGGCGGAAATATTACTAAAGGTATGGTTATTTCCGTAAATCTTACCATTAAAGGTGTTCGATGAGAAAGTAGCGGGCCATATTGCACCTTCAAAGTCCAGGTCGGCTTGGATGTCGTAAATAGCGGAACTGCTTGCGTTATTTATGAATGAAGAAGCGTTATGGATTTTGTACCAAGTTCCTTTCTTGTAGGTTACGTAAACGTTAATACTTTTGGTTATAAAGTCGTTTAATATCTCGTCAAAGTAGGATTCACCTTGCAAAGTCTCGGTAATTTTTTCGCTCATATCGGAAGAGGAAAAAGCCTCTTCAAAGGTCCAATTGTCAAACTTGGGATATTGGTTATAGCGGAGAGCACCGGTACTTTCGTTCCAAACGGGAAGCTCTAACTTTTCTGCAACTACGCTAGTGGTGGGGGCTTGGGGGAAAGAACCATCTTCGTTTTGCTTATAGAAATTGAACGTAGTAAAAGGTATCCATCTTGCGCTAAGAACGAGAACGGGTTTTTCTGCCTCTTTTGCTTTAGAAGCTTCAAAGATGAAAGAGTCGCCAAAGTTCCATTTTTGAGAGGTAATGGTATAGGAACCGTCCGCATTAACGTTGGTTACGTACCAGCCTGCAAAGAAATGGTTGGTGCGAGATACCGTTTGAGCAGTGCCACGAACGGCTTCGTTAGAAGGGTCAATGGGAACTATGCTCTTTTTACCGTTACCAAGAGAGGGCGATTTAGCCAAGTTAAAAACGTCTATTAAGGTAACGTCGGGAGTTTCTAGGAAAACGCCACCGTTAATGTTATACTTTACACTAACGGTATTGCCGTCCTTGTTTAGTTGCTTATAGGGAGTATCCCATTGATTACAGGACACTATCGTTAGAGCAACGACTATGCAAAGAGCAATCACTATTGTAACTAAAAGTTTCTTATTCATTATCTTCATCCTCTTCGGGAATTATTTCCGTTTCGGTATTTTGTTGATTGATTTGAACTTGAGAATCGTCTACTTCTACGACGTCATCGGTGTCGGGATTGTAAACGACTACTCTTCTAACAACCTTCTTAACCATCTTCTTAACTACCTTTTGATTTGCGCCGGGAATTAAGGGTTTAACGGTTGCTTTCTTCTTCTTGGGGAACTTGAGTTTGCCCGTAAAGTATAGGTAAAGTACGAATGCGATTGCGCCTAGAACGCCAACCGAGCCGAATACTATGGAGAGTATCATGGCGGGAACGTTGATACCTTCTTCTACAACGGGTTCTTCGTCGGGAGCTTCACCCTCGCCACCGTTTGCAAGATTTTCTAGGGTCTTAATTCTTAGTTCGGCATCGGTGAGCTTTTGATAGTTAGCAACCAAAGCGCGTTGTTCGTAAGAAGCAATCTTATCGTAAGCCTCTCTTGCCTTTTGAACGAGAGCTTTATCCGTTAGTTGGATGGTTTCGGGTAGGGCGTCAATAATCTTGATAGCTTCCAAGGTTACGTCGTCAGCAGCGGCTGCGCCCATGATATGAACGCTAAAGTATTGATTCATTACGAAAGAGTCGTAATTTTGACCGTTTACGGGATAGACGAGAACGATGGGTCTATCTACTTTACCAACGTAATTTACGAAGTTTGCTCCGTAGTAGAAGTTGGAGAAAACGGGAGCTTGGTTTTGGCTATCCCACATATTCCACATATAGAAATCTACTATTCCCAAGCCGTCCCAACCGTAGTTTTCGGCGTCTTTATCGGACATGGGAGCGTTTTCTCCGCTAGTAGCGTAAATCATATCAAACTCTTCTTCTAAGACGGGAGCATCGTAGCTTTGCATGGTAACTATGGTGAGCTTATTACAATCATAGAAAGCTTTGTGACCAATGGAAGCAACGGTGTGGGGGAGAGATACGTTAACTACGTCGGAACCCATGAACGCCATAGCGCTAATTCTTACGGTATTATCTGCGAGAACGACGTTGTAATCTTCGGGGGAAGCAAAAGTAATTAATTCGTAGCCGAAGGGAAAAACTCTATAAATAGAGCCGTCAATAATCTTTACGTTTTCGCTCAAATCGTAGGTATAGCTTATTTCATCGTACTTAACGCCGTTGAACTCGGTGTAAACGACGGTGCTAAATTGACCTTGAACGTCGCAGTTTGCAAAGGGGTTATCACCGATTTTCTCAATAGCATTGCCTAATTTTACGGTAAACGCGCTCATAGTTTCTTTCAAGAAAGAGTGAGAGCCAAGATTTACTACACCGCTTAGGTCAACGTTGTTAATTGCGGTATAAGCGAACGCGTAATCGCCAACGTTCTTAATCTTTTCTTCACCGTTGAGGGTGGTGAGTGCTTTTGAATAGCTAAATGCGCCTTCGCCCAAAGTATCGATATTTGCGCCAAAGGTTACTTGAGTTAGGCTTTCGTTTTCGATGAAGGCAAATTCACCAACGTTAACGGCGCTTGAGAGGTTGATGGTGTTGAGCTTTGATTGAGCAAAGGCCTCGGTGCCGATATTAACCACGTTATCGAGATTTATGGTATGAAGGGCGGTACAAGAAGCAAAAGCTCTATTGTTAATATTAAGAGTGGCATTGCCAAGAGTTACCTCTTCCAATAGCTCGTTGTAAGCGAATGCATCGGAATCAACGGTTTCGGCGTTAATGGTAATGTTTTGTAGCTTGTTGGTAAAAATCGTATATCTGTAATTGCCGTCGGCGTCTTTTGGAGGCTCTAACTTGGAGGCAACCAATTTGCCGGATTCGATATCAACGTAACCGTATACGATGGAAAGGATAACGCCACTAAACGCTTCTTTGCCAATATGGGTTGCGCCACTCAAATCGATGGTGGTTAGTTTTTCGGTATTATAGAAAGCTTGGTCGCCGATATAAGCGCCGGTTCCAAGCGTTACGGTAGTAAGACTGCTTGCACCGTAGAATGCACCGCTACCAATGGTTACGTCTTTACCTATGGTTAGAGAGGTGAGTTCGCTTAGCAAATCGTATTGGCAAACTTTAACGTCCGAATCGATGTCTTCAATGGCTTCGAGAACCCAGTTATCTTCAAATTGCCAATTTAGTTTGAATGCGTTAGCGCCAATCTTTACGGAGTCGCCGATAACTATGGTTGCAAGACTTCTACATTCTTCAAATGCGGAGTCGCCCACTTTCATACCGTTAGGAATGGTTACTTCTTGTATCTTGGAGCCGTAATATGCATAAGAGCCTATACCTTTTTCGGTAGGATTAATAATGCCGTCAAAAGAGTGAGCTTGGGTTATAGCCGTTCTCATGAAAGAGGCTTTACCTATTTCGGTTAGGGTACCAAGTTCGATTATCGCTAGGTTTTCACAGCCTGCGAATGCATAATCTTTAACGATGGTTACGCTAGGCGCGCGGAATGAGGTAATCTTCTTATTACCGGAAAGGGCGGCGGGACCAATGGTGGTAACGGTAGACTCGCTAACGACTATTTCGCCGGAATATGCGGGAGCAACAAAAGTTAGTATGGTACCGTTTTCAGCCTTATTCAATAGGTAAGGTTTATTGGTGACGGGATAGAAAGTAGTATTCCCGTCTGCAACCGTAACGGAAGTAACGGCGGTATCGTTAAATGCGTATTCACCAATAACGGCAACGTCTTTACCAAGAGTAATGCTTTCAAGGGAGGTACATCCGTCGAACAAGCCGGTGGGGATAACCGCGGTGTTAACGGAAACGCTCTTTAGTGCGGAGCAGTCAGCAAAAGCATATTGACCAAGCTTAATCTTTTCAGCGTTGATAGTTAAGGTTTCGAGTTCCTCGTTGCCAACGAAAGCGTATTGACCAACTGATTGAGTGTGCTTTGAGAGAACGAGTTTTTTAAGGTGGATATTGTAAGCGAACGCGTTATCTGCAACCGCAATCGTCTTGTCGAAAGCCAAAGTGCCGGTAATATCGCAGAAAGCGAAAGCATTTTGGTTAATGAATTTAACGTGTTGAATACCATTTAGGTTAGTAAGAGAGGTACAACCATAGAAAGCACCGTAGCTAATGGTGGTTAGCGTGCTGGGGAAGGTTACGCTCTTTAATGCAGTAAGGTTTGCAAAAGCGTAAGCGCTAATGGTTTCTACGCCCTCGGGAATAATAACTTCGGTAATAGTATTGTCACCGATAAACCATTGTTTGGTAAGTTCGGGGTCTTCGGTGGGGTCGTAGCGGTCGTCTTCCGTTTTTTCAACGTAATCGAAGTTGGAGAAAGCAAAAGTACCAATTTCGGTTATGGCGAGAGAGGAAGGAATTACTACCGAGCCACCAAGACCGTAGTAGTTAGTGAGGGTGGGTCCGCTGGTAATATAGGGGTCCTCAACGGAAATGGAGATATTCTTAGAATAATAGGTAGATTCTCCATCCTTTAGTACCTTAACCGAAATGGAAGCAAAACCTTCTTTTTGAGCCGTTAAAGTACCGAGTGCATCTATTTTTACAATATCTTCATTAGAAGAACTAAACTCAAGCGTCGTCCTAGCGGGGAAGTAGGCTATCATATCGTAACGAAGAGTTACAGACTCGGAGGGGTACAAGGTAAGGTTCAAGCTATTTCTATTGGGGAAGGTTCTATCGTCGCCCGTTTGACCAATTTCACGCTCGGTGGAATCAATCTTATAGTAAGCCTTGTTGGTATGGTAACCAACGACCTCAAACTTGTGAACGACCGGCTCGTCGAAGGGACGATAACCGGGGTCGTTTTCTCCAAGGACTTCTACTTCGGTAGTAAATTCTTTGTTGATGCCGTTTACGTCTTTGTAGCTAGCGGTGATTAAACTTAAACCTTTTGATAAACCAATGAGCTTGTTGGTGCCGGGAAGAACCTTTGCAACTGCATCGTTAGAAGAGGTGTATTCTATTAAATCGGTCCACTCGGTAGCGGGATAAACAACAGGTTCAAGGTTGTAAGTCTCGTTGGGAGAAAGAACGATGGTCTCTTCGTTAAAATATCCGTCGATAAATTTGTTGGGAAGAGCAATCTCGTAAGTTGCGTTATTAAGCGCGTAGTCGTACAAAGAAATGGTAAATATGGGGCTGGTTAATATTTTCTTTGCTTCCGTGGCTCCGTAAACTTTGTAAATGGAGTCGTAGCCGTTTTTAATGGTTCCCAAATGCTCGGTTAGTTCGTAGGTGATATAAGAGGTGTTGTTAAACGACGAATATATGGGAGTCATATAGTGGTCGAAACCGTTAAGAGCAAGACCGGTTTCCGTGGTAGCAGAAATAGTGCCTACTAGAGCAGCCATGGAATAATGGTTATCGTAAACTGCAATTTTTGCAAACAAACGATTTTTCTTTTCCGTCTTGTCGTACTCGGTATAGAATTCAACGTCCTCTACAACGGGGGCTTGGAAGTCTACCATTAAGGGGAAGGTAAAGGTGTTGTTCAAGTTGGTATTAACACCGCCGTCGCCGTAGTCAAGTCTACCGTTAAGGGTTACGGTGTAGGTGCTATTGTTGGGTAGATTATAATCGGCGGGAGCAAAACCTATTCTTACTTGTGCGGGATAGATGGGACCGCCGTCGCCATAAGATTTACGAATATCCTTTTCGGTTTTAGAGAAAACAACTTCGCCGGTTGCATCGTCAACGATGGTAATATCAATTTCTCTTGCATTACGAAGCATGCCCATCCAAGCGTAGCTTAGCTTGTTAATTGCACCTTCGGTGTTGGAAAGAGAAATATATTTTCTATCCGCACTTATCATGGTGCTACCGGGTTTTTGTTCAAAATAGTAGGTTCCAAGGAAGCTGACGTAGTCTGCGTAAACACCGCCTACGGGACGGCTTGCGTAAGCGTCGGGTAGCGTTTTGTCTAGTAAGTCGATACTTTCGTCAAGCTCGTCTTTGTTGGTAGCAAAGTAATCTAGGTCGAACATGGGAGCAACCGTCCAGTCGCCGTAGAAAGCGAGATAGGGGAAACCTATGTCGGTTGCGCCGTCAAGACCCTTTAGGGTAACGAAGCCTTCCACGTACATGCCGTTTGCAAAGCTATCGTCAAGATACTTCTTGTTAGCATCGGTTAGGGTAATGGTCATGGTGACGGTTGCGGTTGCACCTGCGTTTACGCTAACCTTTTGTCCGTTTTGCGTACCGCCTACGACGGAGTTGATAACAACTTGTGCGCCTTCAAGGATGAATCCGTCCTCGGTGACGGTGGTTTCACCTTGATTGGTTTTGGTTTCGCTTACGCCTTCGGTCATAACAATGGTGGATAGGTCGTAAGAGAGAGCGTTGTTGCTAAAGTTATAAACGTCAAACGAGAACTCGTATACGCCGGTCTTTAGGGGGTCGTCGCCTAGTTCTACCTTGGACTTATCCATTAATTCCCCGTTTTTATAGGTGTAAATAACGGCACCGGTAGAGGCTGCGTCTACTACGTTAGCAAGACCGGAACCTTGTTTACGTACAGAATAGGGAAGGCCGTTTGTGTTGTAAACGACATCGGCTGTAGACATAAGGAGTCTGTTTACCATTGCGGAAACTTGAACGTCGTCGTTTGCAATGGAGGCAAAGTAGGGGCTTTCCTTAACGTATTGGCGAATGAGAGCCGTAAGACCGCTTACGTTGGGGGTTGCCATGGACGTACCGGAAATTTCGTCGTAATCTTGTCCGGGAACGGCACTTAAAATATTTCCGCCGTGAGCAGTAAGCTCGGGCTTAATTTCAAGGTCGGGAGAGGGACCCCAAGAGCTAAAGTCACTCATGAAGGGACCGCTTGCTTGAGAACGGGAAATAGTAATGGTACCGCTACTCTTGGAAGCAAGGAGTTCGCCTTCGTCTTGGGAGATGGAGCAAACGGCGATGGAAGTATCTCCAACGTTCATGCGGATGTCACCGGAAACGTTGTTATAAACGATTGCGCCCAAAGCACCTTGTTTTTGTGCGATATTGGCTTTTTCTTCAAAGGTGTTGGAGCCACGAGCGATAAGGGCGATTTTGCCGGTAACGTCAATGCCGGTATAGTCGGCCGTTCTACCAACGCCGGGGATAGTAATATATTCAACGGTTTTTTCATATTCGCCGTCTTTTAGAATGTCGTCGACGAAGTTCTTTTCTTCGGCAACGCGGTTGGTGGACTCAACGAAATAGATGATTTGATCTTCGTAAAGGATGTAGGAAGTCTTTGCACCATTGATAGACGCAATAGAAAGAGCGCCTTTATAGGTGGAGGGAGAGGATACGGTAGCGGAGTCGGGGTTGGAGGTTAGACCCAAGTTACCGTTCTTTTCGGAGTTATAAGTGGAGTTAAAGGAGTTGGAAGCTGCAACTACCATATTAATACCGCGAGCGCGGATTTTGTCGTATACTCCGTTTTCGGCTTCCTTATCGGTTTCACGGCTAAATCCACAGCTGGTACCGATACTCATATTGATTATATCAACGTCGAGAATAACGCAGTCTTCAAGAGCGCGGAGAATCCAAGAAGCTCTTGCTTGGGCATCGACGTCGCTGAATATTTTCATAATAGCAAGTTGAGCTTGGGGAGCAACGCCGGTGATAACGTCGTCTTTACCGGCAATAACACCTGCAACGTGGGTTCCGTGGTTGGAGTAAAGAGGGTAAACGTCGGAGTCGCCGTCGGCGTAGTCGAAAGCAAAGGGGACTTTTTCGCTAATATAAACGTCGCTAGCGGTAAGTCCTGCTTGCATGGAGCTTGCACGGGTATAATCTATGACTGAAGCAACGTCGGTTATGGTCATGCCGAGTTTATCGCGGTTTGCGGTAAAGTTTGCAGTAGAGAAAGCCGTGTGGTAGTAGTCAAGACCGGTATCGAGAACGGCAACTACGGTGCCTTCGCCTTGGTATTGGAAGTTGGAGCTGTTAAAAATACCGGTGTCGTAAACGTTAACGGTATTGCTAACCAAAACGTTTTTGTAAGCTTCGGTCTCGTAAACCTCGCTAACTATAACCTCGGCGCGGTCGCCAACGATATTGCATACGTCGTAGAAGTCTTTTGCTTTAATAACGATTTCCTTACCACTCAAAAGGGTGTAGTAGTCAACGCCTTTTTCGAAGGAAACGCCTTTTTTGCTAAGGTCGGCAAGGATAGCGGAGTTTGTGGAGTCAATGTTACGACGAAGAGCAACCGCCTCTTCGGAATTAAAATATTCTTGGAGGGAAAGATTGGTGTCCATGGCGTCGTATGCGTCAAGAACGTTCTCGTCTTTGGTAGAAAGGATTACGGAAAGATAATCGCCGTCTTTTACCGTGGTTGGTAGTTGTTGAACGACGTTGGTATCAAAGTAATCTTCCAAATTAACGTTTTTGAACTCTTTGTCAAAGACCTTGATAAAAGGGGTCGTGGTGGCGGGGTCGCCGTTATTTGACAAATCCTCGGTAGCGGGGTTGCAAGCGCAAGTGAACGCCATTAAAGCAACCAACAATAGGGTTAACGAGGTTAAGAGATAGGGGGAAATTCTTTTTGTTTTGCTACTACTCATTATGACTTCCTTATGTTTTTTTGGCTATACGCCCAATTTATTACAAAATAAAGCACCATACTAAAGTACAATTAGTACAATAATACCACAAATGCGAGGTCCGTGCAAGTTAAGTATAAATATTTATATAATAAAAATTAAATAAAGAGAGTAAATTTTTAGTAAACGCTAATTTTTGGAAGAAAAGAGGAAAATAAAGTAATATTTACTCCTTATAGGAAAATAATTGCTTTTTTTTCGTTTTGGTGATAGAATTAACTCCGTATAACAAAAAGTGTTTTTGATTAGCGGAAACTAAAATTTACGCCAAGAAAAAACGAAGGAGACACCTTTAATGAGAAAGAAAACGATAATAGCCGTTATTCTCGTATGCGTATTGCTCGTTACCGGATTGTTAGTTTCTTGTAACGATAAATGTACCGAGCATATTGACGAAAGCGGTGACAACAAGTGCGACGTTTGTGGCGAAGATATGCAAAACGATGTGCCTACCGATAATCCCGGTGGTATGGTTAACTATACCGTTAACGTAAAAACCGTTGCAGGTCTTGGTCTAAAAGACGTAGTCGTTTATATTCGCGACGTTAACACGAATATGATAGCAGAGTATTTAGTTACTAACGAAAACGGCACCGATACTAAAGCTGTAACGCTTGGTAACTACTATGCGGAAGTAAGTAAATCAACCGTTTCTTCCGGTTACGTCGTAGAAGACAAATACTACTTTAACGCAGATAACGTTGCTAATATATCTCTTAACACTCAAGTAGTAGCAGGACCACACCCCGTTGATCCCGATGTTTATAAAGTTGGTAACGTAATGAAAGATTTTACCGTAAACACTATTGATAAAGGAGTTCTTGGTACTTTCCAATTGAGCGAAGCGTTAAAAACCCACGACGCAGTTCTCCTCAACTTCTTCTATACTACTTGCTCTCCTTGCATAACGGAGTTCCCTTACCTTTCACAAGCTGCCGGAATGTATGAAGATATAGCCGTTATCGCGGTTGATACCCACCCCGACGATACCCTCAATGACGTAGACGTATTCAAATCGACTCAAGAAATTGAAAACATCGAAATGGGCGTTCACACCGTCGATTTGTTTGAAGCTTTCCATCTTGGCAATACTGGCGGTTATCCCACTTCGGTAATGATTGACAAGTACGGTGTTATCTGTTTGATAGAAGTTGGCGGGATGCCTTACCTTTATCCTTGGACCCAATTGTTTGATTACTTTAGCGCTGATAATTATCAACAAAAACTTTTCTCATCCATTGGAGAGCTTACTCCTCAAGAGAAACCTAATAAAACCCAACCCTCAAGCGACGAGGTAGCCAACGTTATGAGTGGTAACGGTCTGGGCGACGTTACTTATTACCCGGAAACCGAAGTGGAGGATGCCGAATACTACTGGCCCTTCATCCTTTCCGAAAAAGCAGGCGCACAATGTATGGCAACCTCTAACCCTTTCAAATACAATAGCGTTTGTGCTATGCACGTTGACGTTCCTCTCCAACAAAACCAGGCTCTTTCGTTGGATTATATTTGTTCAACCGAGCAAGGCGGAGACTACTTCTACGTTTTAGTTAACGGCGAAGTTATCTATACTATTTCTGGCGCGGACGAAGTTCCCACTTGGAAGAAGCTTTATCCCTACGTTGCAACCCAAGACGGAACCTACAAAGTAAGCTTCGTTTACAACAAAGACCTTGATACCGACGGGGGCGATGATACCGTTTATATCAAAAACCTTTCCGTAGTAAACGCTAGCGATATCAACGTTGCAACCTATATCCCAAGAAACGCTGTTTCGACGCCCAACAAGTACAATACGGAATACCAAAACTACGCAAACGTAGTGTTTAACGAGGAAGACGGATATTATCACGTCGGCGAGGAAGACGGACCTTTGCTACTTGCAAATCTAATGAATTACGTGCTTGACGACGTGTCGGAAGGAAGAACTTCCATCTACCTTTATGCTCTTGAAAAGGGCTTTGAGATTGATAGCGTTGATTATTATCCCTCTTTCGTAAACTATTGCTCATATTCCTCCAACTCCGAAATAGGCGGTTACTGCACCGTTAACGAGGAGCTAAAAGGAATGCTTGAAAAAATGACCGCTTACTATCCCGGTGGCGTTCGTGACAGGACGGAAAACGGATGGTTGCGCTTCTGCAAGTACTATGATTCTTATGGTACCGAAAAAGAACTTGACGACCCCATCGCCGGACTATCTCCGTTTAGTGCTTACGATATTATCGTTAACGACGAAGTAGGAATGGATGTTTATCCCAATGCCGTATCTTACAAGACCATTATAATGCCCCGTGGTAAACTCTTTAGCTTTACTCCCGAAGAAAGTGGTGTATATCGCGTCCTTTCTACCGGCACAGCAGAAGTAGATGGTTGGATTTTTGACGAGGAAAGTTTCTATTCTAAAAACAGTTTATATACAGAAGACGCATACGAGCGTTTCGTTGATACCAACAACGACGGAGTTTACGCTCAAATGGAGTACGGACTAAACAACGTATGTATGGTTTACTACTTTGAAGCAGGTAAGGAATATTTTATTAACGTTGCTTATGCGGACAATACCGCGGTTGGTACTATAAACTTTAAGATAGAATATCTAGGCGCAACCTATACTATGTTTAGGTACGCTTCTCCCGCACCTTTCACTTTCTATATTGACCCCGAAACAGGCATGCCTCCCGTTGACGATATGGGACAAGAAGAATACATTACTATTGCAGGTGGCGTTACTCCCGTGCTTGGTGAAGTAGAGGAAGACGGCAAGAGATATTATTACGTCGGCAAGTCTAAGATTTATGTTGACTTTACGCTTCCCATTATCACTGGCTTTATGACGAGATCGATACTTGGATACTGGAATAACGTTGAAAGATGTGCAACACCTTTTGACTCAAACGGTGACAATGCATGTGATATTTGCGGTGAAAATCTTTGCCCCCATACGGAAGATGCAAATGAAGACGGCAATTGTGATGCTTGCAAGTTAAAGCTTTGCACCCACGTTGACAAAGACTCCAGTGGAAGATGTGACGACTGCGGAAGAGTAATTTGCACTCACGTTGATGAAGACGATGATTTGACTTGCGACGACTGCGGAAGAAGCACTTGCTTGCACGTTGACGAAGACGATGATGAAGCTTGTGATGTGTGCGGACAATCCCACGAAAAGGAATACGTAGGTCTTTACGTAAAAGGTCTATTGGAGCTTGGTGCATTTAACTTTGCCGAGGATGAGGACGGAAAGGCGGTAATAGGTGGCGTTGATTATAGCGATACGATACAATGGTACGCAGATAACGCCATGGTAGTACCCGAAGATGAGAATGACTTTGAAGGATTCCTTGCCTCCGGTTGCGTTCCCGTGGACGAAGATCTTGCCGTAATACTACAAAAGTTAGTTGATAAATACTCCTTCAAGGGAATTAAAAATGCCTGGACGAAGCTTTGTTACTATTATGAATATATGGGTGCCGAAGAAAACGAATAGGATACCCAAAGTTTGATAAAAATAACGATTAGGGCGCTTATTCGGCGCCCTTAACGTAGGAGAAAATATGAAAAAATATCTAAAAATTATCACAATAGTTATATGCACTTTTGCCCTTGTTTTGGCGCTAGTAGCATGTAATCCCGAATGCACCGAACACGTTGACGAAGACGGCGACGCCAAGTGTGACGTTTGTGGTGCCGACCTTTCTCCCGCATGTGAACACGTTGACGCAAACTATGACGAAAAATGTGACAAATGCGGTGCTTCCGTATCTTTGAACGACGGCAAAGAAACCTACACGATATTTATTTCTAACGGTATGGGTGGCGTTTATTCCGACGTTTTGGTTGAGTTCTACGACGGAACGCAAAAAGTTCTTATGGTTTCTACCGGAGCAGATGGTTACGCTTATGCCAGACTTCCTCTTAACGTATACGACGTAAAAATGATTGATACTCTTTCTCGCAACCTATATTTTGGCGAAAATTTGAAAGTTACCCCTTCAAAGAAAAATCTAGAAGTGAATGCTTACGTGGATATCGCTTCCGAAAAGACTATGACTATAATGAACTCCCCGGTTATGAAGAGTGTTATATCCGGTGAGCCCAATACAACTTATGCTTATGCTCTAAAAGGGGAAGGAGCCTATCGTATGGAGGTCGAAACCTCTCTCATGACTCCTTTCGTTTGGACTGCGGAAAGAGGTGGCATATATACCTTTACCTTTGAGTCGGAGTTTGGCAGTTATGTTTCCTATCACGGACAACCTGTTAACGTATTAGAAAACAATATAGTAGACGATGAAGACCAAATAACCGATAATTCTTTAAAGATGACCATAACATCCCTTAATCTTGCTCACAATGAAAACGAAGCAACCCCTTACGTTTTTGGAATAAAAGGTAAGACGGAAGGAGGTTTTGGCGTTCTTAAAATAGTAAGAACCGGCGATGCTCCCATTGATTTGGCGGAAATTCCTTGGAATAAGTATCCTACCCAAATCCCGGGGACTCTCAATCTTTCAGAGGACCTTACCACGGCAGATTTGAACTACTTGTCCCTTACTACGAACCAACAAATCGTTTATAACGAAAACGATGGATTGTATCACCTTGGAAGCGCTAATGGGAAAATCGTTTACGTTCAACTAAAGTTTACTCCTCCGACCATGCGCGATAGAGTTGGCGACGAACCCGAAAATTTCTTCACTTTGGAGGCCGCAATAGTTAACGGAAACTTTGGTGTCTATAAGTTTGACGGAGAAGGCAAATTGTTGGAAAAGGTTTCCTACACCGAGCATGCGTTGGCTTGCTTGGAAAAGGCACACGAAACGGCAGGTATCTATTATTTAACTACCGGAATGATGAACGCTATTAAAGACATTGGCGAAAAAGAACAATGGTGGGATTTTGATTCCGAGAGGCACGTTTTTGGAGAAAAAGCAAACGTATCGGTATTGGAAGAATACGCTTGGATGTTCTGCCTTTGCACAATTGACTAACGCAGTCTAAAAGTAAAATGAAGTAAGGAAAGCCCAAAAGGGCTTTTCTTTTTTGTAAAAAAGGTAAAAAGAGAGGTAAATTTTGGTCTTTTTGGCAGTATAGTCTTGACAAGTTCCTTTTTTATATTATAATTAATTTATATTTGATATTAAATTATTAGGAGTTAATATTATGAAAAAAAATAGAATATTAACATTGGTACTTAGCATCATTCTAGTAGCAGTTTTGGCTATTACTATGTTTGCTTGTAACGATAAATGTACCGATCACGTTGACGAAGACGGCGACAATAAGTGTGACGTTTGTGGCGAAGCGGTACAAAACAGTAATGACGAAAACAACACGCCTAACGACGGCAAGGAAGATTATTCTTTTACCCTAAAGGATAACGAGGGTAACGGCGTTGAGGGTGTAAGTGTTAGAGTTAATATTGACGGCATTGACGGCGAAGTAAAACTTACCGATGCGGAGGGAAAAGTTGTATTCAGAGTGGGAAAGAATGTTAAATTCGTTTCCGTAAGCGTAATAGATTTACCTGAAGAGTACGATATGCCCGGCACGAAGAACTTTATTTACGACATTAAAAACGGAGAACGAAACAAAATTGATTACGGCGTAACCAAAAAAGCCGTTTATTCCATTAAAGTAATTGACCAAGATGGTAAAGCGGTAGAAGGCGTCCAAGTGCAAATATGCAATAGCGTCACCGGTGTTTGCCATCCTGAAAAACGTTCCACCAACGCTAACGGTATAGTTACCTACACGTTATCCGTTACCGCTAACGACAGTTTCTACGTATCAATAACGGCATTGCCCAACGATTACAAACTAAAGGACGGAGAAATCCTTAATGAAACGGGCGTAATCGATTTTACCCACTACGATGACTTTAATAGCGATAACGAGCTTGAAATCGAAATAGTAAAACTTAACATGGCCACCATCACTACTGGTGGCTTCTTTTATAATTACGCTGATATAGAAGTTAAAATATACGATGCGGAAACGAATGCTCTGGTTGTAACCGTTATAACCGGGGCTAATGGTAAAGCAACCTTTCCTTTGGAAAAACAAATATCCAAAAAAGTGGGAGGAGAAACCGTTTATAATTATTATTTGACTGCAAGGCACAAAGATAACGATCCTCGTTATACTTGGGACGAGCCCGATGAAGGTGTGCTATATCTAACGAGTGCAAATATGAAGGTTGACCTTTCTTATTTAGATAAAGTTACCTATACCATTAACGTCGCGAGAACTAACGATGAACTTTCCGTAGAGGGCGTAAGAGTGCGTTTGTATAATCGTCTTTTTGAAGAGATAGCAGTTAGTGAAACAGATGCTAACGGCACTACTTCTTTTGTTATGATTCCCTACGATGCATATTACGTTAAACTCGAAAACGTAGGAAACGGTGCGACATCTTTGTACGAAATCAAAAAGGACGGCATTACCACCCATAATCTTACCATTAACGACGACTTAGTACTTGGTAGTGAACAAGCCCCCATCGACTTAATGTGTGGCTTCTTTAACGTATTACCCGCGGTTGAATTTAATGAAAAAATATATTGCAGAGTATTCCACCAAGAGGGTGCTGAGTTGGTTATCGAAGGAGCTAACGTTGTAATTAGGGACGTTGAAGACGAATCTAATCAACAAAGCGGAACGAATATAAACGTAAAAATAGATAAAGCGAGTCAAGTCTTTTTAATTGAGGCACAAGAAGCGTTAAATTATTGGGGAGCAAGCGTATATCTAGAAGGAACCAGTGATAGAACCGAGCTAATTAAGGAATCCGAACTTGACGGCCCGGTATCCGTAAATTTGGAAAAAGGAAAATATTATTATACCTTTGAAGCAGATGAAAACGATGCTACTCTTCTTCTTTCTTCCTCCGATGACGTTAAGTTTTTAATAGAGGGAGTGGAGACGGAAAAAGCCGTTCTATCCCAAGGAGATAGCGTTATCTTTGCCGTAATAGGAGAAGGCGAGGTAAGTTTCAACCTCACCTATGAAAAAGTATATTACGATTACATAGTAAGTGTAGGTAAAGAATATATAGGTATAGGCAACGATATACTTGTTAATGGTATAGAAATAGAGTTGAAGCACGAAGGTACGGTTATAGGAAGCGCCGAAACGGTGAATGGAAAGGCAACCTTTACCAACATTCAGGAGTATCCGACCGACAAGATTTGGGCAGATATTAAAACTCTTCCCGAAAAATATACTAGACATTATGAAAATTTGAATGGGGCGTATTTCAAGATGGGCGATGGTCTCGTTGGTGAAAACGAAGAAGATGGAATAGTATATTACTACGAAACCTCGTTCGTTATTTCTTTGGTTAGAGAAGGAACGCAAGAATTACCTTATTCATGGGTGCAAGAGGGTCATAGTCCTGCTACGGCTTACGAAGTAACCATTCCCGAAAGCGGTAAAGTTTACGTGGAAAACGAATGGAATAACAACGCGGTAGATGCTCCCGATTTTTATTACGTATACGTTTACGATGCAACTGGAGAATTTACCCTTTGCTACCATCTCTTTGACGAAGAAACGGAAATATACGATTATACTGTGGTTGAGGGTGTTAGCGGTTGGCTAGAGGATAAAAAAGCAACGTGGCTACAAGTTCCCTTGAACACCAAGATTGTTATTGAGATAGATGCTCCTGCGGGTGGCGTAAAACTAAGATGGGCAACCTCGTTAAACGGCATTTTAAATTTATCTAGCGGAGATGCCGTTTCCACCGGAACTAAAGAAAATCCCTTCACTTTGGTATTTGGTCAAACCATTACAACCCCCGATTTTGTGGAAGGAAATAGCGATGAAACCGCAGTCGACGTTTATTACTATACTTACAAAGCACCGATGGTAATGAATATAGAAATCACTAACCTTGATGCTGATATCCTAGTTTTCGTAAACGGAAACATTACCGATATTACAAGCGGAAGTTTTGAGGTCAGTGCAGGAGACAAAATATCGTTTGAAATCAGAACTGCAAAAGAAGCAGGAGACGAGAATATTTTGGACGGCGTATCCTTTGCGGTAAAAGTAGGAAGCAACTAAAAGAAAAGGCAGTAAAAAGCACTCTCTTCGAGAGTGCTTTTTTTGTTGAATTAATCACATAAAAGTTATTTATTAAGAGCTTCTTGTACCTTTGATTCTAGCAAGGTATAGGTTATACCGCCGTTTTGGGAGTGAGTTACTATACCTTTTTTATCCAGTATAAGAGTGCGGGGATAACCCAATCCGCCACCCAACTTGGTGTAGTAGTAATCGCCTTCTCCTTGTACCTTTTCATCAAAAACCGCCTTCATTTTGGTTCCGGGGAAATGTTCGTTGAGCCAGGGGGCCGTAGTTTCTTGGTCAAAAGCAGCGTGTACGATAATTATCACAACGTCTTCTTGATAGTTGGTTGCCAGTTCGTTAAAGTGAGGAAGTTCGGCAATACAAGGTTGACAAGTGGTATACCAAAAGTTAATGATAACGACCTTTCCACGCAAATCGGCGATATTGGTTTTGCCACTATCGTAAACGTTTTGTAGATCGTAGGTAGGACACTTGAATCCGGGGTCAAATCCATAAGGGATATAGGCGGTGTCATCATCGGAGTTGTCGGTATCGTCGCCGTCTTGGCTAAAGTCGTTGGCGGGGATCTTATCTATTGCATTGTAGTATACAAGGGCGCCTGTAAGGAGGGCAATCATTAGTACTACGACTACTATTTCCCAAATGAGTTTTTTGTTTTTAGTCATTGCTCTCTACCCCCTTGTTTTCCTCAGTGCTTACAACGCTTTCCGTTGCGGGCGTGTCAATCTCGTTAGCGTGTAGTTTGAACTTGCCACCCTTCCAAGAAATCGCCTTAGTGGGACATACGGGAATACATTCACCGCAACTAATACACTCGCGGTCACCAACATGCTTAATATCCATTTTACAATGGGAAACACACTTTCCGCAGTCTATACAGGTTTTCTTGTCGTAGGTTATACCAATCAAGCTTACCTTGTTAAATAGGCTGTAAATGGCTCCTAGGGGACAGATAAAACGACAGAAGAAGCGATAGGTGAATATGGACGTAATAACGACCACGACCATAACGATAAACTTCCAAGTAAATAGTCCGCCTAGCATGGAAAGGGAGCTTGCGTTATTCGGGTGTGAAAGAAGACCTATTGCGCCACCGAGCGTGCCTGCCGGACAAACGTATTTGCAAAAAGCGGGGATAATGCTTCCTTCCATTGCGAACATTAGAGGAAGAATTATTACGAAAACGAGAAGGAATACGTATTTTAATCCGGATAGCGCGCGGGTTAGGCTACCTTTGGGAGCTTTGGGGGATTTGATTTTATATAATAGGTCTTGGATTAAACCAAAGGGGCAAAGGAAACCGCAAATCCATCTGCCGAAAAGGAAACCGAATAAAATGAGTATACCTACCATAAAGTAGGGAGCCGTCTTATTGCTTGCAATTAGTGCGTTTTGTAGAGCGCCGAGGGGACAACTAAGGGCTGCGCCGGGGCAAGAATAACAGTTTAGTCCGGGCGTACACATGTTTTTTAGCGGTCCAAGATAAATGGTACCAGTTGCAAAGCCTTTTAGGTTGGCGTTAAAGAGCAACATGGCGTATACTTGTATAAGCCTTCTTCTAGTAGGCAAATACCTTTCTATTTTGCTATATAACTTTTTGAAAAATTCTTTTGCCTTCATACTCTTAACCCAGTCCTATACATTCAGTACAAATACGAATTGCCTTTGCAAGTACGTCGTCCATACCGCCGTTTAATACGCCAAGAACGATAAATACGACGGCAATTACCAGTAGTGCTCCACGGCAAAGCCAAAGAGAAAGATTTTCACGTTTGCTTGCAACACTCTTTATTTTGTTTACAACTTCAAAAATCTTATTTACAAAGGGAGCCAATCCATTCTTTCCGTTTCCGTCGAGAGCATCCTTGTTCTCTTTAACGATACCCTTGAGTAGTGCTAGCTCGCGCTTTTTGGAAAGCTTGTTAACTATGCTTACCGCGTAGCTAACGCCAATGGAAATTAGTGCGGAAGGGAAAACAACGAGAGCCAAATCTTTTACCGAGGAGTTTGGATTAGCGCTCGAGTAGTTGGCGGAATTAAGAGCGAAAGCAAGAATGACTGCTAGCGCGGAAATCCATATTAAAATAGAGCCGAGTATCGCGCCTAAACGGAAGTATCGTTCCCTAATAACCAACTTTTTGGTACCTGAAGAAGCTAAATCAAGATTTACCTTTTCGCTAAGAGTAGCAAGAGCTTTGTCGTTTTCCACCTTTTTTTGCTTTGCTTCGAGTGGGAATAGGAAGTGAAGAACAAAGCCGATTAGAACAAGACAAGGAAGCATTATTACGGGGACGGCAATAGCTCTAAAGTGACTTTCTATTGCGTCCACGGTAAAGGGGCTTACCTCTTGCGAGTTATAAACGCCCACAACGCTAACGATAAATAAAATTCCAACTACGACAGCAAGGGAAATAAGCAAGACTGCGTAAACGATATGAGCAATCTTAACGGCTTTATCCTTGTCTATTCGGTTGGCAAGAGAGGTTTTTTCCATATTTTTATCTCCAAAATCGCCTTACACGACTTCTAATTATACTATATATTCGTACAATAGTCAATTATATGCGAGCGCGCAATAGGGGCGCGCGGAAAAAAAAAGAGCTTGCGCTCCTCTTTATTTGTTGTTTTCCAGTTTCTTTTTGGTTTCGTTAAGTACTTTGGTATAGGGCATTAACATTCCTTCGTTAACCATGTTGCCAGCTTTAGCCATTAGCTTTTTGTTGGACATTAGCGCGCCAACAAGATACATTAGTAACATTCTGCCACGTTTCTTTTGGGGGAAGTCGTACTGGCCGTGCGCTTTGTAAAACTTGTGGTCGGCTTTCATCATTCCTTGCATTTGCCAAATTAAGTCGCGGAAAATTTTCATACCGCCAACTCCCAAGAAGTTTTGAGGAGGAACGTAGCCGTTAACAAGAGCGTACTCGATGTTTTTGGCAAGGTTTTCAATATCTAGGTTAGGGTCAAACTCGTCGGTTGCAACGCCGGCAAGATAGTTGCCACCTACGTTAGCCCTTCCCTCTATAATAACTCTAAGGTTTTCCTCCTTGGAAAGGTTTCCGCTAACTATGTAACCCATGGGCATTCCCATTGTAACGGTACGATGTCCGTTACAAAATTGTCTATCGTCGTAAAGCTTAAAGCTTGCGCCCATGGAATGGTCTTTTATAGTGAAAGCAAATACGATACTTTCCGCCGTTTGTATTTCATTGCGTAGGAATTCGTCAAAATTGTCCTTGTAGACACATTTACCGCTACTAGCGCACCTAAAGCAACCAAGGCAACCGCCCTTAAAGGGATATTCACGAATATTTATAACACGAGTTTTGCGAGGGGATTTTTCGATAAATAAGGTTATCATATCCTTTAATTGTTCGTCGTCATCCTCGCAGTTTGTTAAAACCACTATATCGCCATTACTTTTCGTTTGGGTTTCTTCAGGAAGGATAACGGGAACCTTGTTTGCTTTTTCACAAACGATAGTGTTACGCTCGTAAATATCGTTTTCTACTTGGTATAGCAGGTGGTTAAAAAAGTCCACGGCCTCCTTTTGTCCCTTCTTGGTGGTAAGGTCGTCCATGTCTTGGGATAACCCTTTGACGTACTTTAATCCAAGGTCATGCGCATTGTCTTCAACGTAGCGGTGTGCCGTCCAATCGTAAAAGTGTTTGGAAGTGCTAATTTGCGTTGCATACTTTCCGGCTAGGTCAACGCCACTTTCTTTTACCAGCTCTATGAAACGATGTAGTTGATAGGGCGCAATAAAGGTGTATACGGGATAGGAAAAAAGAATAAGGTCGGTTGCTTGCAGTTTATCAAGAGCCTCGCTCATATCTTTCTCTAAACTTTTGATTTTGGCCCCCACGTTTAGTACTTCAAAAGTAACGTTGGGAAATAGTAATTCCAAATATTTACTGGTTTGCAGGGTAATGCTATTGTTTCCCTTTGGACTACCGTTTACTACAAGTACGTTTTTAATTTTCGTCATTTTCTCACCTATTATCAATATGATAGCTTCATTATATCATAAAAATTGCGTCTTGAAACAATATCTTTAATATGATATGATAAATCTATAAAAGTTTAAAGGAGTTACAACTATGACTAAAAAGGCAAAAAGTAGTCTTGGTGCAAAAACTTGGATAGTTATTTGGGTCGCTGGTCTAGCAGGTCAACTTGCTTGGAACATAGAAAACCAATGGTTTAATACCTTTGTTTACGGCAGAATTGGTGCCGTTCCGTGGATTATTACCGCCATGGTTTCCATTTCTGCAATAGTAACCACCTTTTCCACCTTCCTTTCCGGCACGTGGAGCGATAGAATGGGTAAACGTAAACCATTTATCGTTTGGGGATATATTTTGTGGGGTGTTTTCACCATATTGTTTGGAGTAATAGACTTTTTTGCCGACGGTATATTTGCGGGTAACGTCGTAGCTCTTGGCGTTATGGTTATAGTGGCAGACGCCCTAATGTCTTTCTTTGGCTCTCTAGGTAACGACGCAGGATTCAACCCCCACCTTACCGATATTACCACCCCCGAAAACCGCGGGCCACTCGGTGCCGTTATCGCCGTTCAACCCGTTATAGCAACCATTGTAGGAACTTTGATTGGTGGTGTCATTATAGAAGCGGTTGGCTATTTTGCCTTCTTCCTAATCATGGGAGCTTTCGTTATCTTGGTTGGTTTGTATTGTATGTGGGCAGTTAAAGACAGCCCCATGCTCACTCCCAACGTGGACGAAAAGGGTTTTTGGCATCAGTTTGCACAAGCTTTTAACTTTAAGTTACTATGGAAGAACAAGCTTTTACTCATAGTGCTTTGCATATTTGCCATGTTCTTTATTAGCTTTAACATTTACTTCCCCTATATGACTATTTACTTTATCCACTCCCTTGGCTATGATACCGGTCTTGCAGGAGTATGGTTGGGCGTTGGTTTGGTAATAGCCATTCCCTTTACTCTCATTGCGGGTAAATTCATCAATAAGCAAAAGTTTGTTCCCGTGCTAATTACGGCACTTTTGATGAACGTTGTTGGTCTTGGCATCATCTCTATTACGGGAGCGTTAAGCGGAACCGGTGGGGCCATGACGGCGGTAGTAATACTTGGTACCATATTCGTAGGCGGTGGATATATGTGTATTTATCAAGCGCTAATGATTTGGTGTAAGAATTTGTATCCCGAATCCCAACGTGGACAACTCGAGGGCGTAAGACTGGTGTTCTACGTGCTTGTACCCATGATTTCCGGTCCGGTTATAGCCGAGCCTATCGTAGAAAACTTGGGTATCTATATTGAACAAATGGAGCAAAACGGAGCGATTCAACCCGGCTATACCCCGTCTTGGCACCTCTTCTTGATTGCCTCGTGCGTAGCTCTTCTTACCTTAATACCCATTATAGGTGCTTGGTACTATCAAAAGAAACACCCCGAAACCTTGTTCGTTAGCTCTACTCCAACAGAGGAAGAGACAAAGGAAGAAGAATAAAAAAATAATAGAGGAAGGGCGCCCCGCGGGGCGCCCTTTATTATAGCTATAATATAGTAATTTAGTAGTATAAATAGCTTGCGCGCGTTAGCACCAAAAGAGGGAAAAATCAATCAAAAAATAGAAGTTTTTTGTAAAAAATGCAGAAAAAATCATATTAAAAAGCGTTGACTAACCATTTTCTTTTCGTTATAATGTACTTAGAAAAGATTAGAAATCTTTTGAATTTTTAGGAATATCGCAGTTCTTGTCGTATAAAACGAACGCGAGTTATCATCACTAAAATCACCAGTATTAGAGTTAATAAGGAAGTAAAAGCAAAAAAACGTCGTCTATTTTTTTTCGTAGCAAATTTTTAACTCACACTCACACTTTACGTAATTAAATGAAGAGCAAGGGATGGCTCGGTTTTTAACCGTTGCGTTTTAACGCGCTATTCTTCCTTGCATTATCGTCGACCACTTTTAGTGCGTCAAATAATCGAGCATTGGTCGCGTACAAACCGAAATAAAAAAGGAGGTGTCATTTATGGAAAGCATCAAAAACAAACAAGAATTTATAACGTTCATAATTCAAAGTGCAAAAAGAAAAAAGGGCTTTACCAAGGAAAAACTATATGAAGCCTCCTTTGAAAAAGATAAACCGGAAAGAGCTTTTATTGCAAACTGGAAGGGGCCGGAGCTACTAAACGTTAAGGTTGAGTCGGAAAAGGAATGTATAGAGTATACTATAAATTATCCCATTGTAATTAACAAAAACAACTTTTTGAACGCCGTTATGGCTACCTGCTATATTAACGATGCGTACACGGATACCCGTTATGCGAGAGCAGTTTTTTCTTGCGATTTTAAGAAAAAGATATTGGGTATAAAAACCAAATATATTTTTGACGGAGAAAAGCTTTCTTGCGGAAATATTAGCAAGCAGATAAAGGACACTTTGGAAATCTACGAATTTTTCTACGAAGCCTTGTATGATTATTTGACCGAGCATGGTGACGCCGAAATTTTTAGAGAAGAAATAGGCTACGTTACAGAAAAAAGCGAAATGGATTTTAGAGGCAAGGAAGAGTTTTTTGAAAATGCTTTTATGGCAAGTAAACAAATTGGAGTTACCAAACTCTTAATCAAAAACGGCGCGGTAGCAACTTGGAAATTAAGAGGTGAAACTCCTTTATCGCTACTATTTCATTTGGAGTTTTGTTCGGAGAGGAACGGCTTTATAATATCGCACATCGTACCTGCGGGATTTCTATTGGAAAACGGTGTGGACGTGGCGCTAGCAACCGACTATCTAAACCACAAGCTGGAATATGGTAGATTCAACGTAGATCTCCAAAAAGGCAGGGTTCACTATCAAATAGTCATAGACCCGCTTGGCACGGCTTTTTCACAAAAGACGTTTGAGAAAAATTTCTATTCGGTTATCCAAACTTTGTCAAATTATTACCCAATATACGTTAAATACCTAAGAGGCGAATACACGAATAAAGAATATATTTCATTAGTGGAGGGCTACTAAAACCAAATTACCAAACTATTATCATGCAGTAAACAAAGACGAATTAACAAACATTAATAAAGAAGGAAGGTGTACTAATATGACATACGAAATATTCAAAAACTATAAACAATATTACACTATGCTACTCTCCACGACCATCATGTCCAACTCCGCTTCTTGTTCCTATATTGAGGATATGAAAAAGGTTATAGACTTTATTGGTAACGCATATAAAAGCGACGAGGAGTTCATAGAGTTTGCAAAGTCCACCATCCTGGGCGAAAAGATGACTTCTATCGCCTACTTGGAGGACCGTCGTACCATGAATGCAATAAACGCCGAGCAGTTGAGCTACGACGAGCTTAACGAGGAGCAATTTATTTTAGACATGAAGTGCGATGCTATTTGTGAACTACATTCCCTTGCAAGCAAGTGCGAGGGTAGAATAAACGAGGATTGGTTTGATTACTCGCAAATAATCTTATATCAACCTCATACGCGTTTTAACAAAATTAAGGCAAGCGCCGCACCGGGATTCCTTTTGTTTACCAGACAAACCGGACTTCTCTATCTTTTGGGAATCGGTTGTGAAAAGGACGTCACAAAGGGAATATATCGTTTGTCGCAGTGCGTTGCTTGGGGTGACGTTCCCTCGATGTATATGCTGGCTTACGCTTACGAGTTAAACGGCGACTTGGAAAACAGTGCTTTGCTTTACGAAGTAGCCTCTCTTTCGGAAAAATATTTGGACGAGGGATGCACCGTTATACCCAAGGATGATGAAAAGAATTATAGCGCAAAGGCGAAAGAATACTACGTATTTATCGCAAGCGTAAAACAAGACGTCGTTTACGGCGTGGGCATGTATAAAATCGATTTTGCTTTTGTCGAGGCTATGCAAAGCCCGGGCCTTGATAACTACGACAGAATGGGCTACATAAACAACTACGCCAAGAAGGAGTGGAAGGAGCTCACCAATACTTCCGTTAGACCGTTAAAGCGCGCAGGCTTCGGTCACGGATTATAATAAAAGGAGGATAAGGCCATGACCAAGACTAACATAAACGACCGCCGTCGCCAAGAATACGTAGAAGCCTATTGTGAAAACTCTAGGAAGATTGACTACACCGAGTTAACGGAAGAGTATGGTCTTCAAACGGTATTCTACGACGAGCTTCCTTACAGGGAAATGAACGGATACCCCGTTGCAAGCGACTTTGTGTCACCCGATGGAAAGGCTTACGATATGGCTTCTTTTAGCAAGCTCAGCAATGAGGAACAAAAGGTATGCAAGCTTAGATATTATTATCTTCCTTGTTGTCACGAGCTTTGTGCCGGCACTACCGGTAGTGGTAAAACTACTGGTTGTGTCGAGCCTCAAATTCGTGCTATTGCTTACCAGAAGGATAAACCACACATTTTTGCAACCGACCCCAAAGGAGAACTTTTTGAAAAACAAGCTTCTTTTATCCAAAGTCAAGGGTATCAGTTGTACGTGCTAAATTTCCGAGACATCTTCAAATCCCACAGTTGGAATCCTCTTGGTGAAATTTATGACAAAAAGCAAGAGGTGTTAAACCTTGGCAAAGACTTGGTAGAATGCTCCGGCAGTACGGAGGGTTATTGCCTATTCGACCATTATAGCGAGTATGGCGACAAGTTCTACGTTCTTGGCAATATGGCGTTTGCAAGCTTTGATAGTTTTTCTTCTTGGCTTGGCGTGGAAAGAGAACAAAGGGAAGCCAAAATAGAGCAATTGGTACACCAATTCTGCCATAGTGCAATTAGCGTCGAGTGTACAAAAGACCCCCTTTGGGAGTATGGCGCAAAGGAACTTTTGCAAGGTATAATTCTTTGCATGTTAGACGACGTATCCGACCCAAGCATAGGACTAACCAAGGAGCAATTTACTCTAAAAACGGTGTACGATTTTTATATGAGCATTCGCGTTCCAATTATATCCGACGATTGCTCGCTTGACTCGCATCCGCTAATTAAGGGTAGGAGACCGGAACTAATAGACTATTTCCGCAGTTCGCTCAACAACGCGCCTAATACCATGAAAAGCTACGTGGGTGTATTCGATAACAAAATGAGAAAGTGGTTCCAAGCCTACATTTATCAATTAACTAGGGAAACCACCTACGATATTTTGGAGATTGCAAAAGAAAAACCCATTGCCGTATTCGTAAGCACGCGTGATTACGAAAAAAGCGATTACTTTATTGCAACCAGTTTTATCGATTACTTCTATCGCCTAGGTATACAAATGGCGGAGGAAGACCCCCTCGCTCGTCCCATCCACTTTTTGCTTGACGAGTTTGGTAACATTCCTCAAATTACCGATATAGAGAACAAAATCTCTACCGCACGTTCGCGTAACATGTGGTTCCATTTGTATGTTCAATCTTATGACCAATTGGTTAACGTATACGGTGCATCGGTTGCCGAAATAATAAAGGATAACTGTAACGGATTAATGTTCCTAGGCTCACAAAACAGACGCACGCAAGAAAAATTTTCGGAAAGTTGCGGTAAAACTACCGTGCCTAGCGTGCGTTCGTATATGGGAGCAACGAGTAGTGAACTTAGTGAAGTTGCTTTGTTACCCATTAGCCAACTGGACCTAATCAAACCCGGTCAAATATATTTGAAGAGGCTATTCATGCCTCTCGTTACAGCGCAATATATTAGGAGTTACGTTGCCGCGGAGCAAGGAGCATACCCCGACTACAAAAAGCCTTTGGATAGGAACGTGTTTGGAAAGAGGGGCTTGCTAGCCGACGTTATAAGTCCTTACGACCGCAACTCCAAAGCTAAAAGACGTCGTTCAACCCAAGGCATACTAACCGACTGGGGAGTATTTGACGATTAACCACACACCCGCTACGCTAAGTGGCGGGGTTCTTTTTATATATTTACTGATTAAAGATTTCAAACAGCGTAATTTTACGCTGTTTGGTTAAAAAAAGTAGTATTAATTTAAGCACGCGTCTTATTAGGAAAAACGGGTATTGACAAGGGCGTCTACTTAATATATACTTTTTTTATAATATATTCTTATGTCTTATAAGTAAGGAGAGGGATATGGTTTTAACCTATTTATTAACGGCTATTAGCTTAATTTACATGCTTGCACTAGTAGGCTTCGTTGTTTACAAGATAAGAACGTTAGACCGAAAGGGCAAATTAGAGTTTATAAAGAGCTTTAAGAAGGGCAAGTTTGCATTGATATATTTGGCAACTATAATTTTGTTTTTCTTAGGATCTTTGCATGAAGGTGTTCCCGCCTGGGGTTCTCTACTAAACGCCGTAAAGAATAGCGTTGATTCGGTTGTTCTAAAGTATAATTACAGTGCGGTTGCTTCCCTTATGCAAGCAAACGTATTTTACCGTATAACCGTGGATATTTGCTTCATTTTGGTCGCGTGCAACGCAGTAGTATTCACCCTTGCGCTCGTGGGGCAAAAGTTATACAACTGGATTATTTGCAAAAGAACGTATAACAAGGAGCAAAAAGTTTACGTCATTCTTGGCGATAACGAGCAAAACAGGAGCATTATTAAATCGGCAAAACAGGAAAACGTTCCCGTTCTTTTAATCGTAGACAAAATAGACGATCAAATAAGAGATTACGCCTTCGTTGAAAAAATTGCGTTGGATTCTTTTAGTAAGGACGTCGATATAGGCACTCAAATATTAACCTCTTTTAAGAACTGTTCCACTAAGCTTATTAACGTTATCGTAAACACCGAGGATGATGCGAAAGATTTGATTTACGTGGAAAAAATGAGTCAAGCCATTCTTGTAAACGACTTGGAAGGTCTTTCTATTATAGATGATTACGGCTTGAATTGTTACGTTTTTGGAGAGCCGGAAAATGCCTCGGCGTTTGGTTTGTTTACCAAGAATACGAAAGGATGCGTTCACTATATTAATAAATATAAACTTTTTGCTATAGATTTCGTAGGTAAGTATCCGCTTACTCAATTCATGACGGAAGCTCAAATAGATTACTCTTCCGCAACCATAAAGCCCGAGGTGGAAATGAACGTCGTTATGATAGGCTTTGGCAAAACCAATAGACAAATTTTCTTAACCTCGGTTGCGAACAATCAATTTTTGACTAAAGTTACGGGCGAGGACGGCACGAGCATACTAAAAGAAAAGCCGGTAAACTATTACGTTTACGACAATCGTAATGCGGAACAAGATAAGAATTTGAATCACGATTATTTCCGTTATAGTAGAGAATATCCTTCGTTAAAGGCTCGTCACAAAGAGTATTTGGAGATTCCTCCCATACCTGCAAATGAAAAATTCTTAAAGATAGACGTGAACGACGGTGAATTTTATAGTTCGCTAAAAGAGAATTTGGCCGTTGGCGGAAAGCACGCATATAACTACGTACTTATTGCATACGGTAGCGATATGGAAAACTTGGATTTTGCAGAAAAAGTATGCGAAAAGCTTACCGAATGGGAGCTTAAAGAACAAACCAAGGTTTTTGTAAAAATCAGGAACGACATGCTTTCTGACGAAGTCATAGTCATAGAGAAAGAATACTCGGATAAGTTTATCGTTTTCGGCAATGAAAATAAGATTGTTTACAACGTTAGACAAATCTTTGCCGAGCAACACGAAAAGATGGCAAAGGACAAACACCTTACCTATATTTTTGCACAAAATCCCGGGAACGAAATGGAAATAGAAGAGAAAGACCTCTATCTTACCACTATTCCCGCAGGAGAACCTCCGAAAGAAGACGAGACAAAAAAAGAGAAAGATGATAAAAAAGAATCTCCCAAAATAAAAATTAGCGGGGAAGCGAAGAATAATTATTTGCTTAATTACGCGAACAAAGAATGGTATGAAGACTGGGAACAAGTACAAAGAGATTCCAATACCTACGCGTGCTTGAGTATTAGAATGAAACTCCATCTACTGGGCTTTGATTTCAAAAAGGGTATTCACGAGGATGCGTCGGAAGAATTTATGAAAAAATACGAAGAAGGAGACAAGCCAAACCGTGCAGAACAGGAGATAATGGGATTAAAGCCGGTCAACCACGGCGACTGCCATTTCAAGCGCGGTACCATTAGGAACAATTTGGCGACCCAAGAACATCAACGTTGGAATGCATACCATATTTGTCACGGATACGTTCCCGCAACCATAGAGGAAACCAAGGCAAACGAGAAGAAAAAGCTTCTTAATATGAGAAAGCATCGTAATATACTCACTTACGATGGTCTAATACAATTTTGTCACCTTATGATGGAAATAAAAAAACCTGATTATGCTGAAAACGACGTAATCAAGTACGATTACCAAATACTAGACGACCTAACCTGGCTAGCTTCACGAGTTGGCTATACAATAGTTAAAAAATAATTATAGAGGGGTACAAAAGATGGAAAAAAAAGAACAAACTCAACAAAAGCAAGAAAACAATGAAAAAAAGAAATTAACTTTTGAAAAAATAAAAGCAACAGTTAAGAGAAATCAACGTTTTATATGGATAGCTTTAGCAATGATTGCCGTTGCGGTGGCGATTGGTTTTGTTAATGGAAAAATAAAGAATTTGCCACACGAATTAGTATACGTACTTGGAATTATTCAAGGGATTATTATCGTTGTTTTATTGTGGGCTGCTACGATGGCAATATATTTGTGGGCAAGAAAAAAAGGGGCGCATACCAAGTATGCTATTGAAATTATCTTTGTCTCTTTTGTCGTTTTAGCCGGAGCAATAATCTTATTAATCGGTTTTTATAATAAAGGGGACGATGGAGCAAAGACGTTTTTTGAAGCCGTTTATACTACGATAGGAAACGTGACGTTTGAAGGGTTGACGGGGGACTTGACAGGATACTGTGAAGTAGCATTCTTTGGCTGGGCGATTTATGCTGGATTAACTTTCCTAAGTATAATTACTGCAAAAACCAGTTACGAAGCGTTCTCCTACGTAAAGCTAAGAATGTCGGAGGAGGGCAAGGATGTTTACGTATTTTCCGCACTTACGGAAGAAACGTTGTTACTGGCAGAATCTATTGAAAAGGAAAAAGGAACAGAAAACTGCGTTATAGTTTTTGCAGGCCAATCTCTTGAGCCTTTTGATAGGAAAGACGACCTTTGCAGAGAGGTTATGGCAAAAGGATACGCATATTGGTCGTTCTCCAAAGGTAGCAAAAAAACGATTGCAAAAGTATTGCACTTGGACAATAAGAATGCGAAAGACTATGAAAGAAGGTTTGTAATTTTTGCATTTGAAACGAAAGATCATATTCCTTGTGAAGAGGAAAACATGGAATTAGTTTTTTCTGACGTTGAAAAGAGAATAAATGAAAAAGATGATTTACGCATAGAGTATTACATTTTAACAAAGAGAAATATAAATTATGAAGCTTACGATTATAAAAATCGTGAATTAATGTACGAATATTATGAAAAATGGGTGGCTACCGACAAAGACGAAGAAAATGCGTTCAAAACCTATTTGTTAAGTTCAAAAGATGAGAAAAAAGCAAATGCAAAAAATGGCAAGTTTAAGGAAGTTGTTAAGGTTTTAGAAAAAGAATACTTTAGTAGGATAATAATTAACGTTTGGAGTGAAGCAAGTGCTATATCTAAGGAAGCGGCAAGAGTAGCTAGCGACTTTATTGTTGATAAAATCGAAGGTTGGGAAAAGTATAAGCTTTCAAGCGTCAATAAAAGCGGAGAAGAAAAGGTAAGAGACTATTCTCAACCCGATTTTAAGATATGGTGTTTGGGCTTTGGGCCAACGGCACAAGCGATTGCAAAGCAATTGTATTGTCAATCTACTTACGTGGATAAGGGAGGTTGGGCATCGCTTGTTAAAATTGATGCCTATGACAAAAATATGAAAGAAATAGCGGGACTATTCAAAAAAGAACACCCTATGAGCTTGTATGCGGGGGATCTTTACGACAAAACGGTAAAAGCCATAGCTGAGTTGTTAGAGAAAGAATATGAAAACAGCGATAGCATAAATAGTGTAAAAGCTCAAAAAGACAAGATAGACCAAATGGCATATGGAGGGGGCAAGCCGAACAATGAGCTTATTCAAAAAGAAATGATGTACCCATTATATCATTTCCACGATATAGATTGTAGAGACACAAAATTTATAGAGGATTTTGATAAAGCAATAGGGAAGGATTCTTCTACAAGCAGTCAAGAAACACAAAACGAGAACAACGAAACACAGCAAATAAACAAAGAAGATAGCGATAAGGCAATAGAAAGTAAAACAAACAGACCGGACGTTTTTGTAATAGCTACAGGCGATGATTATAATAACATTCGTATTGCAAATGCAATAATCCAAGATACGGTAAGCGAGAAGATAGAAGAAAATACAAGACAAATAATATTCATCAATATTTGGGATGATAAAAATAACGATTTAGTATTGACTTGTGGCGGACAATGGGATGAAAAACACAAGCATTTAACAATAAAGGATGGGGAAAACACAATATTAGAGGTCTTCTTAATTGGTAACAATAAAGATATTTATAGTGCGGAAATAGTTGATATCAATAAGCCAAGTAAATATCATTACTCATATGAGCTTGTAAGTGGGTGGATAGATAAAACGCATAATGAATTAGATAATACTTTTAATAACGTAATAGAACAATATAACAAAGAAAACGATAATAAGATAACGGATGAGGGAAAACAGACAATAATAGAAATAGCTAAGGACATTATTTCAAAGTTAAAAGAGGGTGTCCATCAAGGAAACGAGTTGGAAAAAAATAAAGAAAACGAAATTATAAGTTGGTTGGCTTCAGTTAGAAGAGGTTTTTTAGGAAACGAGAAGCTTGAAGTAGAGAAAGTAGACTTGAAAGACCCCTATGATAAGGCAAAATTTACAATCAATATTTTGGTTAATAAATTAAAGGAAACAAACGAACAAGGAAAGCCAACGGAAGAAAAGGAAAGCATAGGTAAATACAATGTGCTTGATATTTGGAAAAAGGAATCGAACAAGCAAGCATATTTATATCAGCAGGTAATAAAAGGAATAATTGGAGATATCGAATTCGACAAACAAAAGAAAGAAGCGACAGTAAGAACCTATTTTAGACTGTCACAAATGGAACACATGCGTTGGAGTCGTGCTCATATTGTTGGCGGGTGGTATTATAAGGATTCGGAAACAACCCGAGAACTACTAAAACAACACAAGAGTATTGTACCCTATCAAGTTTTGAAAGATGAAACCTATCTTTACGACACGATGAACGTTCTAATGGCGGAAAAACAAGAAACAAAACAAAGTAAATAAGGCAAGTTTCACACACAAGCGAAAAGTATAAAGGAGCTACTAATGAAAAACCTACAAGTATTCATTAGCTTTTGTGAAGGGGATAGGCAACTCAAAGAAGAATTAAAAGGCTTTTTAGTGGGGCTTATCGACGAATATAAAATGCAAGACGTCCATCTCGAAATTGTCGAGATGGATACTCATTGTGCAGGAGATTGGGATAGTTGGATGATTTCCGCAGTTAAGAATAGTGACGTTGTTGTAAGTTTACTTACGGAAAACGTTTGCTATCCAAAAAGCGGAACGCAAAAAAGGGTAAAGGAAGAGTTGCAAACGGCAAGGAGCAACGATAAAGGAATAGTACCCATTGTTTTTTGCACCCTTCCCGATGAATATCAGGCACACGTAGGTTGTGTTTCGCAAGCTTGGTGGGTACAAGGTCGAAACCTTGAGGACGTTTTTAGCGAGGCTACGAGAAAGATAAAAATCCTTTTGGATGGAGTTATAAAAGGAACGCCAAGCAAGCAATATCAAAGTTCCAAAATCATTGGCGGAAAATTTAGGGCAAAGCAAAACTTTGTTGGGCGCCGTGACGAGCTACAATGGCTCAAAAAGGCGTTAGATGAGGAAAATATCGTCATTTTGAAGGGAGAGGGTGGAATAGGAAAGACGACTCTTGCCCAAAAATTCTTTGAAGAAAACAGACGTTTTTATGACGATGCGTACATAATTGACGCGAGTAAAGGGATAAAAAGGGCAATCATAGACTGTCCTTTTGATGGCGTAGATAACGTTATGGACGAAGAAAAGAGGTATAACGAAAACGTTAAAAGGCTACATACCCTTTCCAGTAAAACGATAATAATAATGGATAACTACGATGAAAGAGGTGAGGACGACGAAGAAGCCCTCATGCAAGTAAACGGAGCAGACTGTCGTTTCGTTATAACATCTCGTATAGGTTTGGAGAACTTTAGCACGCTTAACGTTGGTCGCATGTCGGACGAGGAGCTAATAATTCTTGTAAAAACCCATTGTCCTAACGTAGCAAAGAAAAATCAACTTAGCGAAAGTGAGTGCGACGAGCTATTAAAAGACTTTTTCAAAAACGTAGATGGGTTGACCATTGCAGTAGAGTTGGCTTCCGCCATAATGAAGAATGGTGACGTAAACTTGAGGGAAATTAACGAGGCGATACTAAAATGTAACGAAACGGTCGTTGTTGGAAGAGAAAACAAAAGAGCAAAATCGTTTGAGCATCTCTCAATGCTATACGGATACGCCAATTTGAACGAAAAAGAAAAGATAATTTTGGACGCCGTTTGCCACGTGGCTCCTTGGGTGGGGGTATTACGTAGACATCTTAGAGAATTGTTGGAATTGGAAAATAACGAAGAAATTAACGATTTGATTTCCAAGACTTTCTTGCGGATGGACGAAGGGAACAAGGTATCCATGCACCCCCTTTTATCCGACGTTTATTATAGGGATGAAAAAGTCTACGAATATAATAATGAAGAAATATTGCGTTACATATTGGATAATCCCATTGAGCAAGACAAGGATAACGATTACTCGACGGCAAAACGCAAAAATATAGCAAGATACGCCTACGTTTTGGAAAAGAGGAAGCCCTCTTTTGGAAGCGGAGAATCAAATCTTTATTTAGAATACGAGTTTGAAAAGAAAATTAGCATGGAATATAGGGATCTTGGAGAATTAAACGAGGCGCTATATTATGGCGAAAAGGCTTTAGCGTTAAGAGAAATTATACCTGAAGACGACACTGAGGGACAGTTCATTCTTGCCGATATTTATAATAATATGGGGATTTTGTATTCATCTTTGGGGGATTTTGGGAATGCTTTGGCTTACTCTGAAAAGGCATTGTCGATATGCGAGCGCATATACGCAGATAATCCCGACCACCCAAGTATAGCGGGTGGTTACAATAATTTGGGTGTTAGGTATGGTGATCTTGGGGATAACGAAAAAGCATTAGAGTGTCATAAAAAGGCGTTGGTGATAAGGGAGCGCATATACGTAGATAATCCCGACCATCCCGATATAGCGATGAGTTACAACAACCTGGGTGTTACGTATAGTGATCTTGGGGATAACGAAAAAGCATTGGAGTATTATAAGAAGGCGTTGGTGATAAGGGAGCGCATATACGCGGATAACCCCGACCATCCCGATATAGCGATGAGTTACAATAACCTGGGTAACACGTATAGAGACCTCGGGGATAACGAAAAAGCATTGGAGTATAAGAAAAAGGCGTTAGCTATATACGAGAGTATATACGCAGATAATCCCGACCATCCCGACATAGCAAGCAGTTACAATAACCTGGGTGTTACGTATAGTGATCTTGGGGATAACGAAAAAGCATTGGAGTATTATAAGAAGGCGTTGGCGATAAGAGAGCGCATATACGCGGATAATCCCGATCACCCCGACATAGCAAGCAGTTACAATAACCTGGGTAACACGTAT
>JAZSLG010000117.1:0-4568 GCA_045535235.1 Candidatus Stercoripulliclostridium sp.
AAGAAGTGGCGGTGGCGTTCGCCCCGGCTTTGAAGGCGGTCAAATGCCTCTAACCCGTAGAATCCCTAAGAGAGGATTCAAAAATCACTTTACTGCAGAGTATACCACTGTAAACGTAGGCGTTCTTGAAAACTTTGCAGAAGGCACTGTTATCACTGCAGAACTACTACAAGATGCAGGCCTCATCGGCAAAATTATGCCCTACGGTTTGAAGGTATTGGGTGATGGCGAACTTACCAAGAATCTAACCGTTCAAGCAAACAAATTCACCAAGTCTGCTCAAGAAAAAATTGAAAAAGCAGGCGGTAAGGCAGAGGTTCTATAATGTTTCAAACATTTAAGAATGCATTCAAGACCCCAGAGATTTGCAAGAAGATTTTATTCACTCTTGCACTTCTCTTGGTTTACAGAGTAGGTTGCTTTGTACCAATCCCCGGTCTTGATTCCGCTGCAATATTTGCAGGTTATGCTCAAACGGACTTCACCTTGATGCTTTCAGCCATCACGGGTAGTGCATTTACTTACGGCACTATCTTTGCACTTGGTATCGTTCCGTTCATCAACAGCTTCATTATCATGCAACTGTTGACCCTTATAATCCCTAAGCTTGAAAAGCTAAGTAAGGACGGCGAAGAGGGTAGAAAGAAAATTACTCAATATACCCGTTACGTTGCAGTTATCCTTGCACTTATCCAAGCAATAGGCGTTATGTTCGCTTGGCAAGACAGCATCATCCCCGTATTTACCGGCGATGCAGCTAACCAAGTTGACAAAATCTTTACTATGATTTTCATCGTTATAATCCTAGTGGGTGGCTCTTCACTCGTTATGTGGTTAGGCGAAAGAATCACCGAGTACGGTATCGGTAACGGTACTTCACTCATAATCTTTATCGGTATCATCTCCTCGCTTGGCACCTCCATCTGGAACGCTGTAGCAGTCGTTATCCCCGCCGAGGTTAAAGCAGGTGAAACCACTAGCATTTGGTTCCTTCTAGGATTCCTTGCATTAGTTGCTATCTTATTCTTCGTTATCGTATTTATGGATATGGCAGAACGTAAGATTAAGGTTCAATATGCAAAGCAAATCAAGGGTAACAAAATGTACGGTGGACAATCTACCCATATTCCGATTAAAGTTACCGCCGGTGGCGTTATGCCCATAATCTTTGCTTCTTCATTGATTATGTTCCCCCAAATGATTATCCAATTTGGTGGCTGGGAAACTACTAAGTTCGGTCTATTCTGGGCAGAATGGTTTGGTACTAATGGTAACCTATACGCACCGATAATGTTCATCCTTATCGTGTTCTTCGGTTTCTTCTACGCACAAATCCAATTTAACCCCGATGACGTTGCACGTATGTTACAACAAAACGGTGGTTTCGTTCAAGGCGTAAGACCGGGTAAGGCTACCAGTGATTACTTGAGAAAAATCAATAATAGATTGACGCTATTCGGATCATTGTTCCTAGCAATTATAGCGCTTATACCTACTTTGATTTTGCAACAAGTAGACGGATTCGCAACTCTTGGTCTTGGTAATGCGTTCTCCGCAACCGGACTAATGATCGTTGTATCCACAGCTCTTGAGTTCCAAAAGCAACTCGAAAGTCAATTGCTCGTTAAGAACAATAAGGGATTCTTGAAGTAAAATGAATATCATATTATTAGGTGCGCCGGGTGCAGGTAAAGGCTCCCAAGCGACAAAGCTAAAAGAGTATTATGCAATTCCCCATATTTCTACGGGGGACGCGTTTCGCTCCAATATTGCAAGGAAAACCGAAATTGGTATCTTTGCAAAAAGCTTTATCGATAAAGGTCAACTCGTACCCGACGACGTAACCGTAAAAATCGTAGAGGAAAGGCTGTCTCACGACGATTGCCAAAAAGGCTTCTTGTTAGACGGCTTTCCCCGCAGTATCCCACAAGCAGAAGCTCTTGAAAACATCGCTAAGATAGATTACGTTATCAATTTCGTAATTGATACCGAAAAGGTGGTTGCAAGACTCGGTGGCAGACGTACTTGCTCTTGTGGAGAAACCTACCACGTATCGACGCATCCTAGCAATATCTGTGACAAATGCGGTAAGGAATTATTCATTCGTCAAGACGACAACGAAGAAACCATCCGCAACAGAATGGCTGTTTACGAAAAGACCACGGCACCTCTAGTAGATTACTACAAGGCAAAGGGTTTGGTAGTAGACGTTGATGCTAACGGTACCATAGAAGAAACTTTCCAAAAAATAATAGAGCTTATAAAGTAGTATGGTAACGATAAAGAGTGAAATAGAGTTAGGATATATGAGAAAGGCGGGCGCAATACTCCGCGACGTATTAGACCTTGTATCCGAAAATGCTCGTCCCGGCGTTACCACGAGAAGACTTGACGCAATTGCTTACGATTACATCAAAAAGCAAAATGCAATTCCCAGTTTTTTGGGATACGGTGGTTTTCCCGGTACGCTTTGCACCTCTATCGACGACGAAATCGTTCACGGTATTCCCGGAAATAGAGTGTTGGAAGAGGGAATGTTACTAAAACTTGACGGCGGTGTAGGTATCAACGGGTATCACACCGATGCCGCAAGAACGGTAATAATTGGCTCTACTACTCCCGAAAAGGAACAACTCGCAAGAGTATGTAAAGAATGTTTCTTTGAAGGAATTAAGATTTTGAAGGAAGGTGTAAGGCTAGGCGATTTGGGCGCGACCATTAGCGCACACGCCGAAAAATATGGATACGGCGTAGTTAGAGAACTCGTAGGACACGGTATTGGTAAAACGGTACACGAGGACCCCAACGTTCCCAACTACGGCATTCCCGGTAGGGGAATGCGCCTAGCAAGTGGGATGACCCTTGCAATCGAACCAATGATTAATCTTGGTACGAGACGCATTAGGCAATTTGAAGGCGACGACTGGACGATTGCAACGCTAGACGGTAAAGCCTCGGCACACTATGAAAACACGGTAGTAATTCTTCCCGACGGAGTAGAGATACTAACATTGTGAGGACGCATTAGCGCAATATGAAAATGAAAGAAATCAAAGTAGGCTCGGTCGTATTCTCCAGGGCGGGAAGGGACGCAGGAAGCTTTTACGTAGTAACCGAAATTGTTGACGATAACTACGTTAAGATTGCAGACGGCGACCTACGCAGGGTGGATACGCCCAAACTAAAAAAAATCAAACACCTTAAAGCCCAAGGCGAAATAATAGAAAAGCTAGCCGAAAAATTTGAAGAGGGTAAAAAGGTCTTCGATGCCGAAGTAAAGAGCGCACTCCGCGCCTATAACGGCTCGATATAATAATTAAAAAGGAGTACAGTATGTCCAAAGACGATACCATAGAAGTAGAAGGCACCGTTGTGGAAGTGTTGCCCGGAACTAATTTCAAAGTAAAACTAACCAACGGACACGTTATCGTAGCTTACTTGGCCGGAAAAATGAGAGTTAATAACATTAAGGTTTACGTTGGCGATAACGTAAAAGTAGCAATGAGCCCCTACGACCTTATGAGAGGACGTATAGTATACCGTAGCAAAAACTAATTTTAGGAGATATAACAATGAAAGTAAGACCTTCTGTTAAGCCTATGTGCGACAAATGCAAGATCATCAAAAGACATGGCAAGGTTATGGTAATTTGCCCCAAAAACCCCAGCCACAAACAAACTCAAGGCTAAAATTTATTAGTCGTTGATAAAAAACACGAAAATTAGGCAACTTTTATGTGCAAAACGTTTGCACGTAAAGGTTGTCTTATGTTAAAATTATTTGGTCCGCGGGCGTGTGCCTGCGTATTATCACGTATTGAAAACAATTGTCGCTTGAGGCGGCTGAATCGTAAACGCATTCTAATTACGATTTACTCGGGCGATTGGATATAGATACACACAAAAAAACTAGTACAAAAAATTGGAGGTTACTAAATGGCTCGTATATCAGGTGTAGATTTACCCCGTGAAAAAAGAGTTGAAATAGGTCTTACCTACATTTACGGTATCGGACTTACCACTTCTAAAAAGTTGCTTGCTGACACCGGCATCAACCCCGACACCCGTGTTAAAGACCTTACTGAAGATCAAATTATTAAGATCCGTGACTATATCGAAAATAACCTTGTTGTAGAAGGTGATTTGAGAAGAGACGTAATGCTAGATATCAAGCGTCTTATGGAAATCGGTTGCTACCGTGGCGTAAGACACAGAAAGGGACTCCCTGTCCGTGGACAAAGAACCAAGCAAAACGCACGTACCCGTAAGGGCAAGAAGCGTACTGTTGGTCGCGTAAAGAAGAAATAGTAGGAGGCTTGAACAATGGCAGTTAGAAGAAGTCAAATTAAGAGAAGAAAGGACTTAAAACATATTGAAAAAGGCCAAGTACATATCCACGCTTCTTTCAATAACACTATCGTTACCTTTACCGATATGAACGGCAATACTATTGCATGGTCATCTGCAGGCAAGCTCGGCCTTAAGGGTAGCCGTAAATCCACTCCCTACGCTGCACAACTAGTTGCAGAAGATGCTGCTAAATCCGCAAAGGAACACGGCATCCGTAAG
>JAZSLG010000010.1:0-38295 GCA_045535235.1 Candidatus Stercoripulliclostridium sp.
AACCTCACTTCCAAGGTAGTAGTACTCATGGGTGACGGTGAGCAAAATGAAGGTTCCGTTTGGGAAGCCGCTATGGCAGGCGCTCACTACAAATTACAAAATCTTATTGCAATAGTCGACCGTAACAAGCTAATGATAGATGGCCCTACCGAGCAAGTAATGGGCATTGACCCCATTGACAAAAAATACGAAGCTTTCGGTTGGCACGTTATAGTATGCAATGGTAACGATATGGCGGACGTTGACCGCGCGCTTAGTGAAGCTTGGGCGCACGAAGGAAAGCCCGTTGCAATCATATCTAATACCGAAAAGGGATACGGCGTAAAACGTTTCCAAGGTAAAGTTCCATGGCACTACGGTTCCATGAACTCCGACTTGTATAAAGAAGCTATCGCCGATATTGAAAGTCTATAAGGAGGGATAATTATGGCAGAAGGCACTACTTGGACAACTTACGACGCCAATAAAATGACGTCAAAAGAAATATATGGTAAAGTTCTTGCGGAACTGGGAGAAACCAACGATAAAATAGTGGGCGTTACCGCCGACCTAGCAAAATCAACCAATATAGGAAACTTTGGCGACAGATTCCCTGATAGACTTTTTAACGTTGGCATTGCAGAGCAAAATCTATTCGGTGTTGCAGCGGGATTAGCCAAGACCGGTCTTATCCCATTTGCTTCCACCTTTGCTATTTTTGCTTGCATGCGTGGTGGTGAACAAATTAGAACGGATATCGCTTACCAAAATCTACCCGTAAAAGTTATTGCAACCCATGGCGGTTTGAGCTTTGGTCCTGCAGGCACCACCCACCATTGTATAGAAGACTACGCTATCATGCGCGCAATCCCCAATATGACGGTAGTTATCCCCGCAGACGGATTTGAAACCGCCAAAGCAGTTCGTGCTTGCGTAAACGTAGACGGCCCATTTTACATGCGCGTTGGTAGAGGTTTTGAACCCCCAATGCACGACGACGAAGACTTTGACTTTGAAATTGGCAAAGCCATGATGCTTAAGGACGGAAGCGATATTACCGTTATTACTTGCGGTATCCCCACCCTTCAAGCGAGAGAGGCCGCGCGTGATTTGGAAGCCGAGGGTATTAGCGTAAGGGTATTAAATATGCATACCCTTAAACCCATAGACAAAGAGGCTATTATGCAAGCGGTCGTCGATACTAGACGCATCCTTACCGTTGAAGAACACAATATCGTGGGCGGTCTTGGCGATGCCGTTGCAGCAGTTATCGCAGAATCCGGCAAAGGTTGTGCCTTTACTAAGCTTGGTATCCCCGACGAATACGGCGTTATAGGTTATCCGGAGGATTTGTATGCAAGATATAAACTCGACTCCACCGGTATAGCGGAAACGGTAAAAGAACTATTAGGTAAAGAAATCGAAGCCGACGAAGACTGGGAAGACGAAGATTAAAAAGGAGACGCGTATGAGTAATATAGCCGATAAGAACGACGTTCTTGCTGCAAAGTTATACTTTACGGCGGCTTTTCCAGTAATGAAAATACCGCTAACCGAGGACCCAAAGCAAGTAAAAAAGTTTGAAAATATAAACGCCGTCGTGGGTTTCAAAGCTCACGACGACGAAAATCCCCTTGCTTGCCACATTGTTTTCTTAACCGAAAGCAAAGTGGAAGAATTAAATGCTAAACTAAAAGCTGAAGCCCAAAATCCCGACGAGGTTAAAGAGCTAAAACGCTTTAAGGTCTACCAAGGCGAATACGACGGCAGATTTGAGGGTATAGAGTATATCAACTTTGAATTCAAATCAATAAAAAGTTTACTTGGCGTTTTCAAAGGAAACACCCCTTTTGAAATGCTTGGAATAGTAGCTCCCTTACTCAAAAACATAACGAAAAAAGCTACTTTACCCTTCCTATTCCTAATGCTAACCCTAACAAAAATGATGCCTAGCAATAACCCGAGTGACAAAGACCCTTGGGAACAATACCTAAAGGTAAAAATGTCACTTTATATGATAACTACGGCAATGAGTAGAGCAACCAAATTTGGTTGGACTCCACTAGTTGATTGGACGGCAAAGCAAACGGATAGAATATACCAATTCAAGGTTGGCGCTACCTACGATAAAAACGGTAAAGAAATTTATCCCCCTATCGCAGCATATCTTAGAGTAAAAGCGGGCAAGACCAAAGCCGGTCGTGGAGAATACGAAAGAAAACGTCCCTTCGTACTATTTGATTTTACCAATCCCGATGGATGCCTAGCAGTGCTTTCCGGCAGATACGAATTCGTTGAAGCTGCCACTCGCGGATGTATTGCAATAGTTGGCGCAGGTGACTCTTACGCAGTACAGTTTAACAATTTGATGACCAAGTTGCAGAACATGCTAATCCCTTCCAAGTTTGTCGAAGAAACGGAAATTTAGGAAACCAAAACAGTAAAAAGCAGTGCCGAAAGCACTGCTTTTTTATTTATTTTGCTCTTGTGTTAGAGTACGATTAGACTTTGATTTTTGGATGAGATACGACGGAAAGACAAAATAGTCCGAAGGGAGTTTACTAGAAGTAAATGACCAAGGAATATTTTAACTTTCCTAAGTAGGTCGCCAAAAACCTTGTGATTTTCTTTATCACCTCATGCTCTTGTGTTAGAGTACGATTAGACTTTGATTTTTGGATGAGATACGACGGAAAGACAAAATAGACCGAAGGGAGTTTACTAGAGGTAAATGACCAAGGAATATTTTAACTTTCCTAAGTAGGTCGCAAAAAAGCAAAGTCTAATTCTTACGCCAAGTATTTGGAACAAACAATAATAATATTGGGAATATCTCAAGTCTTCCTGCGAGCATATTAACAATTAATACTAAGGTACTAAAATTAGAATATCCACTAAAGTTCCCAAGAGGACCTACTAGCTCTAAGCCTGGGCCAACGTTGTTAAAGCAGGTTAAAACTGCGGAAAGATTGGTTACAATACCACCGTAGCCTTCAATAGAAATGAGTAAAACGGAAATTACGATAATTCCCACGTAGGCAACCAAATAGGTTTTGGTGTTACGAATGGTATCTTCGGACAAAATATCCCCATCCAATTTAGTCTTGATAACCTGTCTGGGATGCAACATTTTACGCAAATCGGTCACAGAAGATTTTGATAATATTAACATTCTTGATATCTTAAATCCGCCTGCGGTAGAACCGGCACAAGCACCTATTACTATAAGGAATAGTAATATTATCTTTGCAAAGGTCGGCCAGGCATCAAAATTCGCAGTAGTATAGCCAGTCGTTGTAATTATGGAGGTAACTTGGAAGAAAGAATATCTTAATGCCTCGCCAAAATTATTGTATAGGGTCATTATATCTAACGCAATTAAAATGGTAGCGATTATAACGATTATAAAATAAGCTCTAATCTCTTCCATTTTTATAACATCGCTAAATTTTTTAATTAGAATCAAATAGTATACGTTAAAGTTTATGCCAAAGATAAACATGAATACCGCGGTAACCATTTCCAAATATACGCTATTATAATGCGCTATGGAATTGTTCCATACACCAAATCCACCCGTTCCCGCAATACCTAGTGCAGTACAAATGGAGTCGAATACCGGCATTTTGCCGGCTACCAAAAAGATGAAACAAGCAACTGTTAAAACTGTATAAATAGCATATAGAATACGTGCGGTAAGATTCATTTTGGAAACGAGCTTACCTACGTTTGGGCCAGTCGACTCGGCACGTAGAATATGCATACTACCACCCTCTTGATTTGGTAATAGAGCAAGCACGAAAACAAGTATTCCCATACCACCAATCCAATGCATGAGCGAACGCCAAAAGAGTATGGAATGAGGCATTATTTCCAAGTCTTGTATTACGGTAGCACCGGTAGTGGTAAAACCAGAAACCGCCTCAAAGAACGCTTCAAAGAAATTGGGTAAGGCTCCCGAAATCATGAAAGGAACCGAGCCTACAAGAGACATCATTACCCAAGCAAGAGCCGTTATAACAAACCCTTCCCTTGCATACAAAAGTATTTCTTTGGGCTTCACAAAAATGACGATTGGAACACCAATCACAATTAAACATGCTACCGGAATAAGAAATGAAAGCCATTTCCCTTCTTGATAAACAAGGTCTACTATGATAGGAAAACATAGTAGTATTGCCTCAAGTAAAAGTATTCTTCCCAGTACGTTAACAACTGCTTTGTAGTTCATAATTATCTAATAATATCTTCTAATCCGCTAACGTGTTTTTCCGTAGTAACTATTAACACTTCATCGCCTTCCATAAATACAGTGTCCCCGGTAGGAATAATAAATTCTCCCCCCCTAACAATACCGTTAACAAGAAAGTTCTTTTTGATATTAAGTTCTTTTAGCGGGATACTCTTGTATCCAAACGCACCCGTTACAGTAAACTCCAAAGCCTCGACTTTGTCATGTATCTTGTAAAGTTGATTGATGCGCGTTTTACCCGCAGAAGCAATTTCTCTAACAAATCTTACTACCGAGGAAGCAATAATAGTGCGAGGGCTTAAAACTGAGTCTAGCCCCAAGTGACTTACCATTTGACTAATGGTAGGACGGTCAACCTTGGTAATAACCTTAGCTACCTTTTTGCGCGTTGCATACAATGAAACGATAACGTTTTCCTCGTCCATGCCGGTAAGTGTTACAACGGCGTTACTCTTATCGATGCCCTCTTCATCAAGGACTTCGTGGTCGGTTCCGTCGCCGTGCAAAATAGTAGCTTCGGGAAGTTCCTCGCTAAGCCACTCGCAACGAGCCTCGTCCTTTTCTATAATTTTAACCGAAACTTTGCTTGCTATTAATTCTTTTGCGAGATAATAAGCTATTTTACCGCCACCAATAATAAACACCGAACGAGCGCGTCTACGGAAGGTTTGGGTCTTTTTGGAAAAATCGGTAATACCCTTTTCACTCGCGGTAAGATGGATAACGTCTCCCTCTTGAATAATAAAATCACCGCGTGGAATATATCCCTTGTTATCTCTAATAACTGCGCTAAAAAGTGCGTTAACGTTAAAATCACGATTAATCTCCATAACTGATTTACCAATCATAGGATTATCTTTTTTAACCTTAAACTCCACCATAACGGCGGCGCCGTCTGCAAATCTTTCTATATTGACCGCCGTTGGGAAAGACAATATCTCGGCAATTTCCTCCGCGGTACGAAGTTCAGGGTTAAACCACATGTCAAGGTCAAGTTCCCCTTTCATATATTCCATTTCCATGAAATACTCGGGGTCTCTTACTCTAGCAATCGTGTGCGTTGCTCCCATCTTTTTTGCAAGCATGCAACAAAGGATATTTAACTCGTCGCGAGAAGTACAAGCAATAACGAAATCGGCGCTAGATACGCCGGCTTCTTCCAAAATCATTCTATCTGCTCCGCCACCGCAAACTCCCATAACGTCGTAGCGGTTAACGATTTGTTCAACAATTTTGGCATTCTTATCAACGATAACTATATCGTGCTTTTCTTTGGATAATTTTTCTACTAACGTTGCGCCGATTTTTCCTGCGCCTACGATTATAAGTCTCATATATCTCCTCGGATAATTTTAACTTTCTAAATGATATATTAGCACAAAATTAAAATATGTCAACTATATTTTGCGTGCGCACCAGCGCGCGAGAGTTAATCAAAAAGCTATGGCTTTTTGTTTTCCAGTCTTAGCGCGTGGTATTTTAGTACCGCGTAAGCAGTTTTAGCATCTCTGATTTTTCCACTCATAACCATTTCGTATACTTCATCAAAAGGAATGCGAACCACGTCCAAAAATTCTCCTTCGTCAGGGTGTCTCTCACTTTGTTTAAGATTTGTCGCAACAAAAATATAAAGAGGCTCGTTGGTATACCCAGGTGTTGGGTAAAGTAACCCAAACTCACGTATATCGCCATGCAATCCCGTTTCCTCCTCTAGTTCACGACGAACGGTAGCCAAAGGCGATTCACCCTCCTCCAGTTTACCGGCAGGAATTTCCAATAGCTCTTCACGATAGGCGTAACGATATTGCCTTACAAGGTAAACGTAGTCATTTTCATCAATAGCAAGTACGCCTGCGCCACCACGATGCACCACGTATTCACGTTTAGAAAATCTCCCATTGTGAGTTTGAATATCATCTACTTTTAAGGTTAAAATCTTTCCTTCGTAAATTACGTTTGATTTTATTTGTTTTTCTTCGTATGACATATACAAATAAGTATGGGCTGGTTTTACCCAGCCCAAAGCTCCTTTTAGTATGAATTATTTAATTAAGAAGGTCTTTATTTCAAATGGTTTGAAGGTCAAGTTTTCGAGGCTGGTCTCCTCTAAGATTTCTTCGATAAGATTGGTTTCAAATACTTTACCTTCAAATGCAGTAGTAAGCGTAACTACTCTATTTTCGCCACTGTCTTCATAGGCACGAATTATTACACCCTCGCCGTTTTCTGCTCTCTTAACCGTTTCGATTACGACGTGCTTGTCACTAGAAGATACGGCGGAAGCAAAATCAACCTCTCTATCGGTAATAAATAGTCCGTTGTTGTAGCGGTAGGAAACTGCTTGAACGTTAGCTTCGTTATAGTCGCCTACGTGGGGATAAATAGCATATCTAATGGTATGGGTACCACGGTCGGCTTTGGGGTCGGGATATACGGGGGAACGAAGCAAGTTCAAACTCATTAAGCCCTCTTTTACTCTCCAACCATATTTTCCACCCGTCATGATAGCGAAGCCCTCTCCGCCTTCAGAAACGTCAACCCACTTGTGAGCGCAAATTTCAAATTGTGCTTTTTCGACCTTGGTTTCGTTCTTGGTAGAACGCTTCAAATTACCCATTTGAATATCACAGGTTACTTGGTCGGCAAAAACTCTGGGACGGAACTCGGCACGAAGCATCTTGTGGGTTTCATTCCAATCTACTATGGTTTCAAAATCAACTAACGGACAACCTAGTCTCAAAATTACCTTTTGGACTATCTTGGACTTGCCGTATTTATAAACGTTTTCGCGTACTATTGCGCCGTCACTCACGCCAACGTGCTTATCAATAAGTTTGAACTCCGCGGGAGATTGTTTGGTATAATTAATATCAATATCCCATGCGTTATAATGCAAACGTTTGTCGTTGTAAACGTTAAGTTTGTTTAGATAGGTGCCAACGTGTTCCTTTTCCGTTTTCTTTTCGTAAAGGCTTCTAATATTACCTGCTTCGTCAAACTTGATGACGTATACGTCGTTCTCAATAGTATCGTCGGTATACTTAAAAGGTGACCTTTCGGGTGCTTCATAAGGGGTAAGCACGGCGCTACCATAGGCGGGAACATCGACCACGTACCATTTGTCTTTGAATTGTTCCAATCCTTTTGCGGGATAGGAAGTGTAGTTGATAGCCCTTGGCATTTCTGCTTTGGGGGCAAGGAAGCTTAGTATATCGTCACGGATGAGAGCTAGTTCGTGTAACATTTCCTCGTAACGTGCTTGTGACTCTACGTAAACACGATTTATGGAGCTTCCGGGAATAATATCATGGAACTGGTAAAGAAGAACTTCCTTCCAAATTTCGTCCAATTTTTCCTTGGGATATTCGTAACCTTTCAAAGAGGCAACAGTTGCAAGAAACTCTACGTTATGAAGCATAAACTCAATCTTACGGTTACCCAATTTATTCTTTGATTGCGTAGTATAGGTTCCTTGGTGTTTCTCCAAATATAACTCGCCCTTGTGCCTTACAAGTTCGTCTTTTTGCTCGTTCAGTTTGTCGAAATAGTCTATCGCATTGGCAAATTTCACCTTGGGAAGGCCTTTCATGTCTTGCTCGCGTTTTAACATTTCGATGTGACCCTCACCGGGACCGCCACCACCGTCGCCAACGCCGTAAAGCAATCCAAAGTTCTTTATCTTGTCCCTTTCGGGGAAATGCTGTATTGCGTTATTAAGGCTCCATGCGGTTGCTTCGGAGTTATAGGTCTCGTCCGGAGGCATGTGAACAACCACTTCACTATCGTCGATCCCCTCCCAAACGAATGCACGATGAGGGAATTTGTTATGTTCATTCCAAGATAGCTTTATGGTTTCAAAGTAATCCATGCCACACTTTTTTAGGATTTGGGGAAGGTTTCCGCTAAAGCCAAAGACGTCGGGAAGCCAACACATACGCATTTCCTTGCCGAACTTTTCCAACCAATATTTCTTTCCGTATAGGTTTTGACGAATTAGCGATTCGCCCGAAGTAACGTTAGTATCACATTCAACCCACATACCGCCTTGAACTTCCAACTGACCGCGTGCAACGGCGTTTTGAAGTTCCTTGAATAGCTCGGGATAACGTCTTTCTATCCACTCGAATTGTTGGGGTTGGCTTGCACCAAAAATATACTCTGGATAGCGTTCCATGTTACGTAGCTGACTTGCAAAAGTACGTGCAGCCTTTCTCTTAGTTTCGCGAATAGGCCACAACCAAGCAAGGTCGAGATGTGCGTGACCAGTTGCATATACGGTAAAAGGTGACTCCTCGCCCACCTCGTATTCCGCCTTGAAAACCTTTTCCGCTTCAGCCAAATTGCCTTTTGAAGCGAGGCTTAAGCCCTTGCGAAGAGCCTTCTTAATGGAAGCGCGCTTTTCCTTTTTGCAATCGTTGTCGGTTGCTTGGAAAACAAGAGCTAAAGCATCGTAATATACGCTCTTTGCGTATTCGTTAATAATAACAACGTCGGCTTGCTTAAACTTTGCTACTTTATCGATTTCGCCAAGTGGATGGTTATTACCGCAGTCCATCCATAAATCTATTGCTTCTCCCGCCTTTGCACAGTCGGTTAATTCGTACAGCTTTTTACCACGTGCAGGTTGAGAAAATTCAATAACGGCCATTAGACCCGTGATACCACGATTGGGAGTACCATCGGGAGTATAGATACAACCTTCGGCCCCAACGGAAAGTAGAACGCCCACTTTTTTACCCTCGGCTCTTTCTGGAACAACGCCCTTAAAATGGAACCAAGCACAGTCGTAACATTTGTTGGACCAAGTTTGGCCAATGTTTATTGTTCGATATGATAATTCGTCTTTATCTTCAAACTCAACGGGTTCTTTACTGGGAGAATACTCTGCACCCAAAGAGCCTACTTTCGTATAGCATTTATTTGCGAGCTTGAATAAATTGATATCAAATCCGTTACCGAATATATACCTAATAATATTTGATGCTTTCATTCCAATCTCCTTCTTCGTAAGATTCATAGCACACACTATTTATTTTATTATACAACGCGCGCACGTAAATTGCAATATGCAATTTTAAGAGAAGTGTCAACAAAAAAGACTCCCTTTAGGAAGTCTCTTTTAGAACGTCTAAAACGTAGTTTCTTATATATTATTTTCTTCTTGCGCCAATTCTTCGGCCGTCTTGATAAGCCTTCTGTAAGCGTTTGCACGATGAGTAAGTGCGTAATATATACCAAAGCCTATTCCACCGGCACCAACTATAGCAATAGCTACCCATAGTATCCACATATTATCTTGCTTGGAACTCTTTACTCTTTCCCACATTTCTATTGTAGCAGAGTTTCTTTCACCAAAGTCCTTCATTACGCCTAGTACGGTTGCACTAGCGATATCAGGGTAACGGAGTTCGTCACTAAAATATTCTTCAACGTCATATTCGTTTTCTTCAACGATAGCAAGTGTTTCCTCACTAGCCAACATGGCGTTTTTATCAAGGCCCGAAGTGTAACCTATTGCCATTGCGTTACGGATGGCGATTTCAGGTCTGCATAGATATTCAATGAACATATAAGCAGCTTTCACGTTTTGAGCATTCTTCAAAATTGCCCAACCGTCAAACCAAATATTTCCGCCTATTTCGGGAACAAAATAGTCAAGGTTCTCGCCGTCTTCCATTGCCCAAAGGGCATCCCCGGACCAAGCAAGGTCAACGTAGGCTCTGTTGGAGGTCATTTGGGCTTTACCAAAGTCTACCTCGTATCCCTTTAACGCTTCGCTTTGCTCCAAAAGGACTTCTTCTACCGCTTGCATAAGAGTTTCGTCAACTGTGTTTATTAATTCTTGAACAGTCAATGTTTCGTATCCCAAAGGCAATCTATCTAGTTCCTTTAGTCGCATAACTGCGGCAACGTAACTATCGCGAATGGAATCCTTCATAAGGATTTTTCCTTCCAACTCGGGATTGTTCGCAGAGTTCCAAAGTAGTCCGTATCCCTCCGCCAAATCGGCTTCCGTTACGACGTCCGCATTGTACAAAATCCCTAGCGTTCCCCACATATATGGAACGAAATAATCGACCATGCTTTCATTTTGCCCCACTCCCGGAACGTTAATACCGGTAAATACCTCGGCAACCTTATCGTATATTGCACTATCTACGTTATTGTAGGTAGCAATCTTAGTACTATCTATCTTTTGCAGATACCCGCCTTCCATGAGCTTTTGTATGGCATACTCGGAAGGACAAACCAAGTCGATTGCTTCCTCTCCCTTTTCCACGGTGGTAAGCATGATTTCGTTTGTTTCAAACGTAGAGTAAACTATATCCAGCCTTTTACCAGTAGCTTCAAGGTAATAGGCCTCAAACTCTTCCTCAATATCTTCGTCGATATAATCGCCCCAGTTATAAATAATAAGGGTTTCCTCGGGTTCTTCCGCAAAAGAGCAACCCGCTATTCCGCTTAGCATTACGCCAAGAGCAAGCAAAGTAACCAAACAAAGAGACAATATCCTTTTCATTACTTTACCTCCTTTTTGCCCTCTTTTTTGTAGGAACGTAAATTGGAGAACAATACCACGAACACCACGACTACTATAATGATACTAAATACCGGTAGCCAGAAAGGTTTAAGTCCGCTTGCATTACGAAGAGAGCTATATAAATAGGTGGAAAGCGTGTCTATTCCGGTAGACGCACCCTTAGTCAATTGGGTTATGATAAAGTCGTCAAGCGAAATGGTAAACGCCATAGCAAAACCACTAATAACTCCGGGAAGAATGGTGGGAATTATAACCTTAAATAGTGCTTTTATAGGACTTGCACCAAGATCCAAAGCGGCTTCGTAAATGTTGGGGTCCATTTGCATAAGGCGGGGCATTACGGAAAGAATAACGTAAGGCGTGCAAAATGAAACGTGACCTATGATCAACCTAAAGTATCCTTGTGGGAACCCAAACGTTGCAAAGAACAACATTAAAGAAACTGCCATTACTATCTCGCTGTTAATAATAGGAAGTTGGTTTACATTCTCCACTATTCGCCTTGCACGGGGCTTTAGGTAATATATACCAACAGCGCTAATTGCACCTATTATAGTGGAAAGCACGCTGGAAACAACTGCTATAACAACTGTGTTAAGCATACTATCCCAAAGCTTTTTAGGAGCGTTGGTAAACAACTGAACGTAAGCTTCAAAGGTGAATCCCTCGGGGAAAGTAAAGTTATTGGTATTTGAGAATGAGTAGATTATTATCATTAAGATGGGAGCGTACAATATGCCCAGCATCAAAAAGATATAGCCTTTTTCCGCAATTTTTCTTACCATAAATTCTTCGCAGCCTCCCCTTTATTTATTTTATTCATAAAGAAGTTGGAAACGAGAACCAATGCAAGCATTATCAAACTCATTACCGAGCCCACGCCGTATAGTTTATTTTCAAACTTCAAATTAATGCTGTCGCCAAAAAGTATTATACTATTATTGGAAAGTAATTGAGAAATAGCAAAAGCACTAATAGTAGGAATAAATACCATGGTTATACCACTTATTATACCGGGTAAAGAAAGTGGTAAAGTGGTTTTGAAGAACGTTTGTACGGGGCTTGCACCAAGGTCTTGTGAAGCTTCCTTAAAACTCTTATCAATATTACTTATCGTGGTATGCAAAGGCATTATCATAAAGGGTATAAAATTATAAACCATGCCGAAAATAACCGTTCCCATTCCCAAAGTTAAGCCTATATTTTCAAATATAGTTTGTAAGGCATAAGTACGAATAAGGAAGTTTACCCACATTGGTAGTATGAATAGCATTACTATAATGCTACCACTCTTCCACCTAGCAAGAATATATGCTACAGGGTAACCGAGAAGCAAGCATATCAACGTGGTTATAATCCCCACTACAATGGATGTACCCAAAACTTTTAAGCTAGAGCCGTCGGTTGCAAGATCAACAAAGTTTTGGAAGGTGAGTTGACCATCTGCCAAAAATGCGTTGACAAGCACTATTACTAGGGGCGTAACCACGAAAATAAGTAGGAACAATATATAAGGATAAGCGAACACCCTACGAGTAAGGCGGAAATTCTTAACCTTGTCTATTGCTTTCTTAGGTAGGTCCTTGAATTTCATTATTCTTCTTCCTTTCTCTCAATTTGTTCAATTATAATTTTATCGGGTGCAACCGATAGTCCTACGCGGTCACCTTTCAACCAGTCGTCATCGGTATCAACGAAAAAGTTGTAATAGTTGTCGGCACGAATAATGCATTGATAATAACTGCCCTTATAAATGGAAGATACTACCTCGCCACCAATGATGCCATCTTCTTCGTCATCGTGTACGATAACGTCGTCAAAATCAATGGATACCTTAACCGGCGTACCGCTTGGTAAATTGGAATTACAGGGGAATTTGCCACCACAAATTTCAACTACGCCTTCATCCCACATTTCGGTTTCGATTTCGTTAATAATGCGTGCCTTGTGCATAATGTGCAAATCAAAGGGCTTTACGAATATACCTATTTCATCTCCAACCTTAACCTCGGTATTGTCGTGGATAAGGAGTTCGTTTGTATCTTCCTTTCCCGCCACAAGAGCGACTATTTGATAGTGATCGCCTTTGAATACGCAACTATCTACTTTACCTACCATCATAGATGCTTGGTTGTCGGCAGGTAGAACGAATATGTCTTCGGGACGAATAATAACGTCGATGGGTTCGTCCTTCTTAAATCCTTTGTCTACACACTCAAATTCCCTATCAAAGAATTCAACCACGCAGTCCTTTCTCATAATACCGCTAAATATGTTGGATTCGCCAATAAAGTCGGCAACGAAAGCGTTAGCAGGCTCGTCGTAAATCTTTTGTGGCGTAGCAATTTGTTGGATAACGCCGTCGCGCATTACTACTATCGTGTCACTCATAGTAAGCGCTTCTTCTTGGTCGTGAGTAACGTAAACGAACGTGATGCCCAGTTTCTTATGCATGCTCATAAGCTCGATTTGCATATCCTTTCTCATTTTGAGGTCCAAGGCTCCCAGAGGCTCGTCAAGGAGCAAAACCTCGGGCTCGTTTACTAGAGCGCGCGCGATAGCAACACGTTGTTGTTGACCGCCTGAGAGGCTGTTAACGTTACGATGACCGTAATCTTCAAGGTCAACGAGCTTTAACGCGTAGTCAACCTTATCTTTTATCTCTTGTTTGGAGAGTTTTCTTAGCTTTTCATAAAGATTGCCCTTCCTATCTTTGAAAGTTTCACCGGTAGGTATCTTTTTATTTTTCAAGCCGAAAGCAATGTTATTAAATACGTTCAAATGAGGGAACAGAGCGTATTTTTGAAAAACGGTATTAACGGGACGAAGATGCGGAGGGGTTTCCGTAATATCTTTACCATTAAAAAGCACGGTGCCGGAAGTGGGTTTTTCAAAGCCTGCTATCATGCGAAGCGTGGTCGACTTACCACAACCCGAGGGTCCCAAAAAGGTAACGAACTCTCCGCGTTTAACGGAAAAACTGACGTTTTTGACTGCGGGTTTACCATCGTAGTCTTTTTGAACGTTCTTCAACTCAATAATTACGTCTTTCGTTTGTATTACGTCTTTTGTTTGCTTGCTCATTTTTACTCCTAAAAGTTGCTAGGTGTCGTCACCCAAATTATTTTTGCTTCACGCGTACCTATATTTACTATTTTATGTTCGTGCGCGCCGTCTATATAAAATGCTTCACCACGCTTGGCGGTGTGCATTTTACCGTCCACCTCCACGGCAATCTTACCCTCCAAAACGTAGCCAAACTCTTCGCCCTCAAAGGGATACCTTACTTCCGACTCGCCGTTTTCGGGAAGGACGAGGAGTATGGGTTCCATATCGTTTTTTTGCGAGTTTGGAATTAACCATGTTGCACTACCCGTTCCGTTTTGGGAAAGAAAGAAATCGTTTTTACCAAAAACCAACTGCTCTTCCTTTTCCTCGGCAAAAAAGGCTTGGAGAGTTACGCCTAGTACGTTAAGGATATCTATTAACGTTGCAATAGAAGGCGATGCCAAATCGTTCTCCAATTGGCTAATATAACCCTTGGTAAGTTCTGCTCTCATTGCAAGCTCTTCTTGGGTGAGCCCTCTACGCAATCTTATTGACCTTATTTTTGCGCCGATTTCCATAATTTTCTCCTCAAACGCGTACACCTACGCATCTTAAATAAATAATAACAACAATACTTAATACTGTCAATAATTTTGTTTAATTTTATTAAACTTTATTTTGTTTAGTATTACTAAACTTTTTTATTAAAGTATAAAAAATACGGAAGGCGTTTCGCCTTCCGTATTCAAGTTATTTTTCAGCTAGATATTATTACGAAGGTACTTTGGTTTGTGAAACGTTTACGTAACGTAGCGTTCCGGTGTAGTTCCAAGCGCCCCAAATACTTATGCTACCACGAGTTTCCTCACAGTCTTCACTATAGACTTTATCACTGCTCTTAGCCGTTTCGATAGTGTTTCCGGAGTTCCAATCGGGTGCGTAGCTGGAAGCGGTGTATCCGTCGGTATCGTAGAAGTATACGCTTGCCGTACCACTAAGGTATCCCGAAGCATAGGTGTTGGCAAAGCTGAATTCGTCGTTTGCCGCAGTAAAGCTAGTACCACCGCCTACGTATTCAACGTCCGCGTAAACTACGGTGGAACCACTACTGGTTATACCATTACCCTTATTATTTCCTACGTAAGCATACATGCGATTATTTATATCGGTTGCTTGCTCTACCCACAAGTAATGGAAGTACTTAATACGAGTGACTCCATAATTAGAGGATATATCATCAGACGTACTAAATCCACAAATTGCGCCAACGTAAGAGTCATTGGACAATTCGTCGTTAGTCCTTCTGTTTACCATAATCTTAGCATTACTTGTAACGTTTAGAACTTCACCCGTATTGTAACCTACAATACCGCCCACGTATATAGTCGAAGTATCGCTACCGGGGTCACCATGCATAATACCGTTGTTACCGCTTACCGGGGCGTATACGCTCATATCGTTGGTTACTATCTCATACATTGCAGAAGTCGCATCGTAATCGTCGGTTGCCGTTTTAACACCTGCCACGCTACCACCAATGACTTTACCCATATTAAATCCGACCATACCGCCGTAGGTACCGCCTTCAAAAGTATTGATTATTTCACGCGTGGTATATAACCTTGCTTTTACTGTAGAATTATTTACATATCCTAGGTTTACACCGACTATACCACCTACCATAGTACCTTTTAACTTCAACTTATAATTGTCCGTGGTATATACGTTACAGTTATCAATACTTCCGCCATTATAACCGGCGATACCGCCACCGCCGTAACTCAGGTAATTACCATCCGCACCGGTAGTAGGTTGAGTAAATCCGGAAGGAGCAGAATACGAAGATATGCTTGCATCGTTATTTACAACATTATAGGTAGCGTTCTGGATTCTTCTACCCGTACCAACGGAGCCTGCTACGCCACCAATTGCAACCTTAAGCTCTCCGTTTGAAAGGTTAGTATCTATTACTACAACGCCCCATAGTGCGTCGCTCGTATAAGCATCGTTGGAAGCTTGTATGGTACCGACCAAACCGCCTGCACCAATACCGCTTTCGTTCATCGATGCACCGCTGGAAACAGTCACGCCACTTACGGTATAACCGTCTTTGACGCCTTCGACTATACCATAAGCGCCAATGGAACCGACCAAGCCACCTGCACCGCCGGTGTAATCTCTACCAGAGCCAAGATAGCTACCGCCCTTAGTCGCAATAACGGTAAAGTTTGCAATGTTGGAATCTATAATAATACCTTGGGGTGAAGATTCACCAGAGAGCAATCCAACCAAACCGCCAACGAAGTTGGAACCGGTTACGTTGTTAGATATGGATTGAGTGCCTATTTCTTTATAATAAACGTTACTGATGGTACCGCCGAACACGCTACCTGCAAGAACGCCTACGTTAACTGCGTTGGTTCTAACGGAAGACCTACCAATTGCAACGTTCTTGATTTCGCCGTCGCGATAAACTCTACTGAATATACCTACGTTTTCACTAATATTGGAGGAACGTAGTTCAAATTGTAGGTTGTACAAAGCGTAATTTCCACCGTCGTAGACGCCGTTAAATCCGTTGGAGTAATATACACCTCCCATTCCGTAGAATGAGGAACAAAGGGGTGAAGTTAGTGCGTTATTGGTTTCGCTCAAGTTGATATCGGCAACTTGCTTAAAGTTGATACGTTGAGCTACACCATTTATATATCCGTAAATGAAGCTACCGTAGTTACCCTTGTAAATATTGTCTATGTTGCGCAAATGGTCAACGTTAGCAATCTTAAAGGGATTTCCGACCGAGCCATCACCGGCTTTACCAACGATACCGCCGTCCGCGAAGGGATAATCGTACAAACTGGTCGCCTCTTTAGAAACGGGGGTCAAAACGCCGTCCACGTATTCGTATTCAACCCAACTTGCGCTTCCGTAATAAACGATATTTTGTACTTTCTTAGTTATGTTGGAGCCGTCAAAGTTTACACCTATACTAATGTTATCGCTATTTAGTACGCTAGCGGTATCTATCAAACGAGTTGCATAGTCGCCGTTTTCTTGACCGTCAAAGCTACGATTTGCTTTAATCGGGATACTATTAAGGGCAATTATACCATCGATAATTCCTCCTTCATAACTATCGCCGATACCACCGTCTTTAACGAAGTAAGCGTCGTTACCCCAAGCATCGGTAGAAAGCTCAACCGAGGTAGAATTTGCATCGTACAACGCTTTACCCAACTCTTCGGGCAATCTGATGGATGAACCAACGTATACGTTGCGGAGTATCAAAGTACCGAAGGACTCAAAGTTTACGTCAACCGTCTTTTCAACGTTGGCGTTTATAATGATTTCCATTCCGGTAATTCTATTGTTATATTCAGTCAAATCACTTACCGTTCCACTATTTACGTAAGCTTGTAACTCAGAAGCTCTAGGTACGCTAGAGTCGGTTGCATCCGTGGAACCATTAGAATCCCAAACGTTCAAGTTATTATCGTTAACCGCGGTAATACCCACGAAACGGTCATACATGGGGTTAAAGCAAACGGTATCCGAAAGGTTACCGGAGAAGTTGGTAGATAACGTAAACTTGAGTTTGCTACCAACACGTGCTTCCTTAATAGAAATCATCCTATTACCGGAAAGATCCCCTTGCAATTCCCATTCTCCGTCAACCAACATATAGCAATTTAACGTGGGTAAAGAATCGGTTAGAACTTGGCTAAAGCCCGATACGTTGGATATTCTAACGTTTATTTCGTAAACGCGAACGTAACGTGCAAAAATAGTAAAGGACGAATCCATCAATACGTAAGCTTGTTCTACCGCGGGATTGTAACTATAGGAAATAGTTTTACCAGTATCGTTACCTGCCGTATCCTTTATTGCCACGGTGTGCAAATAGTAAGTTGTTGCGCCGTCTACAATGATTCTATCATTATCGGTAGCGGTTGCTTGCAAATTAAGTGCTTGGTGTCCGCCGTTGCCGTTTTCGGTAATATACCAACCTGCGAATTGATATCCGCTTATCGTTGCGGGTATTAAGGTTTGAACAGTGTGGTAATTAAAGTATCCGCTTGAACGAGAAGTACTACTAATCTTGGGGTCAACCTCACCAATTCCGTCAAGGAATATATTTTCGTCGTAAACAGCAGTAGATTTGACAAGCTCCAATTTTTCTACCTTTTGGAATAGAGGTCTGATTCTTATTGCGTTAATTCTATTTGACGATTGATATTCACCGTTATAATCGTATACCGAAGCCTCGTAAGCAAATCCAGCCAAGTTGCAAACACCAGTTGAAGATACGTTAGCTAAATAGGAAGTGCTAAACAAGCAAGATACGGGGAAGGTGAAGTTTGGCTTAGTTACCAAGTTGGTTTGTGAATTGGTATCAACGTAAGGAATGTTCTTCCAAGAGAAAGACTCACTCTCTTTGTCGTAAGCATAGTACTGCCAAGCAATAAAGCTAAAGCTGTCCGATTCACTCTCTCCACCTAACCAACTAAGGGTTATCATATTATCTTTCCAAGTATTGTAAGTGGAAGAAGCCGAGTTCTTGTTAGAGGTATCAATAGTGTTAATCTTACCAAGCATTTGGAAAGACATATCAGTATTATAGGATACCGACGAGCCAAGTTTGGGTTCCACGTTAGAGGAAGAGGTGTAGTATTGCGTCAAGCTCTCGTCGTACATTATCGCCGAGGCGGTAATTTGTCCGGGATTCAAATAATCACCGCTATCAAGGTATTCGTTCTCTATAACAACGTTATAAATTGGGATAAATCTTGCAACGATTTCTACGTTATAAGTAGTGTAGGGAACGCCCATGATAACCGTGGTCTTTTCCACAATATTAACGCCGTTAGACAATCCGTCAAGGTCGTTTAGTATAAAGTTACCTTGGTAAGAGCCGGGGTAGTTTTGTACCAGTTGAGTATAGGAGTTAATACCATTAATAAAGTATCCCACGAATTGGTAGTATTTTGACCAACCGGAGAAAATATTCTCGGGGAGACTATACTTAATATCGTATACTAAGTTAGCGTTGTAATCATACAAACCATCGGGAGAAGAATTGTCTGAGTCTATTGCCAAAGTATAGTTAGGCAAGAAAGTGCCGTCCATCTCGTCGGTTACGAATTGTACGCTACTGGTAACCTCAACTTGTTTCCAGAACCTAATCTTATATATAGTATTCTCGGCAAGGTTGTTGATGGTTACTACTACATGTCCTATTCTACCGGCGTAATCGTTAACGTCTTCTATCAATTGCCAATCGTCGGTGTAATATAGCATTTGGATGCTACCGTCCTCGGTTGCACTCAAAGGACTGTAAGTATTGCTATATTGCTTAAAGCCGTTTGCATCGGGAGTTGATAGCGGAATTAATTCCATTATGCTATCAAACCTATAATTTGCCTTAGGATTAATGGTAATCGTTAAGGTTTGGTTGGGCGACATGGTAAGCGAGTTGTTGGAAAGACTGCTTACGGTAGCACCGTCCTTTGCATAACTTACCGTACCACCCTCACTCCTTACGGAAGAGCCTACGGTTTCCATAATAAAGCTTACGTACATCGTATTATTGAAATATGCGTAAACTAATCTATCTTCCAATGTTTCAACACCCGAGCTATATCCTTCGTCGCGTTGTACTTTCTTTCCGTTTTCGTAGGTTATTACCGAATAGGTACGGCCTTTAGTTGCGTTAATATTAATACTATCGTTACCATCCAAACGCAAACGTGCGCCACTTAGGATTCTATAGGTATAACTTGCATCGGCTACACCGTCGGTATCCTCAAGTCTTTCTTGCGTGCCGTTTATATTGGGTAGTATAACGCCGGTATCGGAGTTTTGCGAGTAGTTTGCAGTTGCAGTCAAACTAGCGTATTGACGATACTTCATTAAGGCAGGGTTGTAGTTTGCAAAGTTACCTTCATAATACTTGTATTCGGGGTGAATTTGAACGGTTACTTCGTAAACACGGAAGAATACTGCTCTGAAAGTACGCGTGGAAGTCATGGTATAACGCAAAACTTGTCCGCCCGATTGTAGCGTTATTCCACTATTTTCGGGGTCATGCGTTACGTAACTCCAAACGCCGTTCTTGTATTCTTGGAAGCCTTGGAAGGAGTAGTCGTTACTGCTTGTAGCAAGTACGTTTACGGTCAAAATTGCCTCGGTGCCGTACTCGTGCTTGATAATATCCTTACTATCGCTAAACTTGGTAGTTAGAGCAAATACCTTCTTACCGTTTACCGAAGGTACGGAAGAGCTTTGGATTTCTCTACCCCTATTAACCATTTTGCCGTTTTCCGTTCCCGCTTGAACGAGATACATGCTAGTATTGGCATCGTATTGGTCGATAGCCGTCGTATAGTAGATACGTATTACGTTTTGAGAAGATGAATGGAAATCCATCATGGAGAGAATTGCTTCGTCTAGTTTTACCGACAAGCTTTCTCCCTTGGGCGTGAATAAATTATAGTTGCGGTCAACGTTACCCTCTAATGCAAAGTTGTAATAGCTTGCAAGTTGGTTTGCTTTGGGCATATTGTAGAAGGCAATGCTCGTAATTGAGTAACCGTCTTGAAGTTTGTGTCTAATGATGGAGGGAACTTCACTATCGTAAACGAGTTGGTCGTTCTCTAAGCTTAGTCCCAACGTTGCGTCTTGGTATAAAGAGGTGATTTGCAAGTTGTTGACGAAGAATCTTACGTCAAACTTTTGCTTTTCGTAGGTAGCAAAAATGGTTATCTTGCTTCCACCGTTTACCAATACGTCATCGATTTCCATTAGCTTGAAGGCATCTCCTACTTTAGTGGTGGTAGTGTATTGATAACGCATGCCGTCCTTAGTATAGACGGTAGGAATGCTTCTTCCGTTAATGTCAAGGTTTGCCAAATAGAAACCATCGTTGGAAATCAATTCAAGATTGAACAATTCGTGGTGACTTACAAGAGTAGTGCCGGACGATACGTATTGACCACCACTTGTAGACAAGTATTCGATAGCATATTGCTTAATAGCGTAGTTAACGTTAATTACTACGTTACCCGTCATGCTAGAGATGGGGAAGGTGCGTCGACCGGTACCGTCATCGGCACTAAGCCCACTCTCTCCTAATACTAGGTTGGAGACAACACCACCGTCGTTATCCATGGTTATGGATACGGAGGTAATTCTATAACCGTTAGGTGCGTTAAGAACGATGGTAAGTTTATCTGCGTAAACGGCTCTATTAAGTAGTTTACCCTCACCGGTGAAGGAACCCGCTACGTTGGTGTAATATTCACGTCTTTCCTTACCTATTACGTTATCGTTGATTATTACGCCACTTACCGCGCTAACTTCTTTTACCTTTTCTCCGTTTTGCATTACGCTATACGTATTTGCATAGTCGCCGGTAAAGGTAATATCGTATTCTTTATTGATTAGAGTAATTTCGATATCCCAATTGGAGATTACGTGAGCTTCGGTATATGAACCGTTTTGTTCAAGAGCATAAGCGATAGCACTCTTTTCTTCACCGTTAACCAATACGCTACTCATAACGTATCCACGGTTAATAATAACTTTAAGAGTAAAGCTTTCATTCCACTTTACGGTAGAGGTGCTTATTTGTGCAAGTCCACCTATGAAAGTATTAACTTTAATGGAATATTCGTGTACTTCAAAGACAACTTCACAAAGAGTGGCTTTTTCCGTTACGTAGTTTATACGCATGGTAGCGTCTTCGTTTAGTATATTGCGGTTAACGCCGTTGATGCTAAAGGTTTTAATCCTATTACCGGTAGAAGCATCGGGAGTTGCAGAGAAAATCAACTCGGTGCCGTAAGTAACTACTAGTCCCTTAGAAGAAGCCCATATGGTGCCCGACGTGGTTTGACGTTCTTTCAACGTCCAATAACCGTGTTCGCTTTCATCCCAAACTTCGGGTACTTCATCAAGTATTTGGATGCCGGGCGCCCAAAGAAGAGTGTTATCTATATCGTAGATAGCGTATTCTCCACCCGTGGTAGCGAGTAGCGATACTTCATAGGTTTCAATGATATAAACTACCTCGAAATTCATATCCGAAGTAACGGTACCAACGTAAAGATTGTTTCTTACGGAAGATAGTCTGCTTTCGCCGTTGAACTTGAATCCACCGCTAGTAAGTATGGGGTTGCCTAGTTCGTCAAGCTCTTCGGGAAGTAGTTTGTAGCCCGTTCCGGGAATAGCGGTAACGGTGTAATTCAAACCATACTCATACTTGCCGTTTTCCAAAACTACGGGTGCGGAAGAGTAAGGATTCTTAAAGGTTGCGACTAAGCTACCATTAGATAACCAAGGAGCGCCCTCGTTTTCAATAGTTAAGCTTTGAGAATAAGAATAAGTACGTCTCTTAAACTCTACGTTTACGGCTTGAATGTCGCGTGAAATACCTCTTAGTATGTAAGAACCACCGGTCTCGTTAATAGAGGTAATAATTTCATTTCTCCAAACGCCTTCATCGTCAACGTATTGTAACTCAAACTTGGAAATATAGTAACCGCGTGCCGTTCTTGGCGTTACGACGAACTTAACGTTACTGCCGTGAGTATAAAGCTTGGTTTCATCGGGAGCCGTGCCGTTAACGGTTACGATACCAAAGCTATTGCTATCAACGTCTACCGAACTAAAGTTGGGGCTTACGTTGGCTACGTTAACGTTAATCTTATACTCGTTTATCGCGTATTTTACTATTACCGTAACGTTACCGGTAACTTCTTCCAATTCGTAGAAGATTTGGTTAAGGTCGTTTTCAGATACGTTTCCTTCCTTCCAATTATTAATTTCTTGTCCGGGAATTTCAAAAGATTCAATATGGTAGCCCTTTTCGGCTTGCATCTTGAGATAAACCTTATCCCCTGCTCCAAGCTTAATATCTTTTGCGGGTAAGAATGCAGTATCTTCTTTCTTAACAAGCGTTGTTCCGCCAAGAGATTCATTAATGGTAATGGTGTAAACCATGGGCGAGAAAGCTACGTCCAAAGTTACGTCACCCGAAATGGTGAGTTGCAACTTACCGGAAACGTATTCACCGGAAGCCGTAGGAGTTCCTATTAACGTCTTGGTAGAGAAGGTTTCGCCGTTTATAACGATATTACTAATATAGTAACCGTCGTTTGCGTTAATTTCGATAGTCTTGGTTTCGCCGTAGTTAACGAACAAGTCACCCGTAGTACCTACACCACTCAACGAGCCGTTTGCTGTGTGAGTATATTGCAAGTTGTACTCAATGGGTGAGAATTGGGCGGTAATGCTAATGTTACCGGTTACGTCGTCACCGTTAAATTCGTAGTCCATAGCACCTGCTTCTTTATTACCCGAGAAGGGATGACGTATAACGCTGGAGCCTTCCACGGTGATAGCGCAGTCGGATACGTAATAGCCCTCTACGGGAGTCAATCTAATATTGAAAGAAGTGCCTTTGGTTACCAAGCTCTTATCCGTTGCTATAATGCCGTTTAGAGCGTCTTCTTGTATGGTAATGAGATATTGGGTTTCACCGAATATTGCACATACGTCGGCATCCTCTCTTACTATCAAGCTGTAAGCTCTTTCTGCGACTACGACCTCTTGTCCGTTGATAATAAGAGCTTTGATATCGCTACCTGCATCGGGGGTAAGAACGAATTCTACTTTCGTGCCGGTAGTAACCGTTTCGCCCGAGGTTATTGGGGTATCACCGTTCTTTACGCTTAGCGTGCCGTTACCCTCGGTAGTATAATTGATAACGTTGATGTTAGCGTCGTCGTCCTCTTCACTAAAGTAAACGTAAATATCAATAGAGGTATTGGTGTCGTATACGAATAACGTTAATACGTCTTTACCCGTTACGTAATCGACAGAAGATAGTATTGAATAATATCCGTTGCCCTCGGCTTTAGAATATTCACCATCAAGAGGTAGATAATAATAGGTATCTCTGGAGTCCTTATTCTTAATGGTAACGTTATTAACGGTTACGTTATAGCCCTCTTCCGGAACAATACTTACGTTCAACTCTCCGCCGTAAGAAATGGTAGATGTGTACTCGTTACCGCTAACGACTTCGTTATTGATGGAAACCTCGTTAGTTCCTTTATTAATTAAGTATACTTTGTAATCCAAGTTGATGGGTAAGCAATCGATTTTAACGGTATAGCTTGCCCTAACGTTACTTAAGGTTACGACGTGGCTTTTCGCTAGGAAATTGGTAACCTCGTTATAATTTTCGCCCTTATTTGAGGTTACGTTAATCTTGTTGATATAGTAACCTTCCTTAGTGTTGATAACGAACCCGGAAGTGGAAGAATGTTCTACGTCCGTAAAGGTATAACCTACGTTGGAAGCAATATCTACGGTTTGCTCGTTATAGGTTACGGAAGAATATCCGTTACTGTCGACGAAACGAACGTAATAGGTAGTTCTCTTAAAGATGAACTTAACGTCGTAGTCACGGCTGATATTCGTAATATTAAATTCACGAGCTAGTTGAACGTCACCGTAAACGTATTCTACGCCGTCAACGATATAGGAATGAACGTAATAACCGCCCGAAGTTTCGGCTTTAATTTGGTAGGTCTTGCCATGCTCGGCGGTAAAGGGTGCGTCAACAGTACCGATACCTTCGTAAGAAGTGGTTACGTTGTAATAAAGCTCGGCGTACTCAACTTCAAATATAACGTCCTTTTCAACGCCGTCTATGGTAATATCCATCTCAACGACTCTGTAATCGTGAGAATCGAGAGAGCCTTTAACTTTAATTTCGTTTACTATGTAACCGTCGGCGGATACGTATGGGTCAATGATAGTACCGTTTGCGGTAACTCTGCGGATATAGTAACCGTCGTTTGCAAGAATGTTAAACTCGGGTTCTTCCCCTCTTGAAAGCTCGGTGTGGCTTCCAGCCGTCATTTGACCAAACTCGTTATTTTCGGGCAAAGTAACGCGGTAACGGAATTCACGATAGGTTACTACTACGTTTTGATTTTCAGTAATATTTTCAATAACCAAATTGTAATATATCGCCTCGGTAGCAACGTCCATGTTAATACCATTCAAAGATACGGAAGCAATATAGTATCTTTCACTTTCTTCGTCGTTCTCGTTATAAGGATTAATCTCTATGGAAAGACCTGCACCGTAGTTTACGGTAGCAACAACGTTTTCGGTTACTGCGGAAGTGGTCTCGGTCGTGCCTAGTAGGCCGTAAGTAATAGTACCGTTGTTGGTAACACCACTACCGTTTGTGATGGAAACGGAAAAAGAAGTCAAAGTAAACTCTGCCTTAATTTCGTAATCAACGGTAATAATTTTCTCGATGGTAACGTCGTAATAGCCCTCGGCACCTGCAAGGTCGGTACCGGTTGACCTAGCACCGTTTACGGTAACAGCCGACAAAGCGTAACCCTTACTGGGACGAATACGAACGGAATAGTTTTCGGTAACGGGCATTTCAATCTTACTGGAAATGCTTCTTTCTACCAACAAACCGTTCTCGGAAGTAACGAGAGAATAAATGGAGCCGGAACCCATCATAGATACGGTTAGAGTCTTAGTATTAACTTCAAATACCGGGACTACGTAGCTGACGGGAGTTTCCAACTTGAAAGTTCTATCTATTACTTTGGAAGTGGGTAATCTATCGGCATCTGCCAAATACCAACCCTTAAAAGTATAATTTTCTTTGATTGGGATTTCCTCGGGGAAAGCGCCGGTTATTGCGCCAGCAAGATTGTCTTGGTAATAAGCGGTAACCACTCTACCGTTAACGCCGTTTTGACCGCCAAAGTTTTCCACGTAACCTTGCGAGGGGTCGACGAACGAAGTGCTTTCGTTATCTCCCTTTAAGAAGAGAACGGTAAAGATTTCCTTTTCCCAGTAAGCGATAAGCTCGGTGGGTTGAGTAAATCTGGTTTCGTTAGTTACGAGAACGGGAGAGCCGTCTGCTTTTACTTCTCCGCCTTTAGCGTACCAACCCTTGAAGGAATAACCCAAAGTGGAAAGATAGGAAAGGTCTTCAACGTCAAACAATTCGCCAATGGGAGTTTCGTAATCAATCTTTATGGGAGAACGAGCCTCGTTATTCATGGAGGTGAAAGTAACGGTGCTTTCGTTGTATACGAAATGAGCTTTAACGTAAATATCGTCCACGTTTTCGTCGGGAGTAAAGCTCAAAAGATATTCGTTAGACGTACCCGTGCGCGTAGATAAAAACTCGATAGCGTGGTTAACGCCTACTCTTACAAGTTTACCGCCTTCCATTTGGGGCTCAAGTGAAATCCAAGATTGTAAATCTACGTCGTAGATTGACCAGCCGGTAAAAGTGTAATCTTGACTTCTTCCCGTGGGCTTAACGCGAACGGTAGCCAATTCGTCGTTTTGATAATATTCGAGTGCGTCCGACGTACCAAGAACGTTACCATCTCCGTCGATAGTATATTCAATATGGAAATCAGCTGAATATTTCTCAAACATGGGAGTAATGTTGGTATCTTTGGTTATATGAGTGTAATCAACGTCCCAACCAATAAAACGATACCCGTACATTTGCATGTTATGCTCCTCGGGGCGAGGAACACGAAGAGGTGCCTCGTTATAAGCGACTATTTCTTCTCTTGCAGTAGTACCGTCGGGATAATAGAAAACCACGGTGTAACGCAATTTCTCAAATTTTGCAATGAGACGCATGCTCTTGGAAATTTGTTTATCAAGACGGCTTGCGTTAATGTCACCGTCACTCCAACCTGCAAAATAATATCCTTCGTCCGGTATAGCTTCCACGCGAGTAGCATCGGCGCCAGCCGTTACCGTTTGCAAAACTTCTCCATCTATTCTACCGCCGGTAGAGGCAATATACTCCACTTTTAACTCGGTGGGAACAACGTTAAAGGAAACCGTTTGTTTGAAACCGCCGTAATCCAAAACGACTCCGTCAAGAACGCCTTCACTACTAGTGTCGAGACCGGTGACTACTAGTTCGGATAGCGCTACTTGCGCGGAAGAGCCGTCACTATATTTGACGGTTAAGAAAACTTGCGTCGGATCGGCGCCTATCGAAATAAGCCCGTTCTCGGGCGTGACGATAGCGACTACCTCGGGCGTGTCGTGCGGTGTCGCGTCCGCATAATTAGGTAGAATAACCGCAGCCGCTACGATTGATGCAACTGCTACGATTAAAACGGCTATCATAGTGATGCCAAACATCCCGTTTAGGGAGAAACGTTTACCTGTTACTCTTAATTTTGCCATAATCCGGTCTCCATGGAGTTACGTCGATATATGGCACTATTATATATAATAAAAGGCGCGCACGCAAGCAACGTACGCGTTATTTTACTAAAATTTTATCGTGCAGGAGCGCGCGTGCGATGATACAATGCTTTTTTATCTCTTGTCTGTCACTTTTTGACAGCTACGCGAAATTACGAATTTGCCGGGCGGGACGTCTTTCGTTATAGTAGAGCCACCCGCAATATAGGAGCCGTCTCCCACCTTAAGCGGTGCAATAAGATTGGTATTACAACCGATAAAAACGCCCTCTCCCACCTCGGTTTTGCGCTTGATTTTCCCATTGTAATTTGCAAATACCGTTCCACAACCAACGTTGGTTTTTGCTCCCACCATAGCATCGCCGACGTAGCTCAAGTGCGCCGATTTTACACCGTCGCCTAAAACGGAATTTTTGATTTCCACGTAATTCCCTATTCTACACCCCTTTCCAATTACCGCGCCCTTCCGCAAAGTTGCAAAAGGTCCAACGGTAGAGTTGTCGCCTACCGTCGCTTGTATGGCGTAGCTAGAACGAATGTCCACTCCGTCACCAATTATCGTATCCGTCAAATCGCAGTAGGAATAAACCGTTACGTTTTTTCCTATAATAGTTTTTCCTCTTATAACGTTAAATGGATATATAACGCTCCCGCCACCAATTTTAACTCCTTTTTCTATAAAGGTAGTCTCGGGAGAAATAACTATTACTCCGTCTTTGTAATATTCGCTATAATCAGCTTTGACAAATTCCAATTTATGGGTACCTAAAACATCGTGTTTAGTATTCTTGTTTTCGAGTTTATCATTTATAATAGAAGAAACAATATTGGTAAGCTCGCAAGCCTTTTCGCGCGCCGTTTCATATCTTTCCGCTTCTACAAGAATTCGAATTTTAGGCTCGGTACCGCTTGCTCTCACGATAGCCCTTATTCCCTCTTTCGCCATTTCCAAAACTTTCTCTTTAACCAAAGTAGCTTTCTCAAAAGCTTCCTTTTGCTCTTCACCTGCTTGCACGAAGCTCTCTTCCACTGGATAATCTACCACGTCTATTAATTTTTCAAGTCCTATCTCCTTTTCCATCAAACAAAGCATTAACGAGGTAACTATGCCGTCGCCCGTCTCTCCGTATCCGTTAAATATGACGTGACCGCTACTTTCTCCGCCCACCTTTGCACCACTATTTTTCATCTCCTTGTAAACGTGCTTATCTCCTACCGATGCGCGCAGTAGTGATATTCCTTTGCTTTCAAGTGCTTTTTCCAACCCTAAATTGGAATTAAGCGTGCCTACAATCATCCTGGGGCATAACTCTCCCTTACTATCCAAATAACTTGCATAGGCGTAAACCACGTGGTCTCCATTGTAAATTTTCCCCTTTTTAACGCAAATCACCCTATCTCCGTCGCCATCGTAAGCAAACGCCAAATCGTATTCACCCCTACTATCCTCGTCTATTAAAGAGGTTAGGCAGGTAGCACCACAATCAACGTTAATTTTTTTACCGTTAGGCTCATCGTTTATACTTTTAACGACACAACCCAATTTTTCAAAAACTCTTTTAGCTATATCCACGGTTGCGCCGTAACAGGCATCTATTAATAGGCGCATACCCCTTATTTTATCCCCAAAAGTATCCATCAAGCTTTTTTCATATTCGCTCACGTCTATCAAACACACGAAGCCCTCTCGCGCCGTTTTAGGAGCAAGAGGACGCAAAAACAAAGTTTCCAACTCTTTCTCCACTCCACTCGCCATTTTGGCTCCATCGCCCGAAAATAGCTTTATTCCGTTATATTCCGGCGGGTTGTGAGAAGCAGACACCACTATTCCCAAATCACAACCGTAATTTTGAGTTAAAAAAGCAAGTGTCGGAGTAGGCGCTATCCCACAATCATAAAGTTTTACTCCGTATTTTATCAAAAACTTACTTAACGTACCGACTATTCTTTCCCCGCTTAAACGAGTATCTCTAGCAATACAGCCCTTAAAACTACCATATTTTAGAAATAAAGCGGAAGCAAATCTTTCCAGCCATTCTTCGGTAAAATAATCCTCTTTAGCTCTAACGCCGTCGGTTCCAAATCGCATTGCACTCCTTTATAGCAATAATATATGCTAAAGAACCGGGCTTTTGTGAAATAAAAAAGCGCGCTATTTGATAGCGCGCAAAATAATAGTGATTATTCGTTTTTTATAACGCTTTCACTACTTTTAGTAAGGTACTGGAGTTAATTTGGCAAGCACGAAGAGCCAATTCTTCGTAAGCCATTGGAGAATCGTCTCCTGCAGAATCGCTAATAACCTTTAACGCTCCGAATTTTACACCCGCAATATAGCATACCTGAGCGCAAGCTCCACATTCCATATCACAAGCGATGGCATCAAAAGTTTGTGCGATACGTTTGGATTCCTCGTCGCTTGCAATGAACTTGTCGCCCGTCGCCACACGCCCGATTACGGCGTTTTCAGCCACCGATTTAATAACGTTGATCACTTGCTCGTCGCAATCGAAATAAACCTTATTTAGACCGCTAATGAGCCCTATAGGGTCCCCTAGCGCAGTGGTGTCGCTATCGTGTTGACATACGCTGGAAACGGATAGTGCGGTAAGGGGTTTAAGTTTACCTACGCCACCTGCTATACCGGTATTAATAACGCACTCAACCGAGTAACGCTCAATCATAATGGCGGTAGTAAAGGAGGCGTTAACCTTGCCGATGCCGGCAAGAGCCAAAACGACCTCTTTATCGCCCAAAACACCAAGAGTAAAGGTTTTACCTTTATATTCCTCTTTTCTTACGTTAGAAAGCCCTTGGATGATTCCTTGGGCTTCCTTTTGCATTGCTACTAATAAACCAATTTTTTTCATTATTCGGTATATGTTTCTACTGCGATAGCTCCGTCCTTAATTTCCACGGGCTTACCTAGGTTGGATACGATGGAAACGAATGCTTCACCTATTTTATCGTTAACTACGTTAGCATTGGTATCCACTTGTTGACCCTCTTCTTGTGCAGTCTCATTTGCTTTTTTAGCAAGAACTTTCATGATTGCTTTAGAAATGGGATTGTCGCTATCATTAATCTTTAGTGACTGAGAAGTGGTTACAAGACCTTCTTCGTTAATAGTAATACTGCTATAGCTTACGAGATATGCCTTTTCGGGGAGTTTGATAAAACTACCTACTCCGGCTTCTTTTAAAGCAGATACCAATTCTTCGGTCATGGAAGTCAAATCTATAGAGGCAACCAAACGCAAAGAAGAACCTTCTTCACTCTTAGAAATGGTAACTTCATTAATAGAAGCATCTATATCTTGCAAAAATTCTATTGCATCGTTACTACTTTCCGCGCCGTCGGATATCATTTGGTTAAAGATATAAGCAAGGGTCGTGTCGTCGTATTCTATAGTTTGTTTGGTAGGATAAATAATTTTATCGGTTACGATAGAAGAATAATCTATAGTAACACCATCCTCCTTCATTTGTACGCTACTACCTGCTATCTTGTTTTCCGCCGCCACTTTATCCTCCTCCTTAGGAGCATTTGTAACAATCTTATCTTCCTCAACGTTCATAATGTCCTTTATGAATGCGGGGATTTCCTTTAACTTTACGTCCGCTAGGCCCAAAGTTGTCAAAGTTTCGCCGTCAAAAAGTTCAACGTCTGCAATTCCTAAATCGGCGGGAGTCATGTTCAAAACTATGAGTCCTGCTCCTACTACAACAATAACTAAAACCAAAATGGTTATAAGGGGAACTATAATACATCCTTTAATAAATCCCGGTGTTGCTGGTTGTGCCATAATTTTTCTCCTTCTTTACGTTTACCTTATAGGTGTTATATTATTTTTATTATTGCACGAAGAAAAGCAAAAGTCAATACTATTGATTTTCAATTGTGCCAACTAATTTGGCGTAAAGTTCCTTACTATTAGGAACGGGGTCGCCCGGCTTAATTTCCGGCTCGTAATTAACGAAATCGGTACAAACCAAATAGCAAGGGTTCGTTATGTGTAACGATCTAGACGAATTCAAAACCAAATCTATTAAACCGACTAGACCCTCCAAATCGCCTTTAGGCACCCCGTTTTCATCCTCGAGAGGAATATCAAAGGTTCTCATTGGAGAGGTTGTGTTTGCATGAATACTATCCGGGTCCATCTTAGAAATAAGAGTAAGACCAACAAAAGCAAAACTAGCGTACTCTTTACTTGCGTATTTGTAGAATATTCCATTATATTCTTTTTCATTAATAAATGACTCCAATGCGTTTGCTATTGCGTTTACAAATACCTTTCTCAACTCGCCAGCTATAATATCTGAACCAACTAATCCTAACAAAGCCTCGGCAAAAATATTTTTAAATTCTTCACGTTGTTTCCAGTTATATACGTCCATAAAGCCTTCAAACACGATATCTTGATTAAAAACGACGTCCATATACTGTTCACTAAACTTACTGGTAACCATTTGTATTGCGGCACCGCCCTGTTGCTTAAAAATGTTATTTTTAAAAGTGAAAGTTCCACGTTCCGCCCTACCCGGCTCGTGTTGTATACCTACCCCACTATGAATATTTTCACCAAATATACAACCCTCCACTAAAGCGTTTAACGTGTTATGGAAGGAAATACCTTCATTATAACCGGAAAGCTGACAGAACTTAATCTCTATTGGGCAGTAACACCAATAAAAATTAATAAATCCAAGTACGTTATCTACGTCTTTATATGCCGGTGAGCCTATTGAGACAACGTCCTCGATTACCGTTTTACCATTACCGGTCTCTTGATATTCCCAGTGTCCACTCCCATACCTAGTTGCATCAATAACCCAGTTTCTAAAACTCCCGGGGTTAACAACAGGAAGATTTGTAGCATCAATTTTGAAGCCGTTGCCGTAAATATCGCTCCTTAGCCCCGCCGTATAAGTTGGGTATAAATCGGCTTGTAAAACTATATCGTTGTGATTAAGCTCGGCTACCCTATTAAACTCATCCCAGTCGTACACGTTAATTGCGTCTCTTTCACGCAAGTTAAAAGTAAAGCTACGCTTTACGCGTTGTTGTAATAGCTCGTTTATCTTTAGTGTTGCGGTAACTGTTACCGATTGTCCCTTACTTGCTTCTTTGAACTCAATTACTATGTCTTGGGAGTTTTCTAGTCTAGTAAAACTTGCAAGAGTAGTATCACTAATCGTCCACTCCACGTCAAATTTGTTATCCTTGTTAACGAGTCCAAAAGTAAAAGTATTTACCCTATTGCCATTTTCGTCCAACCAATATCTTCCCCAAGTACGCTTTAATTGAATACCGAGTTTTTGGTCTGCCGAACCTAGTTCCAGTTCAAACGCAACGGGATTTTCCCTTACAATAACCTCTTTGGAAACCGTTAGACCGTTATAGGTTGCGTTAACCATAACGCTACCGGCTGTCTTAGGTACTAGCATACCGGTTACGGGTTCTACTTCCAACACTTCTTTGTTTGAAACGCTAATCGTAGCATCCTCGTAAATTGTTCCGTCCGCAAGATTGCCAACCACTGGGTAATATCCGCCGTTGCGAGTATACATTAAGGGAGCAAGCTCGATAAAACCAATTTCGTTTTCATCCACGCTAAAAACTTCCACTATAACGATATTACTGCCCAATGCAAACGAGTAAGTATTATCTTCCAAAACAGAAACTACAACGTCCTCGTTCAAAGCGTAATTTTCTTTCAAATAATCGCTAGTAACTTCACTTGCAGTAGTATAAATCTTGTTGCTTGCTACTACTGCATTTCTCGTATCTACGTCAAAATAGTCGCTAACTGTGTTACCATCTTTATCAACTGCATTAACCTTAATGCGAGCAAGTCCTTTACCGGTAATCGTAAGTTCACCGTTAGGGCTTATATCCGCAACCGCAGTATTGGAAGAAGACCATTGTATATCGTTGTTACGAAGCGCGTCTACCGGATTAATATCGACGTAATATTTTCCACCAACCAAAAGTTCAAGGTAGTTTTCCACGAATACGCCCTTTTCATCGTAGATTTCTATGGTTTCAATAGAATCGCTAGTAACGTAAAAAGTAACTTCTTTATATACGTTTATATTAGCTTTTGCACGAATTTCCAGCTTGCAAACGCCAATTTTTTTGGGGATAACGTAGTAACGATTACTGTCGCCTATACGTTCTAATTCTACTTCTCCCTCGCCCGCTTCTTCCACTATTTCGTAACTAATGGTTTTGTCTTGAGTTATTGCTGGAAGAACGTCGATGATTATAAATTCTTCCGTGTTTTGCGAGTCAACTTTTATAATAGAGTCCTTGCCGAGTTCAACGTTATCACTATCCTTTATAATCATATCCGTGGGATTTACTGGAGTGGTAAGCGAAATGATTGCTCCCGTTGCGGAAAGAGCAATAACTACGACTATCGGTATTATAAAAATAACTCCTACAAGAAATTTTTTCATTATTTCCTACCTGAATATTTTTTCTCTAATTTCCCTCTTAAACCTTTCCTCTTAGTTTTTCATATAGCGCCCTACTATTGGGTATGGGGTCACCGGGTTGAATTTCGGGCTCTCCGTTTGAGAAATCGGTACAAACTATTACCGATGGATTACATAACGTAGTTACGTTAGGCATATTTACGCTTGGCGCTACCGATACCATTAGATTATCCAAATCCACCATTCCGCCAACGGGATTTCCTTTACTATCACGGAAGGGTAAGTCCGTTAGCATTAGCCCGTCGGAGTTTATAGTAACCTTATTTTCGTCAAAATAGAATAACGCCCCCAAGCCCAAAGCGCCAAAGGAAACGTATTTATCACCCGCATACTCATAGTATAGGTCTTGTATTTCATCGCCTTCCGCGACCTCGGCAAGAATCTTTTTGAGTCTTGGTAACAAAACGCTATCTATCAACGACTTCAACTCACCAGGTGCAAACATTCCAACGTAACTGCTAATCAAGCTAGCAAGACTTTCGGTAAAGTCCTCCTTTGACTTCCAGTTGTAAAAATCGTTAAATCCCTCAAATGTAAGGTCGGGAGCCATATTACAATTGGAGTCAATGTCCATGTCAATCGGAACACTTGCAAGCATTATACTTGGACCGTCTGAAATCTTAAATATGTTATTGCGGAAGGTTAGCTTGTTGCCTTTTTCCGGGAAACGACGATAGTTTTCATTATAATAGTAGGCAAAAATACAATCTTCGGCATTATCGCCCAAAATACAGCCCTCTACAAGTACGTCGTAATGGTAAGCGATTTCCAAACCACGATGAGTATTATACACTTGGAGATATCGGAAGTTTACCGGTAAATCGTCGGGGTAATTATCAAACTTTGACCTAACTTCATCCCAAAGTGCAGTAGATTTAATGCCGGAGCCACGGTCGGTAGACTCTTCCAAAGAGTTGGCGTTAAACATTATAATATCCTCAAAGTTAATCGAGGTATTACCTTCTTGGACAAAAAACTCGTAATTTGCCAAATACTCGTTTTTCTTGGATACATCCACGAACTCTTCAAAATCGTATTCTATGGTACCGTCGTCAAAAGCTATATTTTCAATTTGAGAGCCGTCCCACTTGAAGCCGTTACCGTAAATACTACCAGTAACGTACTCCAACCTACTGGTTGCCACTATATCGCTTTGCAAAGCCATGTTGTAAAAACGGAAATTCTTTACCCAATTTGCTTGCTCAAAGGTATACACGTTAATGGTATTTTTCTCTTCCCTAATATTAAACGTAAAGCTACGCTTTACCCTATTTTGTAGGAAGCCGTTAATCTTTAAGGTCGCAGTAATTACCACAGCGTTACCTTGCGCCTCGTCCTTAAAGTTGATAATAATATCTTGACTATCGGGGATACGGGTAATTTCGGCAAAGCTCGGGTCGTTTACGCTCCACTCAACGTCGAAAGTATTCGACTTGTCAACTAGACCAAAATTAAACTCCGTAGTAAGAGCGTTGTTTTCATCTAGCCAATAAATGCCCCAAGTTCTATCCAATTGAATACCTAATTTTTGGTCACCGCTACCAAGCTCCAGTTCAAAAGCAACGGGGTTATCCTTAATAGTGATTACCCTTTCTTTAATTTCTCCGTTATAGCTGATTTTTATGGTTGCAACGCCTGTTTTTAACGGAATCAATTGTGATATTAGTTTTTCGTAAGTTATAAGCTCGCTAGTTACACATTCAACGGTTAAATCCGTAATTTCTTCTCCGCTTACCAAATTTATAGCGCTTACTGCGTAAGCACCGTTACGCAAATACATAACGTCGGGCAAATCTACTATATCCCAATCGTTTTCTTCGGTAATAACCGTAGTTACTACGACGTCGCTCTCTCCGTCACTAACGGTAAAGGTCCCGTCCTCGTTATCTATGATGGTAGCTTCCTCATCAAGCACTACGTTTGCCATGAGCCACGCTTCGTCAACCTCATCGGTTACGAAAACTTCGGTCTTATTTACTAATGCCTTTCTCGTATCAACGTCTACGTAATCGCTAACCGTATTACCATCCTTATCAACTGCAATCACTTTAACTCTTGCTAATCCGCGATTTTTTATCTCCACTAAACCGTTTTGACTAACAGCAACAATACTCGTATTAGAAGAATCCCAACGAATATTGTTGTCGCGTACAGCGTCTATTGGATTAATATCAACGTACAACTTTTTATTCTCGGTGATTTCTAAATAATCACCCACTTCTTGACCGTCTTTATCGTATATAAGCATGCTTTCCACGCTATCGGATGATACGTAGAAAGTAATCTCTTCAAATACGTTAACGTTAGCCTTTGCGCGTATTTCCAATTTGGTAACGCCAATTTTTTTAGGAATAATGGAATAACGGTTACTCTCCCCAATTTGTTCTAGTTCGACTTCACCGCTACCCGCTTCTTCCACTCGTTCACACTCAATCGCCTTATTTTGCGTTATTGCTGGCAATACGTCTATAATAATAAACTCGTCGAAATTCTTGGAATCTACTTTTATTACCGTATTCCTATCAATTTCCACGTTATCACTATTTTTTATTACCATTTCGCTGGGATTAACCGGCGTTGTAAGGCTAATAATCGCACCCGTTGCGGAAAGGGCAATGACTACGACTATCGGTATTATAAAAATTACGCCTATTAGAAACTTTTTCATTTACTATTTTCCACTTTTTTATTTTTCTTTTGCGACGAAACCACTTTCGCCGGAAGCCTAAACCATGGGCTTAGGGTATACTATTTTGCAATTTTATCGTAAGTTTTGTTCAATTTGAAACAATAGTTAAAAATGGAACAAACCAAGAAGATTCCAGCAAATGCCGTACATACGATATACATTAATTCTTGCGTCAAAACGTACTCGGTGCCGGGGACTATGAATCCGTCACTTGCAAGATAGGAAAGGAACATGCACAATACGCCTTCCACGATTGCAACCACGAATCCAAGAGCTACGCTAAGAGTCGTGGAAGCGTTATTATTTACAACCTCACCTTCACCCGAAAGGTTAAAATACGGGCGTTTAATATCAAATCGCATGGAAGTAAGGGTAAGTCCAATGGAAAGAGATTCTACTATCAAGAATATCCACAAACCTACGGCAACCGTTACTTGTTCAGTAAATATCAATACGATTACGCATATTCCGTTTGCGATGAGAGATACCAATAAATACATGAAGAACTTTACGAAAAGTTGCTTTACGATGGAAACTGGTGCAACTTTGGTATGGTAAAAGTTATCGCCCTCACGGCTAACCGAGGTTGCACTAAAGGAAGTGATGACGGTAGCAAAAATGAGCATTACAAGTAGAGTCATACCAAGTGCAATTTGCTCACCTATTTGGTCTTTACCAAGTTGCATGGTGATATTATTGCAAAAATATACCATTACCGGCATTGCGCAAGCCAATACGAAATATTGGAAAGAGTAGTTTACCGAACGGAAAACTTGCAAAAACTCTTTGTGTAATAGCGCAACAAAAATGGGGCGACGACGATTTTTAGTCTTATGTTTGAACGCCGAACCCTCTACTTCTATATTATTAAGTAAAGTTTTGGGATAAAGTTTTGCAATAACCAGTATAGTACCTATTAAGCTAAATCCGGTAATTCCAATTAATACCGGGTAAGCAATATATAGTTCGTGTCCAATTAAAACGTCGGCAAAGTATTTAGTAGGTATCAAATATTGTGCTACGTCCTTAATTATTTGAACGAATCCATCGCTAAATACGGAAAATTCAGTATCGTTCATAAAGGTTACCATCTTATCGAACAATAACATATATATTGCAAACATGAGTGTAACCAGTATTGCTAGTCCTGCTATAATAAGACCGAATTTATTACGAATCCTATTAGTTACGTGCATAATCGGTATAGCTAAAATGTTACTTAATAAGAAGGGTATGAACATCATAAACAATACCGAAACAGGTATCATTTTATAAAAATCCATACCTAATTCCATAGTTTTTGCGTAACCGATTAGGAAAGGAGTTATAATTACTGCTGTAACTGCAAACTGCGTAATAATAAGGAATAGCGTCTTACTTACGAAAACCTCGGCGCCGGAAACGGGATAACGCATTAAAATTTCGTTATCGCCCTTGTAATATAGCACCTTTATAGTAGACGACGTTCCTATAAAACACATGAATAGGAAGAAAACGGTGTATAAAATTACGAGTGCCTCGTAAGCGATACCCGCTTTATCAAACATTTCAAAGAATATACCGGCAACTAGATAGAGTCCATATACCGCAACGGCTACGAGTACTACGGTAAAAAGACTCTTTAGCCAAGAATACTTGCTTTGCGAGTTACCTTTCATTCTATTTTTTAACTCTAATTTGAGTAACGTTTTAATATTCATATCTATTTCCTTGATTAATTAATCGTGCAAAACGATATTTCTAGAAAGTGTACTTGCTTCGTTAATAATATCTTGCTCGGTTGCGGTAATTTTACAGAAAGTGGTTTCCAACGTTTCTTTATTACCTTTAACGTGCAAATCAATAACCGTTTGCAAACGTCCGTCTTTTATGATTGCTACCCTATCACAAATTTTGGAAACCAAGTCCAAGTTGTGTGAACTGAAAAATACGGTATTTCCTTCGGCGCAATGGTCGTCCATTCTCTTTAGAATTTCCACCATTGATTGATGGTCAAG
>JAZSLG010000023.1:0-7139 GCA_045535235.1 Candidatus Stercoripulliclostridium sp.
TGGCTACGATCCGACTTCGGTTAAGAATGGAGCCGTGAGTGCCTTCCATCCATTCCCAGTCGGCAAGTTGAACCATTTTTAGGTTATCGGTATTAATAAAATACATTTCACCGGAGGGACAGAATCTTTCGCCGTAAAGAGGAATACCGTTGTAGGAAAGAGTTCTAAATCCGCCGTCGAGGTTCAAGTAATCTATGTTGGTGCGGTTGGATTGCAAATATTGGATATAGTCACGGCGTAGCTTCTTGTCGCATACGATTAAGTCGGGAGTAACGTCGCTCCTAGTTTCGAGTAAGTCCAAAAAGTCTTGGATTGCCTCGGTGGAAAGCGCTTCGCCAAGCTCTCTTTGGGTGCCTTGCAAACCGTAGTTTTCACTCTTTGATTGGTTAAAGTATACGTCATCGTTAATTTCAAAGAGGTAAGGTAGACCTTGTAGCTCGGTATTTACGGAGTTGTGTGCGTAAATAATGTCGCCGGTTTCAAGAGGATTATCGGTGGGAATGGACTTGGTAAATACTACTTGGGAGTTGTCCACTCTAACGTCCGCAATACGAACTCCGGAGTGAATTAGTACGCTACCCCTATAAATATCAACCTTCATACCGGGAGTGAATAGTCTAACGTCGCTTACGGGAAAACGTGAACGGGAAGTATGACTGCTAAGGTCACTTACGGTACCCAATTTGCCAATTCCGTCAGTCCAAAGCATACGGTTTAGGCTGTGACGTGCGCTGTTTATCATGGCTTGAATTTCGGTGCCAAGAACGTCTATAACGCCTTCCGCGGAGTCGCGAGTTAGTCTAAGAGCTTTGTCGGTAATATCGATTACACCGTACACGTTACGAAGAGGAACTTCCAAGGTAGTGTGCATGGTGGGGCAAGACTCGGGAAGAGTTGCACCGTCATCGGCAGTAGAAAGTAATGCACCGCTAACACCGTAGTAAACGGGAACCATCGCGTTCTTACCATTCACGTTAACCGAGCTTTTTTCAATTTTATCGTAAAGGGGGCTTGCGCCACAGTTGATTTGTTTGGATACAACGTCAAGATAGAATGATTTTAATACGTCGTCGATTGCTTTAACACTAAGCATAGTTTGTTTTTCTCCTTTTTTGTGGTTTTAATTTTTCGGTTATTCCAAAAGACCTAATATCAAAGAAAGCTACTAACTAAACGCCCTTGGGGTCAGAGGTGATTTTCTTTAGTCTTTCGGTTGCAAGTGCGTTCGCCTCTTTGACTGTAAGAGGCTTGGCGTGGGGTGTAACCGATACTGCACCGCCACTAATAACGTGAGGAACGTTGTCCGCTTTGCGGGTGACCCTCGCGCTCATTCTCTCGCTTTCATACCTTTTGGCAAGCACTTGGAGGAGTGCGCTTTCCAAACAATCTTCCCTTTCCATTAAACCTTTGTTTTCCTTAATGTAGTTGGTGATTTCCTCACCGAGGTTTTTGCTAACGGGATATTTTTGATGCAAAGCCTTCACCTTTTCCGCCCACTTGTCGTTTTCACGCCTTTCGTTAAGTTGGTTTTCCAGCTCCTTTAGTCTTTGCGACTTGCGAGTGAACTCTTGCTCCAACTTTTCGTAGGCGTTTTTTAGCTCGAGAGCAGTCTTAAATTTACCATACGAGTCCGATTCTTCCTTGTCGATAGCGGTGTTCTCATTAACCTTATCGGGGAGGAGTGCGGGTTGCTCGGTTATAGTTGCAGTTTGATTATCCATTTATTAATCTCCTTTTTTTTGTAGATATTTAACTAATTCTCGTCGGCAAGACGATTTAGCTTTAATAGCACGCGGTGTCTTCTTACGTGTTCCTTTAGTAGCTTTTTGCTTTGTTCGGAAAGGGTTGTACGCCCACTCACAAAGGAGTTGACGTGTTCGGCAACGTGCAATTCATGGTCGTCAAGCTCGTCCACGTTCACCTTAATTCCCAGCGCCATATCGTGGTTTTCAAGGGTAGCTTTTCTAAGGTGAACTTCCTCGTCGTTACGTGAACTTTCCCAATTACCAAACCCAAGCATTTCCACTATTTTTGCGCGGTTACGGTTACTAATAATCCCATTTTCGTCGCCCAAAAGACCGCTACTTAGTAATTCTAATACCATAGTCTTTCGTGTTGCGGGAGTTTCCACCATGGTGGAATCGCTTTCCATTACAATGTCGTCGCCCTTTAGCGAGCTTGCCCTAAAAGCCTTTAGCTCCACCTCTCCGTTTTTGCCGGAAATCTTTAGTAGCCTTTCTCCCAAACTGAACTCACGATACAAGCGCAGTACGTGGCGTGCAACCTCTTTTACGGCGCTTCTAATACTTTCCGTAGTAACGCTTAGTCGCATGTAGTCTTGCTCTATTAAAAGGGATAGCGCGTAGCCGGATATAGTCGCCTCGGCGTTAGAAGAGGTGTGTACGTTATCGTTAACTCCGGAGATAAGTTTGAACTCGGCAAGCAGTCTGTCCTCTTCGTCCCTAAACTCTTGGGGTACGGTTCCCGGACTCATTAGGAGTGGTGGCGTACTGCCCTGACGGTAGGTTATAACCTTGCCGGGAGCAAGGCCCTCTTCTTCCAGTTCTTCCAAATCAACTGCGCCCTCTTCAACCGCCAAGACACCCATGGAAAGTCTACTCATATACTCGTGTTTGCGGTTTTTTACCGCGTTAAAGGCGCGTTGAACGGGGATTAATCTTTCGATTACCGAGGTGCCGAAGAAGGAACAAGGATTACTAAAACTTACCTGTTTAATAAAGGGGAAAGCTCTACTACCGTTCTCTCCGTTAACGTAGGGAAGAGGTCCGTCGTGGAGCAACTTATCCCCGCTAACTATGGTAAGTCTACCTTCGGGGAACTCGCTCGAAGGCGCTTGATAACGCTCGATTACCATGGCGTAACCCTCTTTTTTAACGGCATCCGTCCTAAATCCCATGAACGAGGTCTTACCGCTAAGGGTATGAACGGTGTCGTTTAGCATGAGTGAAACCTCCTCCGGCTCCACCTTTTTACCCCACAAGTCCAATATCTGTTTGACTGGGTATGCCTTGGCGTGGATGATGGATTGTAATGCTTGTAGCTTTGGTTCACTGAGGTTATCGGGATAAATTTCATAGGAAGGACATACCGCGATTTTGACCTGACCGCCCCTTTCACCATCCCAAAAAACCTTGTAAAATACGCTTCCCGTAATCTCCGCCCACAAATTCGCCTCGCCGAAAAGTCGGTAAAAATCATTGTCGGCAAAGGTGGTTTCTATCAGTTTGGTGGCAAGGGAGGCGCTTTGGACATCCTCTTCCTCACCGCTTGCGGGACGAACGTTAACGGCACAATTTACCCTAGTAAACTTGGCAAGACGGCTCTCTATCAGGGGCGCAATATGGTTGTAAACCTCGCGTTCTTCCCAATGATAACGCTTGCCGTAGTCCACTATTTCCAGTTTGGAGTTTAGCGCGGAATATTGGTTACCCTCCAAAAAATTTAGGTTGAGTAGCCACTTGGCTTCCAAATGTTTGCGCTCTTCCCTGCGCTTGAGAAAGTCTTGTTGAACTTCTTCTACGACGTTTGTGTTAATCATAAACTCTCCTTTTTTTAATGTAATTAGCAAAAATCAATTTTTTTAGTATGGTTTCGGTTGATAACCGGACTTTAGCCAATTAAGGCATTGGTTTTGTCAAAGGTTATCCAGGTCAACCTTTGTTACGTCAATAAAGACGGAGTCGATTTCCTCTTTCGTGTACGTTTGGGGAATAACGTTGTGTATAACGTCATACTTTGGCGTTCTCTTAAAATCGGCATAGGCACCGGCGATAAGTCTATCAAGATGCCTATCCAATACCGATATGGTCACAAAGCTTTTGCGTGCAAAATCGGACTTGTCGTATTCACTTTTAGCAAGACGATAGGAAGCAATATCACGAGTGGGTGTGTCATCAAAATGGATATTAAAAATCTCCTTGACCTCCTCTATACTCGCAGTAGCGGGAGAAGGTAACTTTTCTTTTTCTAACACTTTTTCTTTTCTATCTATCTCTTTTTCTATTCTCTTATTCTCTACTGATTCGCGCGACGTTTTTGGAACGCTTTTGATACCGTTTTCAGTACGGTTTTGGGTGGTTTTTAGCTCATTAACGGCATCGTTTTTTAGTTGATATTCGCCTTTGTCGTTAAGGGTGATAAGCCTCTTTTCCTCTCCACAGTTGTTGGTGTTCCAGCGGTTCTCCTCCTTTATTTGGTTGTGAAGATGCCAATGTTTGACGGCTACCGCCTTGGAGTTTGGAAAGCCCAGCAAGAAACCGCTTTCGATTAGCCTTTTAATATTGCTACTCCTTATCCCTAACGCACGCAAAATAACGCTTGGGTTGGATATGAATCCGTCGTCGTCCGCCCGCATGCACAAATGTACGTAGAGGATTTGCTCGGAAGGTTTTAACGTCAAAAACTCCGTGCTACCAAGTATTTTTAGCGAAAACATACGTTTGAAAGTCATATTATTTTCTCTTTCTCTCCCTAATTAGTCTTTCTTTGTGACGCATTAAGGCACTTGGCTTTGGAGTAGGCTCCTCGTTACGTAGGTTTGCCATTACGTAATACCTGAACTCGTCCATGGCATGGTCGTCACGCTTTACCGGGGTATCACCGCTACCCCAAGAATAGCCCTTTATCTCCCTAATGAAATTTACGCAGTTTTTGAATACGAAAACGCGGGGCGGTCTACTTACGAAAAGCTCGCGTACCTTGCTTATTCCTGTGAATAAGTCCTTGTTTACCTTGGTGTTAACCGCTATACCGCGCTCGTAAAACAGCTCGGCAACACTCTTTTCACTTTGTAACGTGCGCTGGGTGGACGCCGAGTCGATTAACGCTAAAAGCCTACCGTCCGGGCGAAAACTCCAACCAATATCCTTTGCAATACGAAGTATCTTTTCCGCGTGATAGTCCACGCTCTTTCCACTTTCGTAATGCTCGTAGGCAACGTAAATATTCCCGTCGTAGTCACGGTAGTAAAAGTGACAGGACAAAGGATTTCTCAGCCCGGGGTCGATACTAACTCCGCTTTGCCATTCCTTGGGTAAGGTAAAAGGCTCTATTACGTGTACCGAACTATCAAACTCGGGATACACAAGTCCACTATTTGGCATAAATCTACCATATCTGCGAGCTTCCAAATTATCGTCGGAAAGCACCCTACTAAGCCTCTCCGTTTCCTCTTTACTAAGGAAGGGATTGTCGCTCCACTCCATATTGATAGTCCAAACTTCGGGGTCGTTACGCGGGTTAAGGTATATCTCGTCATACACCCAAGTTAGACCCTTTAGCGGGGTCATAGTGCCAAACACGTCGCCACGTTTGTCCATGACGCGCATTAGACATTCGTGGTAAATATCCTTGGGTGGCTCCTCGTCGAACCACACGAAATCCAACGATGCGCCTTGGAACTTTTCCCTGCCTTGCTCGTAGCTTTTGAAGGACAACCTACTTGTTCCACCAAATACGTTTTTGATATAGATAGTATCTATTACGCCCTCATCGGGGGAGGACGATACCCCTTTTAGCATTGTGATTTTGCTTATCCACTCCGGGTTAAGGTAGTGCAGTATCTTCCTTTGACACACCTCGCGTTGCACCTCGCTACTAACGGTACACGCCCAGCCCGAAAGGTTTTTCCTATTTGCGCGGTATGGGTGTATCCCTCTAAGCATCCAAAGGCACTCCACCGCACCGCACTCCGTCTTGCCGGAACGGTTTCCACCAAATACCCATCGGTTGCGCTTTTGACAACGGTGAAATGCCATTTGCTTAGCGTGAACCCTCTCTCCCAGGTTATATCTCTCTATCGTGCGACAATCGTAACGGCGCTTCTGCTCGCCCTCAAGAGCAAGTATCCTAGCTATTATCTTTCTTTCTTCTTCCAACATATTCGCCTACTTTTTATTGGAAATATAATATTTTTCCGCCGTTTCTTTGAATTTTTCCAAATAAAATTCGTTCTCCGTCCTCTGTCTACTCTCTTCCAAGCGGGCGTTATGCTCCTCCATTTCACGTATAAGTTCCTTGCTCCTCTCCACCCTAGTGCGCCTAGCATGGGTTATCATCCTTGCATCAATGCGCTCGTAGGGAAAGACTATAAGCAATACGTCATCTTTGCCGTGAAGCTCAAACTTGCCCTTTTTGGTATTAAAATGTAGGGTATAATTGCCGTCGATTTCCTTTAGCCTTTGCGATATATCAAATAGGTCTTGCGTTATTAACATAAACCACCTCTTTCTCTTAAAATACGCGTTAATATTCGTGATAAAATACAAATATGAAACTGTTAGTTACTCTTATTTCGCTACTCGTCATGCTGTCCACCGCCCCCAAAGTCGCCTATGCCGATAACTCTACTCCACACGTAGTAATAGAGGCAGATATTTGGCTTTACGATGACAAAGGGGAAAAAATCTTTATGCTTCCCAAAAGCTATTATGCACGCATAAACAATTTGGACGATACCTACTATTACGTCACCTTTAACGGCGTTGCCGGTAAAATCAAAAAGAACGAGGTGCGGGCAGTAGGTTACGAGTTCCAAGCGACGGGAACTACAGCTGACCTTACTATAAGTAGCGACTACGCCGATTTTTACGGTCTACAATTAAAAAAGCATCCCGATACGCAAGCGGACAACGCGCTCACCATACCAATGAATGCTACGTTTACCTTTATCGGTAAGTACCCAAGCGGAACGGGGGAAACTTGGTACTACGTTAAATATGAAAATACTTTGGGGTACGTTAAAGCCAACCGCACCAGCGCTCCGGATTTGGAAATTCCACTCTTTACTCCCGAGGTAAGTGCCTCGCCCGTTCCGGAGGAAGAGGAGAAAAAAGACTCGATAATATCGAGTATTGATAGTACGGAGTTAAAAATAATCATAATTGTGGGGTTGGCGATACCGGCGGTGGCTATTGTGGTGCTTATATTTCTCCGTCGCAAGTAAAAACGCGTTATTTTGGCGCTATCCCACGTTAAAACCAAAACCCCGTCAGGGCGCAGTACGTCAGTACAGCAACCCCTCGGGGCTTTACTTTTGCCTTGGCTAGCATCCAAACTAACGCGTTTTTAATAGGTCTAGTATTGCTAAGAACTAACTCAAACTAAAATTTATCCTTATC
>JAZSLG010000028.1:0-3540 GCA_045535235.1 Candidatus Stercoripulliclostridium sp.
ACTAACGCTTTCATTAAGTTTGCTAAGAATAGTATGGAGACCTTCCGTCATCCTGCTCTAGTAAAAGAGTTTGAGTCCTACGTTGACGACGTTTCCAACTGGTATATCCGTATCAACCGTAAACGTTTCTGGAAGTCCACCGACGAGGTTGACCAAATGAACGCTTACTGGTGTTTGTATCAAGCAATAAAGGCAACCCTAGGAATAATGGCTCCCATTACCCCCTTTATTACCGATTATATTTACCAAAACACCGTTCGCGAGATAGAAAAGGATGCTCCCATTAGCATTCACCTTACCTCTTACCCCACTCCTCTTGATATTCCCGAAGAAGCAAATATTCTTACCGAAACCACCATTTCTCGTGAAATCATCGCTACTGCTCAAAGAATGCGTAACGAGGCACAAATCAAAGTTAAGCAACCCTTATCACGTCTTTTCGTTACCGCAAGTGAGGAAGACGTTAAAGCGGCAACCGCATTACAAAATACCATTAAAGAAGAACTTAACGTTAAAGAATTGGTATTTAGTGCCGACACCTCCGTTTATAATGACGTATACTATACCGTAAACTTCCGTGTTGCCGGACAAGCCTTAAAGGGTGAAGCTCAAAAGCTAAAGAAGTTGGTTGACTCTCTTGACCAAGAAGGTTACAACGCACTTGATAAGATGGTAAAAGAAAATAACGTTAACATTGGTGACTTCGTAGGACTTGCAGGAAACTTGTTCGACGCTCACAATCGTCCAAAACAAAACTTCCTAGTAACTACGGAGAACGGCAGAACTCTTGCCCTTGATACTGCTTTAACCGAGGAACTCATCCAAGAAGGTATTGTAAGAGAACTCGTAAGACAAATTCAAGTTATGAGAAAGGATGCCGGCTTTGCTGTTGAACAACGCATTGTTGCCGAAATTACTACGGAAAGCGAAATTGCAAAGGTAGCTATTGCTAAGTATAGCGACAAGATTGCTACCGATATATTGGCAACCGCACTTACCACCGTTGATGATGCCGAGACTGAAAAGGTAATAACCGTACAAGAAAACGACATCAAAGTTAAGTTAAAGAGATAGTAAAAATTCTAATCAAAGCAAAAGGAGAGGAGAGTAATCACTCTCCTTTTTTTATGGATAAAATTATAAACCCAGGTCAATAATAGGACTATGAGAAATCCTATTAATAATGATAAAGAAAGCACTATTAAAAAACTAAATAATATGAAAGGCACACCGCTTACTCTAAAAATAAATAGGGGTAGGAATAAAATTGAAAGCTACGACGGCGTTATTGAAAACACCTTTCCAAACGTTTTTACTTTGCGATTAGTGGACGGAGGAATAGGCACTTTTAGCTATGCCGATATTCACGCTAATAATATAGCTTTTTTCAAAAGAAAAATTTGACTTGTAATAATTCGCACCTTCATTGCATACATTTACGTATAAACACAAGGGGGTTGACCGAATGCAAATCAAATGTGACAAGAAAGTAAATTTTGCAACAAATCAGTTTTACGAAAGTAAGGAACTGTATCTTGACGGAGCAGAAAAAATCTTATCCGTGCAGGCTTTTGCGCGTACCACTTCGCTAGAAACCTTAAATGGCGAAGTAAGAGTGGGGTATTTGCTAACCGTAAGAACGTTATACGTTGGTCCTGACGGTATAGTGGAAAAGAAAGAGGAAAGCTACGACCTTTCTTCCTCTTTGCGTGGGGGCGTAACTACCAATGGGTACGCTCAAGTTGCCACCACCGTCATTGGGGTTGAATATCAGGGCGTTCAAAATCTTAAAGTAAGAGTAATGATAGAGCAAAAGGGGTTTTATATCCTTAGCGCAGGATTTGAGCCAATGGATAGCGATGGCCTTTGTTACAAAAAAAGAAAAGTGAACGTAAAGTGCGCTAGCCCTTTGAGAAGTGCGGAGTTTATTATTGATAAAGAAGAAAACCTTAGAGAAAGTATTGGCCAAATAATTTGTGCAGATACCATAATATGTGTTAAAAAGGTATCTTCAGCTACCGATATTTGCGAAATTGAAGGTGTACTAACTGTGTATTATACTCACGTTACCGAGGGAGAATTAAGAGGAAACAGTCTAACCTTCCCCTTTAGTTACGAGCTACTTGCCGAAGGCGTAAAGGATGGAGACGAGGTAATCTTGTGCGTTACTCCCATTAACACTTCTATTACCGTAAACGAACTCGAAAGTGGCGTTACGCTCGCCGTTCAAGTTCTTGCGGAAATAAAAGGATACTTGGAAAATAGTACCGAGGTCGAATATTCCGTGGATGCATATAGTAAAGCAAACGAGTTATCTTTAACAACTGCCGACGTGGTGATAGAAGAAAGGATTTGTGAACTAAAAAGCACGGAAAGATTTTCAACCAGTCTACCGCTTGATGAAGTAAACGACGCGGTGGAAATCGTTAGTGTTGGAGTACCGTGGGTGGGGGCAAGTAACGTTAGTGCAAAGCCTCGAGTTAACGTAGACGGCGTAATTTGTAGCGAAGTAATCGTTAAACGTGAAAACGGTGAGTATGCAAGAGTGCTTGCAGAAATTCCTTATTCTTTTGACTTGAAGGAAGAGGGGCTTTGTTCAGGGGAACTTAACGTGACTCTAGACGTTATCGAACTTAACGCAAGAATACGATTTGGCGCAACGCTGGAACTATCCGGTGAAGTTGCGGTAAGCGTAATAGGCGATACGGAAAAGGTAATCACCTATCTAGAAAAGGCCGAAGTGACAGGCGAAAGAATTAAAAACGACGCGGTAATAAGCGTATATTTGGTGGGGGAAGGGGAGACTTTGTTTGATTGTGCCAAAGCACTCCAAAGTGACGAAGAAGAGCTACTTGCTCTCAACCCAGATTTAGATTTACCGCTAAAAGAGGGAGACAAAGTTCTCTTATATCGACCTTTATAGTCAAATAACGATTAAAAACTACTTTATTCGGTTAACTTTAAGATTTCGACGGTGTTATGCCGTCGAAATTTTTACTTTTTTTTGACTTTTGGGTATTGATTTACTTTATATATTATTATATAATAAATACAATGTTGGACACCGTTAGATTATTTGGATACGCAAAGGTTAATCTTGCACTGGGCGTGAAAGGCGCCGTCGAAGGCTTTCACGATTTGGATACCGTGATGGTTTCCGTCGATATAGCCGACGAGATTGCCATGGTTAAGCGTAGCGATAATCAAATTACGGTTTCGTATACGAATGGCGAGCTGTTTGAAAATGATAATGCTCTCAAAGTGGCTAAGGCTCTATCCCAACGTTATGGCACGGGTGGCGTTGGTATTACAATATCAAAGGGCGTGCCGATAGGCGTTGGACTGGGAGGTAGTGCCGTGGACGGCGCAGGCATTATCCGCGGTTACGAAAGACTTTACGACCTAAAAGTCGACGACGAAGATTTTATGGTAAAACTGGGGGGCGATATTCCCTTTTTGAAAAAAGGCGGTAGCGCAATCGTAAAAGGTAGAGGGGAGATAGTTATCCCCGTGGAATTACCCCCAATTCATATTCTTCTC
>JAZSLG010000104.1:0-38201 GCA_045535235.1 Candidatus Stercoripulliclostridium sp.
AATCTGCCCGAGGGCATTGCCGCGGGTGTGGGATTTGGCTCCGGCGACGTCAACCAAGCCCTCATTATAGCAGGTGGCATTGCCCTACAAAACATACCGGAAGGAATGGTAATAATTGCTCCCATGTTGAGTGCAGGGGTAAGCAAGGGCAAGACCTTGCTCATCGCCCTTCTCACGGGGCTTGTAGAGGTTATAGGTACGTTAATAGGCTACTTTGCAGTCAGCCTTTCTACGGCAATTTTACCCTTTGCTTTGGCTTTTGCAGGGGGTACTATGCTTTACGTAGTAAGTGATGAAATGATACCGGAAACGCACGCGCACGGCGCAGAAAGAGGTGCAACCTACGCCCTTCTTTTCGGCTTTTGCGTAATGTTGTTGCTAGACGTATTATTGGGGTAAAACCGGTAAGAACGCTTTGGAGTGCGGTATACAACTCGACGAGCGCAAGCGTCAATTTGTGTCAATCAAAACTATGAAGAAGTATTCCATTTTGAAGTATAAGAAATAAATGTGTGAAAGGAGTTAGCCATGAGGAAGAATTTTGGTACCCAAACCTGGAGTTTTCCAATGCCAGTGCTAATTGTTGGCACCTATGACAAAGAAGGCAAGCCAAACGCAATGAACGCAGCTTGGGGCGGAATATACGACTACAATTTGATTATGCTTTGTTTGTCGGAAGGACACAAGACCTACAAAAATATAATGGAAAGTGGTGCCTTTACAGTTAGTTTTGCCGATGAGAAAAATATGGTTGCCTGCGACTACGTAGGTATTGCAAGCGGTAACAAGGTAGAGGACAAAATGGTAAAAGCGGGCTTTACGACTACTCCCAGTGAGTTTGTCAACGCGCCTATTATTAATGAATTGCCTATAACCTTGGAGTGTAAACTTAACAAGGTAAACGAGGACGGCATTATTATAGGGGATATTATAAACGTTTCGGCAGAGGAAAGGATTCTTGGGAAAGAGGGAAAGCCTGATATTACTAAAATGTCACTCATCAGTTACGTATCTTCCACGCACGATTACGTCACCGTAGGCGAAAAAGTGGTGGGGAAGGCTTTTAATAGCGGTAAGGCTTTGATTTGAAATAAAAACGAAAAAAGGCTCGCTATTGCGAGCCTTTTTAATTAACCATTTATATTGTTATTTATCTTTATTAAAACTATTTACTATTTTCAAATAAGCAAGGGACATTCCAAGTACTAGAATTACGAGTAATATTATCCAGTAAAAAGAGCCCATGAAGTAGGGCATAACGCTACTAAAGCCAAATATGCCCGCAGGAGAGTTGTAGTTTAGGAAGAAGTAGGGGAAATTGTTGCCCATTCCAAAGTTCCAATTTAGTACGAAGCCAACGGCGGAAAAGCCTAAATAGTATAGAGGCGGAATTGCTGACCATAGACAGTCTACGTTTTTGAATTTAACGCCACGACAGCTCAAAATAAAGTCTATAATAGCAAGAACGGGAGTTACCACGTGAAGTAACATTTGCGTTAGCGCAAAGGGGTTAAACAAATCGCTATCTACGGCTAAGAAAGAGGGAACCAACACGAAGCAGTAAACTATGCAAGTAAGAGAAATGGAAACAGTAAAGACTTGTTGGATTAGATATACTTTTTTATCAAAGGAATAAGAACCCTTCTTTAAGCCGATAATTTGAAAAACAGCAAGCAAAAGAGCTACTATAGCAATCCAGATGTTGCTTTGATTTGTAAAATAAAGAATGAGTGTGTTTCCACCCATAAAGCCGTCGACACCAACCACGCAACCGATAATACCAACGGTGGTGCTAATAAAAACGAGGAGCTTTAATACAATAGATACTATACTTCTTGTTTTTGCAGTCATATTTGTCTCTAAACGTTTTATAAAAAGGGGCGCATTGAATGCGCCCGATGATTTCTTATTCCGCGGTATAATTGTCGAAGTAACCTTGGATAAATACGATGGGAGTTCCCTTGTCGCCAGAGCCGGAAGTTAGGTCGCATAGAGAACCAATCAAGTCGGTTAGACGGCGAGGGGTGGTTCCTTCTGATACCATTTTACCAACCAAGTTATCGTCTTTTTCGGTAATCTTGGCCTTTATTGCCTCTTTTAGTGCATCGCCCGAAAGATTTGCAAAATCGTTATCGGCAAGGTACTTTAATTTTAGTTCGTTGGGAGTGCCTTCCAGTCCGCTAGTATAGGCAGGAGCAACGACGGGGTCCGCAAGTTCCCAAATCTTACCTACGGGGTCTTTGAAAGCGCCGTCACCGTAAACCATTACCTCTATGGTTTTACCGGTAGCTTCCTTTAGCTTTGCTTGGATAGCATCAACTACGGGTTGGCAGTCGCGTGGGAATAGCTTAACAGTTTCCTCAGTCGCTTTGTTGGAGCCGAGTAGACCGTATGCTTCGTTATATCCGGAGCCATTAACGGGAGCGTTCATGATTTCGTCCAAGCCAAGAACGATTTCCCCACCGTTTGACTTTAGTATTCTCTTAGTGCGTGCGCGAGTGTGAATGTCGCAAGTAAGTACGTTTTTGGTGTAATTTAGTATTGCGCGAGGATTGTTGGCAAAAATGATTTCACATTCTGCACCACAATTTTCCACTAGTTCTTTGTAATATGCAACGTAATCCATGCCGGTAAAGGTGTGTTTTACGTAGCCGAAAAGATTTCTATAGGTAGCAAGATCAAGAACGTCTTTGTAGGGGTCAACGCCTTTCTCATCTATCATATCGTAGCTGATAAGATGGTTGCCTACTTCGTCGCTGGGGTAGGAAAGCATGAGAACAACTTTCTTGGCACCCTTAGCTATACCGCGAAGGCAGATGGCGAAACGATTGCGACTAAGAATGGGGAAAATAACGCCAACCGTACCACCGCCGAATTTGGTTTTAACGTCCGTAGCTATATCGTCTACCGTGCAGTAGTTACCTTGTGCCCTTGCAACGATAGCTTCGGTCATGGCAACGACGTCACGGTCGTGGAAGGATATGTTTTCCTCTTTTGCTGCTTCTAAAACGGAGCTGGTTACGATTTCTACAATATCGTCACCTTGTCTAATAATCGGAGCGCGAACACCGCGAGAAACGGTACCTATCATACGTCCCATAGTAATTCTCCTAAAAATGGATTTTCATAAGTATACTTATGACTAATAAATTATACACTATAATGTCAAAAATTCAACGCGTTTTAATAAAAAAAAATAAATTTTTTTTAAGAGGATAGATTTAGTAAAATAATCATCTAATATAACTTTATTTTAGCAAAATATAAAAATATTTGAAAGCTTAAAAAAATAGTTGAAAAGAGAGAAAAACATAGATATACTTTGAGTGTCTAATGTGTTAAATTGTTTGCGGAGAAACAAAATGGTACTATTGCTAGTCGTAATCTACATAACGTTCATTTCGCTTGGACTACCCGATAGTTTGTTCGGAGTAGCTTGGCCGTTGGCTCACGTGGATTTTAATCTTGCGGAAAGCTTTGGCTCGGTATACTCCGTTATAATAGCTCTTTGCACGGGAGGAATAAGCTTTTTTGCAGGCGCTCTCATTAAAAAATTTGGAACCGGATTAGTTACTGCTTTTTCCGTAGTTCTTACGGCGGTTGGAATGTTGATAATTAGTTTTGCGCCAAACGTCTACGTTATGATGCTAGGGTCTATCGTTTCCGGGCTAGGAGCCGGCGCAATAGATACCGGGCTAAACAACTACGTATCGCTCAACTACAAAGCAATACACATGAACTGGCTACATTGTTTTTGGGGAGTGGGAGTAACGGTGAGTCCGCTTATAATGAGCCTGTTTCTTAAAAACGGTGATTGGCAAATGGGATATCGCACGATTTCCTACGTTCAATTTGGTATATCTGCTATCGTTTTTGCTTCGCTTGTTTTGTGGCGTAAATATGATAAAAAGGCAACCGAAACTAGTGTTGCGGAAGCCGAAATAGCCGAAATTAAAGAAAAAGTTTCTATTAAAAAAATACTTTTGACCCCTGGTGTTATTACGGCGATACTAAGCCTAGGATTTTATTGTTCGTTAGAATTTTTAATGGGTACTTGGGGCGCAAGTTTTCTTATTAACGCTAAGGGATTGAGTGCCGACAAAGCGGCGCAAATGGTTTCGCTTTACTATGGCGGAATCATGTTAGGAAGGTTTATTTCAGGTATTATTTCTCTAAAGGTAAACGATAGGGATTTAATAAGGGGAGGTACTGCGGTATTGCTTTTTGGTGTAGTAATGCTTGCAATTCCCACAGTTGTTACCACCTATATAGGAATGGTGGCTGTCGGAATGGGTTGTGCGCCCATATTTCCTGCCACTTTACATGCCGTACCGGACCGCTTTGGTAAAGAAATGAGTACGTATATTACAGGTTATCAAATGGGCGGAGCCTATGCTATTGGCTTTATCATGCAAGTAGTGTTTGGCTACGTTGCGACGGCGACAACCTTCCAAATAACGCCTTACGTACTAATTGTCTTTGCAGTATTAACAATAATTATGGTGGAAATAACGAACGAAAAGACGAGGAGAAGGGTATAATGGAACACAAAGGTACAGTACAATTGGAAACGGAACGGTTGATACTACGTAGAGTAACCGAATCGGACGTTAAGCCGGCTTTCAAAAACTGGGTGAACGATGAGAGAGTAACGCTCTTCTTGACGTGGCAACCGCATGGAACGGAAAGTATTACGGAGCAAGTTTTTAATTCTTGGATATCAAAATACCAAAACGCGGATTATTACCAATGGATAATTGAACTAAAAGATTTAGGGGAGCCGATAGGTACAATATCCGGACATCATATTGATGAAGTGGAACAAAAAATAGAAATAGGATACTGTATAGGGTATGATTTTTGGGGTAAAGGCTATATGCCCGAGGCTCTTAAAAAGGTAATAGAATTTCTATTTAACGAAGTAAGGCCTTCAAAAATAGTGGCTCGTCACGCAAAAGAAAACCCCAACTCCGGGAAAGTAATGCAAAAGGCGGGTATGAAATACTTCAAAACCCTACCGCAAGGGGGACATTGTAATTATGGCATAGTAGATATGTTGTGCTACGAAATAAATGGATAGAAAAAGCCACCTTATGGTGGCTTTATTTAACCTTTTTGCTAAAGCAAACTAATGTACCACTTTGCTAAAGCAAACAGGTATATTGTCACTTCCGATACCAATAAAAAAACCAAGTCTTGTTTGACTTGGTTTTTATTGTGAAGAGCGGACAAAAAAGATATTTTAGCGAGTTTTCGTACGGACTTGAACCCGTGCGTCACAATCACGCCAAAGGCGTGTATGGAATCAATGCAAAGCATTGTATGGAATCCGTTGCAAGACGGTATGGAATCAAGCCGCAGAAAATGCACCTTCGGTGATGCCATGCGCCTACGGCGATACCATACACGCTTACGCGTGATTCCATACCAAGCCTGCGGCTTGAATAAAAAAATCGACAAGTCGAAACTTGTCGAATTTTTTTTGGTAGCGGGGGAAGGACTTGAACCAACGACCTTCAGGTTATGAGCCTGACGAGCTACCGAACTGCTCTACCCCGCGTCATAGTGCCTATATAATATATCAATATAAAAAGGGTTTGTCAACCAAAAAATAGGGGTATTTTATATAAATATTTGTCTGGCTTTGGATAATGACGTTAAAAACTAGGGAATATTATACTTTCTAATAATATTATTACGAATTATACGTGAAAATTCCTTTTTAATTCGCTAAAAATTATTTTTGCATAAAAAACAAATAGCATTATTAGTATTATCGCTCCTAAAGCAGCCGTTGCTATTGATAGCGGGTGTGCGTGAATATCTAGGGCAAAATCTATTAAAAAGGGAAGAAAACCCAGCAGTGCAATTGTAATAAGGTTAAGCAAATATCGTGAGGGTTTTTTATAATGTATAAGGAAGAATATTCCTATGATTATCATGGATACCAGGAAGATGAAGGGCAGTACACTTTCAAAAATAATTTCGGGTTTTGGAATAACTCTTCTAGTGGATACTGCAACTATGGAAAGCAATATAGCTTGAAAAAGTACTTTTTGTGGAAAGAAGTTTGCTTTTCTAATAGTTATGCGTAGGAAGAGATAAAAATAGCCGATTATGCTCAAAAGCAACCAACTAGTAACTATTTTATCAAAAACTAAAAGTTCTACAGCGATAGCGACGAGTATGACGGCAAGAGCGCATAACAAATAAACTTTATCAAAAAGTGTACCCGATAGTGCGGGGAGTTTACCCCTCTTGGGAAAATCGAGGGGAGTCTTTTTGATTTCTTCCTTGCTAACTCCCGCTTCTATTAGGTTTTTGTGGCAAAGTGGGCATACTTCGGTTCTGGTAGATATGCTCACTTTGCAATAGGGACACCTTACCATTATTTAATTGGCGTTACTTTTACGCCTTCTCTAGTATCAAGTACGTTGTAGCCAAGGGCGGTTATTTCTCCGCGGATACTATCAGCAAGAGCAAAGTCCTTGTTCTTTTTAGCTTCCTTTCTCTTTTCTACGAGAGCCATGACCTCTTCGGGTACGTCGTAGATTTCTTCTTTTAATGCAGGAAGCTTATCGAGAGAAAGCCCAAATTCTTTGTCAAAATACAAAGCAAGTTCGTATATATCCTTTGATTTAGGCTCCTTAATTGCAGTAAATAGAATACCAAGTGCGAGAGGAACGTTAATATCATCCTCAATTGCGGAGTGGAAGTCTTGCTTGTATTTTGCAATAGTATCAGGGTTGGTGGGAGTTGGAGAAGCCTTGTGAGAGGCGAGTGCTTGCATTAGTCTTTCGCGACTTACTTTTGCTCCGTCCAAACCGTCAAAGGTGAAGTTTAGCTTCTTCCTATAGTGGGTGTTAAGGCAGAAGAAACGGAAATCCAAGGGGCTATATCCCTTTTCCTCTAGTTGGGCGATGGTATAGGTGTTGCCCAAGCTCTTGCTCATTTTTCCGTTATCAACCAGCATAAACTCTCCGTGAATCCAGTAGTTAACGCTTTTCTCTCCTGTGATAGCTTCATTTTGGGCAATTTCATTTTCGTGGTGAATCGGTATGTGGTCAACACCGCCGGAGTGGATATCAAAGGTTTTACCAAGGTATTTTTGGCTCATTGCAGAACACTCGATATGCCAACCGGGATAGCCCATTCCCCAAGGAGATTGCCATTGCATAATATGCAAGGGGTCTGCTTTTTTCCAAAGAGCGAAATCGGCGGGGTGGCGTTTTTCGTCGTTAACCTCCACTCTTGCACCGGCAAGTTGGTCCTCAAGGTTTGCGCGAGAAAGGCAACCGTAATTTGGGAACTTTGCAATATCAAAGTAAATGCCGTCGCTGGTTTCGTAACTAAAGCCGTGGCTTTCCAAGTTTTGGACGTACTTAATCATATCTTCGATATGCTCGGTGGCCTTTGCAATTATTTCGGGCTTTCCAATGTTTAATTTTTGTAAGTCTTCAAAGAAAATCTTGGAATAGTATTCAGCTATTTCCCAAGGCGTTTTATTTTGCTTTTTAGCTGCAACTGCCATTTTGTCTTCGCCGTCGTCGCTATCTGCCATGAGGTGACCAACGTCGGTAATATTCATAACGCCTTTAATCTTGTAACCCGAAAGCTTTAAGGTACGTCGAATAAGGTCCATGAAGATATAGGTACGTAGATTGCCTATGTGTGCGTAATTATATACGGTAGGACCGCAAGAATACATGGTAACGTACTTGGGATTAATGGGTACAAAGTCTTCCTTTTGTCTAGTTAATGTGTTGTAAAAGCGTAGCATAATCTAATCCTTTTTGGTTGTATTTTCTGGTTTTACGAAGTTTTCCGCGACGTCGTTGGAAATGGAGTACTTGCATGATTGAACGCCCAATTTTTCTTCTAGTGCGATAATACGACTGTTTAGGCGCGCAAATTCTTCCAAAATGGGATCGGGAAGTTTTTGGTCAAGATCGTTTACCTTTTCTCCGTATTGGCGAACGATTCTGCCGGGAACGCCTACTATAGTGGAGTGAGGAGGAACGTCTTTTAGGACGACGGAGCCGGCACCTACCTTAACGTAATCGCCGATAACGACGGGGCCAAGTACCTTTGCTCCTGCCGAAATCATAACGTGGGAGCCAATGGTGGGGTGGCGTTTGCCGGTGTCTTTTCCGGTACCGCCCAAGGTAACGCCTTGGTATATAGTAACGTCGTTGCCGATTTCGGTTGTTTCACCAATAACGACGCCGGCGCCATGGTCGATAAAAACTCTATCTCCTATTGTTGCACCCGGGTGAATTTCTATACCGGTTTTGCGTCTTGCACATTGAGAGAGCGCTCTTGCGAGCAAATGAAAATTGCGCTTGTGAAGCGCGTGAGCCACGCGGTAGTAAGCGAGGGCCTTCACACCGCTATACGTTAATAAAACTTCCAGTTTGCTTTTTGCCGCGGGGTCCTTTTCTAGGGCTACGGCAATATCGTTTTTAAGATGGTCGAACATAATACTATTTATGCGAGAGTGAAGGCGTTTGCCTTCACTCTCATAAAACTTTTAAGGTTTAGCAAGAATTTATCTTGCGGGAAGTCTTGCGCTAGAGGGAGATCTAGAGCCAGCTCTTGCAATCTTACCCTTGGTTCTCTTGTGAGCTTTCTTGTCGCCGGGTTGACCTGCCTTGGTGGGTTTGTCTTGACCTTGATAGGTATGCTTCTTGTTGCCCTTGGGAACGTAAGCAACGGTCTTAGCTTCGCGGTTCTTAAAGAACAAGGGGATAAGAACGGTAACGAGAGGTAAGACGAGGAGTATAACGTATAGCATGTTGAATGATACGGTTATCTCGGGCAAATACAAAACGTCTTCCCAAGAGGTGGTAAAGTAATTCTTGAAGGCATCGCCCAAAGCCCCGTCTTCAAAGGTGGTAATTTCCAAGAAAGCGGGACAAATCATGGTTAATAGCGCAAATACCAGAATGAGTAGTGGAATGACGTGGATGCGTCTAGAGGTGTAGCTAAACAATCTACCAATATTCATTAAGACTTCTACTATGCAAAGAAGAACGGTTGCAACGAAGAAGATGATAGTGCCGTAAGTAGCAATATGCTTTACGATTTTAACACCGTCGTATTTGCCGTCTTCGCCCTTTTCGATAACAATGTCTTCGGCGCGGTCGCGCATAAAGCGGAGATAGTACCAACCACTGGCTTGGTCGCCTTGCTCCATGAACGCCATGTCTTCGATAGAGTCAAGACGTTGTTCGCTAAACATGGGGGTACGGAACAATGCTTTGATTAGGTCGAGGGTGGTAATATCTATGGACGTCATGCCCAAATCTTTATACAACCAAACCATATCGGGAGTGTCGTAGCTAGCATCCAAATAAAGCTCGTCTTCTTCCAACTTTTGTTCTTCGTACATCCAAGTTCCTTTGGGCCACTTACCGTTGTTGGCAACTTGGAAATCCATTTCATTCTCGCCCAGTTTTATGTATGCAACGGAGGAGAGGGACATTCTAACGTCGCCAAAGGCGAGATAGGAGTCAAAGGATTCCAAATCAGCGTTGCTAATGGGGAACATGGGTAGTAGAGTGACTACCAAGAAAACCAAAATGAGTACGATGGAAAGAATGGGAGCCGCTGCGCCAAAGTAACGAGTCTTGTTAAAATAAGACTCAAAGTCAAAGTTAACGTCGGAGTATGCATCGGCATATCGGCCCAACTTCTTTTCCTTTTTGCTACGCTCTACGGCGTTATATTGGCTGTGCGTTTTTAGTTCTGCTGCCAAAATGTTAGGGTCGTAATCACTGCGTTCAACCTTGTCGAGGAGCTTTTTATACTCTTCGCGCTTGCTACGCAACTTTGCTTTTGCGTAGGGTGAATCGCACTCTCTCATGTCGTATTTTAACTCTTTGATTTTACGCTTTAAGAGTTCGACCAAAACTGCTTCGTCGCGTTCAGTCCAGCTGGCGGTAAACATTTTTGACGTGGTTAGCGGTGCTTGTGCCATTATAGTTCTCCTTGCATACGCATACGCATAACGCATACGCGTGGGTATACTTGTAACTATTATATATCACTCGCGTGCGAATTTCAAGTGGTAATATGAAAATTTTACACCTTATTTTATGGAGAAAACTGGATTTATAACGGATATGAATAAAAGAAGGGAAATATACCCGCAAAAAGTCAACAAAAAAAGGAGTAACAAACTCCTTTTCTTAAAGATTAAGCTTGGTTAACGTTAGACGTTAAAGCGGAATAATACAACGTCGCCTTCTTGCATAACGTAATCTTTACCTTCGCTACGTACTTTACCACGCTCTTTGGCTACGTTAAAAGAACCGCACTCCATTAGAGTGTCGTAATCAACGATTTCGGCACGTATAAAACCACGCTCAAAGTCACTGTGGATTTTGCCTGCGGCTTGGGGTGCTTTGGAGCCGATTTTAATGGTCCAAGCGCGGGTTTCCTTTTCTCCTGCGGTGAGGAAGCTCATGAGTCCCAGTAGTCTATAACTGGATTTTATGAGTTGGTCAAGTCCTGAGCAAGATACCCCTAATTCCTCCATGAAGATTTCTCTTTCTTCGGGAGGAAGAACGGCAAGTTCACTTTCCACTTGTGCCGAAAGAACGATTACTTCGCTTCCCTCTTTTTCGGCGTGTTCTCTTACCGCTTTTACCATGTCGTTATCGCCGTCGTCACCCTCTGCAACGTTAGCACAATATATGACTTTTTTAGTGGTAAGGAGGAACAAAGCATCGGCAATTTCTTGCTCTTCTTTAGTAAGCTTTACGCTTCTTGCGGGTAAGCCTTGCTCCAAAGCAGAGTATAATTTTTGTTGTACTTCAAGCTCGGGCATAAGCTTTTTATCGCCACCTTTCATGGTTGCCTTTGTTCTATCAATGCGACGAGAAAGGGTATCCAAATCGGCAAGAACGAGTTCCAATTCTATCGTTTCAATATCGCGGAGGGGGGATACGCTTCCATCGACGTGAGTAATGTTTTCGTTTTCAAAACATCTTACGACGTGGATGAGCGCATCGGCTTCACGAACGTGAGAAAGGAACTTGTTACCAAGACCTTCACCTTTGGATGCGCCTTTAACTAGACCTGCTATATCGACGAACTCCATGGTGGTATAAACAATCTTCTTGCAATTGTAAAGAGAGGCGAGGCGGGGTAGTCTTTCGTCCGGTACCTGTACTATTCCCACGTTGGGTTCAATGGTGCAGAAGGGGTAGTTTGCAGCTTCTGCTTTGTTTGCAGTCAACGCGTTAAAAAGGGTGCTTTTGCCTACGTTGGGTAGTCCTAAAATTCCTAGTTTCATATTCTCTCCGTTATACGTTTAATAGGTCGCGCAAGGTGCGTTTTGCGGCAGAAAGCGCGTTGTCGACTTGTTTGGTGTTGTTGAGTCCAAGCTTGACTTGAATTTCAGCATAAGAGTATCCCTCCAAGAAAAGCATTAGGACGTCGTATTGTTTTTTGGGTAACTCTTCTTTTGCGAGCGTGAGTATTTTTTCCACCGTTTCATTACGAATTGCTTGGGAAATCGGGTCGGGTGTTTGTGCCGAAGGAATTCTTTCCGATTCCTTTCCGTCGAGCTCGGTTATTGATTGCGCGGAGTTAAAGGTTTCGTTATTAAGAGTATGATACGAACGAACTATATCGCGCAAACGATTATCCATGCATTGGTAAGCAAAGGTGCTAAACTGTGAGCCTTTGTCCGGGTTGTGGCGTTGTATTGCCTTTATGAAAGCAAGGTTACATTCCTGCACGAGGTCCTCGTGGTCAATTCCGCGAGTGATAAAATATTTGCGTGCGACTTTGCGTATCATTCCTTTATACCTTATAAGTAAAGTGGTGGTCGCTATTTCGTTACCTTGCTTTGAGTATTCAACAAGTTCGTTATCGCTAAGAGTAAGAGCTATTTCCTCGGTTAGGTTTTTATTTTCCATGTCTTTGCCTTAGTGCTTCGTAGACAACTATTCCGGTGGCAACGGATGCGTTTAGCGAATTAACCTTGCCGTATAGGGGCAGGGAAACTATGCCGTCTGCAAGCTTTCTCGTAAGAGTGTGAACGCCACTACCTTCGCCTCCAATGACGAGTGCGACGTTGCCGGTAAGATTGGTCCTATATATACTTTCACCATCCATATCTGCGGCAAAAACGAATACGCCTTGTTCTTTGAGGTATCGTATTGCGTCGTTAACGTTGGTTACTTTAATAACTTTAACGTGTGCGGATGCGCCCGCACTAACTTTCACGACGGTGTCGGTAACGCCAACGCCACGGTGCTTAGGAACTATAACGGCAGTAGCGCCGGCGCAGTCGGCAACTCTAATTACAGCGCCCAAATTATGTGGGTCTTCCACGCCGTCAAGAATGATAAAAAGCATTTCTTCACCGGCTTCCTTGCACTCTTTTACGACGTCGTCCAAATCAAAGTAATTGTACTCTGTCGTGGTGGCTATAACTCCTTGATGGCGTCCGGAAGGGGAGAGTTTGTCCAGCGTTTCGGTTTTTTCAAAACTGACCTTAATTCCCTTTTCTCGAGCAAGGGCAATAATGCGATTAAGGTCTTTTGCAAAGTTGCCTTTTTCTATGCAAAGTTTTTCAATCGTAGTGTTGGAGTTTAGTGCTTCGTAAACGGCGTTTTTACCTTCTATTATCATAATCAATCCTTTTTTCTAATCGTGTGTTTAGGCATCCAAATATGAGCTTTTTGGAGTCTATTCTTCGGCGTTATAGGCAATATTCAAAAGTTCCGCAATTCGTTCGGATTGTCCCGAAAGATACAAAAAGCCAATTAGTCCCTCAAAGCCGGATGCAATCTTGTAATCGACGGGACTGGCGTGTTTTGCCATGGTGTATTGCTTGGTGTTGCGACATCTTTTGTACACGTCGATCTCATCTTCCGTTAGTAGAGTTTCTATTTTTTTTAAGGCGTGAGACTGTGCTTCGGCATTAACTTCTTTTGAAGATAGGTGATGCAATACTCCGGTTTTGACGTCGCGGTTTTCAACCAGTCTTTGTCTAACTGCGAGAGTGTGTACTGCGTCGCCGACGAAAGAGAGCGAAGTTGCCTCTTTCACTTTTGCTTCGCTAACGCTCATTGGCTCTTTTAACTGTGGAACTTGATATTTTTGCATACAAAATTATTATATCACGAAAACTCGTGCGTTTCAATATTTTTTGCGATTAATGAGTAAATTAAGGTAAAAATATCTCGTTGTGGAAAGTCAAAAAATTCCTATTGACAAATGCGCGCGCATTATAGTATTATTTTAATGTGTATGCGTGAGTCCGCGCTCGCGTAATTTAGCACACGGGCGGAGTAATATGAAAGCAAAATCCCGTTTGACGATTTTAATTTTTATCGTGGTCATGGTCGTTACGTCCATGGCGCTTTTGGGCTGTACCACGGAAAATAGGAAGGAAGGAAGTGCCGAGCGTATCCAAGTAGAGGATACCCACGTTTTTCTTTCACCTACAGGCGAGCCCAGTACCTACCAGCTTAAACCTTTGGTTTATCCCGTAGAGACCGCTTCTCAAAAGGTCTACTATCGTTTGAAGGACAATACCGATAGGGAATATCTGGACGTCAGCGCGGACGGCGTTTTGCAAGCTCACAAATTAAAACAAGACGAGGAAGGTAACAATTTGGACGTTTACGTTCGTATCATTAGCGCGGAAAATAGCGACGTAACGTTGGAAATAAAGGTTACCATAGAGATAGTCGAGGTCGAAAGAATTAGTTTTAATCCCACTACGGTTAACGTTAACGTTGCGAGTGCGGGTATAAAATTGGAACCCATATTCTATCCTGCACACGCACTTACCGGCAGAGACCTCATTTATACCTCTAACAATAAAGAAGTAGCTACCGTTGATTCTTCGGGTTTCGTTACTCCTAAAAAGGTTGGTCAATGTTCCATTTGGGTGGAAACGCCCAAAACCGGTGCTTTTGACGAGCAAGTTCGTAGCTACGTAACAGTAAACGTCGTTCATACCAGCATGCAAACGGGATACAGACTCGACTTGGTTTCGGACGATTCTACTTTGAGTCAGGTTGCAGGTTATCCCGAAGACATAAGTTTTGTTTTGAGTCAATTAGACCCTTTGACGGACCCCAACCCCAGTATTACTTGGTATATTAATAACACAACGATTAATACCGTTGGTGCTAAAGATAATAAAGTATTGACCTATACTCCCACCTCGTTACCGACGGGTGAGTATAATATTAGAGCAATACTATCCAACACTTTTGAGACCACTTCGCCGTTTATTAGCGCTACCATAAAGATTTATGCTCCGCTAAGTGCAATTTACGCCGATATTTTGCAACCAAGAAACTATACTCGTGGCGATAACGCTATGATTAAGATTACTTACGGAGATAGTATGTATCCTCCGGAATCTTATAATTGGTTTATAACGACGCCATCCGGAGCCATCGAGGAGCTAAATTTGGCACCTAATAAATATCAAACCATATTGGAAGACGGAAATCCCGTATCATATGATTTGAACTATGAGTTCAAAGAGTCCGGTATCTATTACGTTCAAGCAGAGGCAATCGTAAAGGGCAGTCCCAGTGGCGTAAGTTGCGATAAGATTAAGTTTGAGGTAGCCGAAAAGAAGGCGGTAAACGATATTACCGGTATTTACTTTGACGGTACGCATTTCGACCAAGAAGTATATTCAACCGTAATTTGGGATGCGTTACCATACTCACAAAGCTATACCGCACAAATTAAGTTGGGTCAAGAATTCTATACCAAGCTTGCCGGCAGATATGGTTCTATTATCCCCGAAGGAGAAACCATTCTATCCGATATTACTATGGAAAGCGGATACTTTGGAGCAAATTCGTTTAGAGTCCCCAACGAAATTATAGATAGTGCGATAAATGGTGTGAGAGCAGACGGCGACAACATGTTGCATTATAGTTATTCTATTAGAATAAAGGGCTCCAAATACGACGAGTGGACCGATTGGTACGAGTACGATGGCGCAGAAGATGCCGGTGTAGAATACTTTGATGAAGTTATCCCCGGAATAAATCGCTATATAGTCAACATGGAAGAATACGGCAGATTGCTCAACTATTTGATAGTATTCCGTCCCAACGTTCTACAAAGCGTGAACGAGAATTATCAATATGAACTCGACTTAATCGTTCCGTTTACCACGGCAAGTCTTGATAAGAGCATTTATCCCATTAAGGATAACATCACGAGTGGTGAAAATACTGCGGCGGAACTTGACGCTCTCAAGCTGTTCGATTGCGCTTTGAGTGCTTACACCGAAAGCGTAAGCGTAAGTCTAGACGTGGTAAGCGCTACCCTTGGTGGTGGAGCTACCAAGATATTGTTAAATATCAACTCGGTAAATACTCCTTCGATAAAGACAGAACTTGATCCCGAATTAGATGCGGATTACGTCTATAAAGAAGCTCCTGCGGTTACGCATTACGCAACCAATCCTCGTGGCTCGTTGGGCACGTTACCAATAGATGGGTTGACGAGAACAATGGAAGTCGCAACGTCCGACCAACTCTATCTCGCGGTAGAAATGGGTTATAAACCCATTCCATTCCCCGGAAGTAGGGCTGAAACGATATGGAGCGAAGTTCGTAGGATACTAAACTCTATTATTAGCGATGATATGAGCGCTAACGAAAAAGCCTTAGCAATTTACGAATGGTTGTCGCTAAACGTAACCTACGATAACAAGATTGCCGATAATGCAAACACTATTGAAAACGCCAAAGCTCATAATGCGTTCTATATGGAGGGCGTATTCCTAGATAAACTCGCCGTTTGTGATGGTATTGCAAAAGCATATGGCCTAATGTGCGCTGCTGAAGGCATACCGAATTATAAGGTTGTAGGTACGGCAAGAAGCATAGCCCACGCTTGGAATATCGTTCTTCTAGAGGACGGTTGGTATATGGTTGACGCAACTTGGAGCAGTGAAAAGGTAAATACGGCGGAGGGAGATAAGCTAGAAGTCCTTAACAAGGATTACTTTGGTGCAGGTGCAATGCTCAGTAGAGAAACACGTACTGCCTACGGCAAATATCCCACGTTGAACGAGGATAGCCTCGATTATGCTTATGAAATAAAGATTTCGGAGACCTACGATAGCGTTATCAACACGGACGGTGAAATCAGATATTACGTAGAGAGCTTCTTGTACGATTATCTTGGTGGCACCGGTGAAGTTTGGGTGGACCTCGTTATCGACGAAGAATACTTTAACAGCAAAGGCGGTAACGACGTCGCTAGGTTTGAAACTATTATTGCTCTCGTTCAAGGTGCAATGAGTCAAGACGTAGAAATAGGTTGCACGACCAGCCTAGGAGCCGAGGGCGAAGCAAAGATTTACATCCATTACGTTAGGAGATAGATATGGAAAGTAAGATAGGTAGTTGTTTTTTAGGTAAAACTCTTGAACTAACCGACGGAAAGATATATCTTGCCGTAACCCTTGACGTAGGGCCCAGAATTATCAAAATGGGCAAGGTGGGGGAAGAGAACTTAATGTATGAAGACGTGGATGACAATGTAAATAAAGACGTTTCTGTGGAGTACGGAGAAGGTAAAAAATGGCACATATACGGCGGACATCGTATATGGATTTCTCCCGAAGACGAAACCACTTATTATCCCGATAATAATCCCATTGCATACGAACTAAAGGATAACGGTGCCGTGTTCACTCCTCCCGTATGGGCAGAGCGCGGTGTACAACCCAAGTTGGATATTACTTTCGTAGGAGAGGGTAAAGTTGCAGTTAAAATGAGTCTTACCAACGTTACCGACGATGAAAAAGAGCTTTGTTTGTGGGCGCTAACCGTTATGAAGTGCGGAGGAAAGTTGGTAGTTCCGCTTTCAACCGAAAATACCGGCTATTTAGCCAACCGCAATTTGGTAATTTGGCACTATAACGACGTTAAAGATTCACGTTTTGAGCTAGAAAACGATAAACTTATATTGACGAGCAATAAGGTTTGCAAAGGTCCGTTTAAGGTTGGCACCTATTTGAAACCTATTTATACGGAATACACCTATGGTAACACCACGTTTATTAAAGAGGTTGAAGTAACGCACAAAGCCAACGAGTATCCCGATTTTTGCTCGAATATGGAAACGTATACCAACGAATATATCCACGAAGTGGAAACCCTTTCACCCTTTAAGAAAGTGGCTCCCGGAGAGGATATAACGCACGTTGAAATATGGACGATAAGGTAGGAGAAAAATGTTAGACAAGAATTATTACCCCATGTATTTGTATCAAAAAGATTTTTTAGAGGGCGCTTGCGCCGAAGGTGCAAAGCCCTTTATTTTGGTGCTTGAAAGAGGAGATGGTGAGTACGAAAGATACGAAACCTCTCTTTATTCAAAAGGACACGAGAATGAGAACTTGAGGTATGCTAAAAAACTGGTTAAGACTATGATCTGGGCATACGGCGGATACAAGTTCCATCTTTACGGCGGAGAAAGTGTAGTAGACGGGCTTAGAAAGGCATATTCAAAAGAGGGAGAAAGAGCATTTGATTATAACTTTATGCAAGACGTATATTTGCGTCCGTTGGAGTTTGTTTGCGTAGACCTTGACGAGCTTCCTCAAAGCGCTTGTAAAGCAGAGCCCTCGGGCGCAAACGCAAAGGGCTATCGTATCGGATTTGATGCGGGTGGTAGTGATAGAAAGGTAACCGCATGCATAGACGGAAAGGTTGTTTACGAAAAAGAAACCGTGTGGTTCCCTAAATTGAATAGCGACCCAAGCTACCACTTGGACGGTATTTTGGATTCCGTAGACAATGCCCTTTCAGCGCTTGGTGGTAGGGTGGATGCAATCGGTGTTTCCACTGCGGGTATAGTGGTAGATAATGAGGTTAGGGTATCCAGTTTGTTTAGAAAGGTATCCAAAAAAGAGCAAAAAGAATTCGTGCGCCCAATTTATATTAATCTTGCAAAGAGATATAATTGTCCCGTAAAAGTGGCTAACGACGGTGACGTTGCCGCACTGGCCGGAGCATTTACCGAAGGGGGAGAAATACTAGGCATAGCCATGGGTACTTCGCTTGCCGCAGGGTACGTTGATAGCAAGATGAGAATACGTGGATGTTTGAACGAACTTGCATTCGTACCGGTAGATGCAAACGAGGAGTCTGCGATAGACGAATGGAGTGGCGATCGTGGCGTGGGTGTAATGTATCATTCTCAAGACGCCGTAATAAAACTTGCTCCCGAGGCGGGTATTGACCTAGATGAGAATTTGAGCCCCGCTGAGAAATTAAAAGTTGTACAAGCGCTTGCAAACGAGGGCGACGAGAGGGCGGAAAAACTTTACGAGCGCATGGGCGATTATTTTGGTTATACCTTGCTTTGGTTTGCTTGCCTATATCAAATTAAGAAGGCCATTTTCCTTGGTAGAGTAGCTAGCGGAAAGGGCGGAGAAATTCTTTTGGAAAGGGCGAGGGAAATTATTGCTAAAGAAGGTTCTTCTTTGGAAATCGTACTTCCCGACGAAATGAGCAGACGTTTAGGACAAAGCTTTACGGCTGCAGGACTATAAGAAAAACACAAAATTTCATCTTAGGAGAACGAATATGAAACTTAATAAAAATGCCGAAGTAGTATGCGGTAAAAAACAAATTTATACCGAATTGGTCGTTGCTGCGCACCAAGATGATATCGAGATTATGTGTCCCCAAGCCATTATTAAGGGATACCAAAGTGACCGTTACGGTGTGGTTGGCGTTGTTTGTGCCGACGGTGGCGGAAGCCCGAGAAGCGGTAAGTTCGCAACCATGAGCGACGAAGAAATGAAGAAGGTTAGAAGGGTAGAGCAAATCAAAGCTGCAGAGATAGGAGAGTACTCTGCTCTCGTAATGTTAAACTATACCAGTGCCGAGCTAAAAGACCGTTCTAACGATAATCCCAAAAACGACGTTAAAGAAATCGTGTTGAATTACAAACCCGAAACCATGTACATTCATAATCTTGCAGACAAGCATCCCACTCACGTCGGTACCGCAGTGAACTGCATTAAGGCTTTACGTGAACTTCCCAAAGAGGCTCGCCCCAAAAAGCTTTACGGTTGTGAAGTTTGGAGATGTTTGGATTGGTTGGACGACAACGAAAAAGTTTTCTTTGATTTAACGGGGTACGAGCAACTAATGCGTGACGTTCTCGACGTGTACGAAAGCCAAATTGCAGGGGGCAAGGAGTATTGTACCGCGGCTATAGGCCGTAGAGCCGGCAACGCAACCTTTAGCGCATCACACGGCGTAGACGTAGCGGAACACGTTTCTTACGGCATGGATTTGACTCCTTTGATTGAGGACGATACCTTGGACGTTAAGCAATTTATCGTTGGAAAAATCCAAAAATTCATAGACGATTTATTAATCTAATCGCAGAAAAAATCATTCGAATTTATTAAAAGGTGGACTTGGGTCCGCCTTTTTTATTATATAAATCGCGCTATACTGGTAAAATTATAGTAAATCTTTTATTTTTCACAAAAATTTCATTTTGACTGGTTTTTATGAACGCGAGGAGGTCGCTGAACTAGATATTGTGGTAGTTTTGGACGAAGACCACAATTTGTAGTGCGCGCTTGTGTGCGTTGTGTGAAAAGTGGGTGAACGACATTAAAAACGCGTGTATTTATATTATAAATAGAAGGGTTGACTTTTTGGGGATGGTTTAGTAAAATATCGTCAAGCAGGGAAGGCGTTCCTTGCAATTTTTATTAACAAAACGCGTACCGGCGCAAACAACTCCACGCCCACAAGGAGAAAAAACAATGAAACGCAATCTCACCCACAAAATTTTGTTGCTAATCTTAGCTGTTGCTTTGATTGCGGCATTATTCGCTTGTTCACCCCGTTCCGAGGATGACTTTGCTAACGACGGCAACGTTATAGTCGGCGGAGACGACACTACCATCGATACCAACGTAACGAAGGTAGAATCTACTACTGCAGATAAGGCCAAAAAGCAGATTACCGAGGCAGTAGAGAACTATTCTACTTTCTACCAATCACCGGATAATCCCGAGTGGTTCGTTGTAGACCTTTCGTTGGAATACAACTTTGAGCATTTCTGGTTGGATAGTGAGGAAAAGTACAATAAGTCCTCTGCTTTCACACTAGACTTAAAGGGCAATTTCCACCTAACGGATAATGCGAAGAGCGAATTGTACATGCAAATTCGTAACGCGAACAACCTCCCCGTTGTCGCTATTTATTATGCATCCGGTTATACTTACGTGGTTGTGGGCACGCAAAAGTATTATATGCCGGAACTCAACATGACGGAAGTGGGTAGCATGTTGTATGGTACGTTATCCGGTATGGGCGTTGACGTAAATAAACTGTTTGCAGGTATAATGACGGGAGGAAAGACCGGCATGCCGGCACTAGATGACTCGATAGGCGGTTATCTCCCCCTCCTTGGCACCGTTTTGTTTGGTACAAAAGGTCAAGTTACCTACTACAATCAAGTTGAAGAAGGCGTTTACGCAAACAAAGACATTCTTTACGCATTGCAACTAGAAACCCTAGTAGAGTCCATTCAAAGTGGCTTCGACCTTGGCACTTTTGGTCTTCCCATCAACTTGAGCTTTAGTGATTTCTGGAGCATTTTGGGCTTGTTAGGAATGCCCGCTGGCGTTGACCTTGACCCGATACTACTACAATTTGCGGGATTTAACTTCAAACAACTTGGTGAAAAAGATTGGCCCAGATTCGATTCTTACTGGGGCGCTATTACCGAGCTCGAAACGGTTACCAAGACGGATAGCGACGGTTATACTGCAGAGGAAGAAGCCTACGTTATGAAGGGTATTAGAATTAATATCGCTACCAGAAACGACGTAGAAGAAGCCCGCGAAAAGTATGCAAACACCCTTCCCGGGGATATGGAAGAGGGTGACCTCGTCGAAGAGTTTGCCGTTGATATTAAGCTAAAGCCTTTACTTTACGGCTCCAATGAAAAACTAGCCATCAACTTTGGTGGTTTGGGACTAAATGAACAAGGACGTAAAGACACCTATGAAGAAGGTGGTATCGGTAACCTTGGCTTGGGACTAAATCTTTACTTTGAAAATGACGAGAACGGTGGCTTAACCATTAACCGCGTTTTGGGCGAAGCTTTTGATATTGACCTTGGCGCACTCGGCGATATGCCCATCGACCTTCCTTATGCGGCACGTTACGAGCTTGGACTAGACGTTAAATTAGCTTTAGACTTTATCGACGGAGCAAAAACGCAAGCGGAAATTACGATAAACTTTAACGATACTCCTCTAATGAGGCTATTCCTTAACGACTGCGATTTGTACATTAACTTTGAAGAATTAAAGGTTTATAGCGGTCAAATGCTACCAAACGTAGTATTAAAGGGCTTTGATATCAACTCATTATTAAGCGGAGTTCTTAGCGGACTAGCTCCTTATCTTGACCCCAACTACGTTAGACCTTCAACCCCTGTTAACGTTCAAAACAATAGTCTATTAGGCGGTTTGTTTAACGAGGGTGAGGGAACTACCGAAGGAGGGGGTAGCAGTATAGACGTTATGGCTCTCGTAGGCATCGTTCTTATGAACATTGAAGTTCCCGGTATCGAGGAATATTTGTACAATAAAGACGGCACCGTTCAAACAGATGCTAACGGCAATCCCATTCCCAACCACTGGAATATTGAGCTTGATCTTAACAACGAAGAACTTTCCGATATCGTTGGAATGATTATGCCTCTTGCCGGTGATCTTGGTGACGAGCTAAACGTAAATCTACATTTTAACCAAAAGAATCCTCTTGATACCTTCGGCTTGGTAGTAGACGTTTCCGATACCTTCCGTTTGGGTATAGGCTTAGATACTCTAACCTACATGAAGGAGCCCGATTGGCAAAACTATGAAATGATTGACACCGCCGAAGAGCGTAATAAGTACGTAAATCTTTCCATTTACAAGACGGAAAACGGCGATTTCCTTTATGCTAACCGCAGCTATAACGCGGTTATCCAAGGAGACGTATCTCTTGGCGCAAATCAAACCTCGGAAGAAGGTTTGGACCTTAGTGGATTAATCGGCGCATTCCTAGATAACGTACTTCTTTCCGTAGGCGTAAAATACACCGGTAGCACTACGATTGCTTACAAGGTAGTAGCGAATATCGATATCATCGATATGGCTCAAACCGAACTTCGCGTTACTATCTACAACAAAGCAACCGAAGAACCTTTCATACGTGTTTTGTACTTGGGCGTAGAAGATACGCTTTACATAGACCTTGAGTGCTTGGAAAACATGGGATTTGCTTCACTTGGCAAGCTCCCGCGTCTAAAATACGAGAATATGGGTCTGCGCGATACGTTAGCAGGTCTCGATATCGCTTCTATAGTAGCAGGGCTTCTCGTTAGCGAGGAAACCGGCGCTCAAAATTCCATTACTATAGATACTTCCGACCCCAATTTCTTAAATAACGTTAAACTCGGCTTCTACCAATATTTGGTGATGAACGAGTATATTGCAACCGGCGTTCTTATTGGTGGCGAAGAAATAGGTACTGCTCTATTTAGCGCACTCAACGAAGGCGAAGGCACTGATGGTGAAGGCACCGAAGGTGACGTCACCGGCGGAGAAACTTCCGAAGGCGGTGGCTTGGATATTATGCAAATTTTAGGTATGGCTCTAAGGAACGTCGAGATAGACGCTATAAAGAGTACCATTACCGTATACGTTGCAAGCGGAGTATTGTCCAGCTTGCTTACAATGTTGCTTGCTCCCGTGGACGAATTTGGTAATCCCGTTACCATTACCATGCCCGACGTTAACGCTTTCGTACAAATTAAGGCAAAAGACTTTGACTTTGGAACTGATGAAAACGGCAAGAACACCATATATCCCGAAAACGGCTACGTGCGCGTTTACTTTGGTATCGTCGAAGGCGATAAAGAGATAGACGCTATTTGGTTGGAACTTGATATTCTAAAGGATATCGCAATTCGTGCAGGAAAAGAAAACATTCGTGAAGATATTGAAGAAACCGACTACTTTGGTTCATTCAAGAGCATTCCCGAGTTCCTTGACGAGCTTACCATAGGATTGCGTTTAGAGGGTCACTTTGACCTTACCGTGGACGAAACTCCCGTTTACGAAATAGACGAAGAAGGCAATTACGTTCTTGACGAAAACGGAGAGAAAATACCCGTTCTTGACGAAGACGGTAACCAAGTAATGCAAACTATAGAGAAATATACCAACGCATATCTAAACCAAATGCTTTCCGGCCTAATAGACGGATTGGGTTTAATGGTAGATACTTCTCGCCTTGATATTGAACTTGGCTTTGAAATAGTTGGTAAGATTACTCTTGGCGGAGTTATTAAACTTGATGGTAGTGAAGCATCCGATCCTATCAACACTATCTTGTCCGGCAGTGAACTACAAATCAGATTGTTTGACCGTAAGGTTCCCGGTGAAGAAGGGGATATTCTTGGTATTTATCTCCTAAACGGCAACCTATACCTTGATTTGAGCTTCTTTAACATGCCTAGCATTGGTATTAACGACGTTGCTAGATTAATAGATGATATAGGTACCCTCACAGGTTCTACCGAAGCAGACAAGGACGAAGCTCCCGCAAACCTACTACACCTTAATAGAGTCGCAGAGTTCGCCGACGCATCTAATCCCGAAGCAGTAGCATTACAAGTCGTTCTTGATTACGACAAAGTAGCAATTAACCTTACTAAAGACGCTATTGCATCCCTCGTTTCTCTACTTTTAGGCAGTTCGCTTCCCGTAGAGATACAAGATACTGCTCTTGAAATAGGTCTTAACAACACCGGCGTTTTCTTGGAAATTTCTACCGGTGTGGAAATCTTTAATCTTGACCTCGGACTAAGCAGATTTAAGATTGCTTTGGACGGCGAAGAATTAAAGGGTTCAGAATTCTTGGTAAGCCTTCCCAATGAAGATTTCTATCTAACGGAAGAAGGTCTTCCCACCAACGTATACCTCGAGCTTGGCGGTTATGCGTATATTAACAGCGAAGTAGTTGCAAACAGTGACAAAAACGTCATAGACCTATCTCCTGCTTTAAGCGGTTTGTTAGGCGACATAGAGTTGAATATGCTCATTGAATTCCTCGGCTTAGTTGACGAGGCGTTGTTCTTCGAGCTGGATGCAAACTTGAATTTGGCAGAGATTATAAGTCTTCTCAACGAAGGGCTTGACGTTGCTAAATTACAACAAACGGGCATAGCTATTACCCTTTCCACCTATGCCTCCGCGGACCCCACCGATGAAAATTACTACGACGAAGAGGGCAATAGAGCGCTTCGTCACGTTATGGAAATCTATTACGTTGACGGCGATTTGTACGCACATATCGATACATTTATCGCAGAACTACAATATATCTTTGTTCCCGGTGCAAACGAGCTAATAGCAGGTCTACTAGGTTCCATGCTAGGCGGTGATCCGACGGAAGAAAATCACGCTTATAATAACGAAGATGCTCCCGCAGAAGTAAACGAAGTTAAGTTCTACATCGACTTATTACTTGCTGATTACGGTTTGTCGGTAAATATTACCAAGGGCTTCTTGATAGGCGTATTTAACGTACTAGGTCTAAACGTAGAAGAGTACCTAAAGAGCCTTGACCTTGAAGTAGAGGTTGGTCTAAATGCAAGTCCTCTTGAAGTTGCTCTTGCACTCAAACTCCGTGACGTTGGCTTGGATGGTGAGGACGCTCCCGGCACGGCAAATCCCAACGACGGTAATTTTGTAACGCTTGGTGCATCTATTAACAAGCTCACTATCCTAATGGATAAGAGAGTAGCGTTAAGTGACGAAGAAAAAGGCAAGTATGATACGATTACGGAACTTGCTACCATTGGCGTAAATTTGGGCGGTATAGCTAAACTAGAACTAAGCTCTCCCGGCGGAGTTATCGACCCCGAAACCGGAGCAGAGGGTAATTTGACCTCTCTAACCAATATTTTAACGGAACTACAAACCATTCTTGGTCAAAACGCCGAAAAGGAAAAGCTTTACTGGATACGTGAAGCAGCTCTTAAACCCGAATACGCCGGCTTGGACGACGACGAATTAGCAAACATTTACCATGAAGAAGTAAGAAGCAATATTAACTATCAAGCACTTCTTAACTTTGGTCTTATTATTGACGTTATCGCAGACGTCGTAGACGGAAAGGCTACTGCAGGTGGTACTATTTACTATGATATAGAGGTTATTCTCGATATCTCCAATATTTCCAACTTGAAGGCTTCCATATTCTTATCCACTTCTCCCAAACTTGAAAATCGTGGAGATATAATGTGGGTAAGCATTATGGGTGAAGAGGTTAACGCGGAAACCGGTGAAATAGACCTTAACGTAATAGCAGACCTTACTAAAGTATTTGGTGACGTTCTTGAAATCAACGACGTAATACGTGTTAATAACTTTGGTGCATTTACCGAGTATATGGAGCAATTCTCCGAGATAATGACCGGCAAAGAAGAAGAAACCAACCCCGTTGCATTAAATTCCACCAACAACGGCTTGGTACTACCTAGGAATGCAGAAGGCAAGGTTGCACCCTCTATCATGACGGCTTCTGCAATCATTCTTGCTATTTCCGCGGATCCCGACAGCTTTGGTATCCCCAACAGCGCGCCCGTTGCAATAGTTGCTCCTGCCGCAGCTATCTATTCTCTCGTTGGTAGCTTACTAAGCACCGACCAAGAGTTTGAAGTCGCCGTCGATACCGATAAGATTACCACTTATGCAAATACCGGCGTTTACTCTGCACAAGAATATTATTATGCTTTACACGGCTTAACCGAGCAATATAGAACGGCAATAGCTAAGCACTACGCAGACGGCGTTCTTTCCGTATCCGACTATAATAGTATAGATATGGTTTGGAAGAACTTTATCACGACCTTAAACGATAACTATGCTAAGGGAGAGATGACCATTCAAGAAATGGATACCTTATTCCTTTCATTTATCGCACAATATAAGGATATGATAGGTGAAAACGTAGGACGTTACTTCCCCAATATCACCGAGGAAGCAATAGTTCTTATCACCGCCGACCTAACCGCCGTTGAAACTTTGTATGCTTCCATCAGTGCGCTTGACGGCGAATATAGCGAAGAACAATACAACAATTTGAAGAACGGTTTGGTTGCACTCCGCAAAGCAGAATTAGATAAGATGCACGCTGAAGGCAAACTTACCGACAAAGATTACGAGTATTTGTACTACGGCATCATCCGTGACCTTGATGGTGAAGTTGTAAATCCCGCCGATTACGGTGCAATTGACCTTAAGAAGTTCTTTGGTATACACGACCCCAGCTTGCTAATCGAGCTTGGTGCAGGTAAGATACCGGACGAATACGAAGAAAGTGGCTATAGAAGTGCCTTCTTGCTTGCTAATATCAGTTTAGCAGAGCTTCTAGAAGTTCAACTTGAAATAGGTGCTATCCAAGTTTCCGTATCTCCCGATGAAACCTATTATACCGGCGTAATAGATGAATATGGTACTTGGCAAGGAGGTCTACTCAATCCCAAGAATAATTACCACTGGTTTAATCCTGACGAAATGGCAGAACAAAACATCACCCTTTCATTTAGTGGTAAGACCAAATTAAGCGCAAAAGATACTACGCCCGAAACGGCTATCGACTTTAAGGAACTCCTTGAAGCTTTCTTTACCGAAGTAAACTTTGGCGCTATTATACAAAACTACGGCTTGGAAGACAGTGAAATAACGATTGACCTATCCCTCAACTTGAACATGCACGACGTAATGCTCTTCATTGCAACTAACGACATTAACTGGATTCTCGTTAGAGCAGAACTCCTACTCCGCGTTGGAGTTGACGTTACAAGACAAGTTATCGACGTAGCGTTGACCGAGCAAACCGGAACTACCCAAATGGTTCCCGTTACGATGAAGGAATACATATCATTATATTATAAAGATGGTTGTGCCTATATCGACGGACGTATGCTTGGCGTACAAAGACTTAAGGTAGAAATGTTCCTAGACCACATTATGCGTTTGATTGGCAACGATGGTCTAGAAGACTACTTCGAGAAAGAAAGTGAAGACGACGACGAAATCTACGAAGGCGATGAAAAGGTAGAAAACGCAAGCGCAAGCGTAAGTGAACTACGTGCAAGCGGTCAAATGAGCGACGAAGAATACCTTGCTCGTTATGCAGAAGATGAAGAAATCGATGAAAGCGATCTCTTGCCTTACGTAAGATTGGTATTCGGTAATGGTAGCGGTTTTATACTTGATATTATGGGCGCTGTAGTATTTGCTATACTAGGCGGTCTTGATTTGGGTATTGACGGCATAGACGACCTTGGCGGACTCGTATCCGATATAGTAAACGATAACTTTGCTTTACAACTTGGTCTAATCGCAAACCTTGCTTTCATGAATGACTTCTGGTCCAATAGTGACGACGAAGGAATAGTAGCAGAGAATGATGAAAAGGCTCTCCTTGCTCTAACGTTAGAAATAGCAAACTACACTGTAGGCTTTGCTCTAATGGGACTAGACGTTGACTTTAGAGATGCTTCCGATGAAATGGGTGACGTAAACGTTGCTCCCAATGGATTTGATGAAGATAACTATGCAGAAGCAAGTAGCCTTGAGTCGGTATACGTTGAATTTGCCGTTGACTTTGATATTGACGGTGACGACGGTGCTAAGTTCAACCTTGATGAAACCATATCCGGTGCGTTAGGTCTACTTGGTTCAGGCGGAATAATGGACACCATTGGAGGACTTGGTCTTGCTCCCATTATTCAATTACTTTCCAACGTAACCACTCATTACAGATTGGAGATAATAGGTAACCTCAACTTTGGTGAAATCATAGAAAATATGACTTTCTATAAGACCAACTTTGCAGTTATCTTGCGCGATAGAAATAAGACCGTAAACTACGATGGCGAAGAAAAGTTCAAAGAAGTTCTATCCGTTTACTACGTTGATAGATGTGCTTATCTAAACGCAGAGTGCTTCAACTTGCAAGCAGTTAAGATTGAGGACTTCTGGAACTTCCTAACCCAAGATGTCCTACCCGCATTCGGTGTAGAACACGTTGAGGGAGGAAAAGACCCCAACTATGGCCAAGAAGACGAGGAAGAGGTTAAGAATCTTGGATTTGCTGGTTACGAATCCAACTTTGACCCCTTCGCAATACTCAATTTGGCAAAGAATATACCTCAAGGCGCATCGCTTGTTCCCGGATACGTTAACGTTCTACTATGCCCCGAGGGCTTAATTATAAACATTACTACTGCGGCGTTATTCGGTATTCTCCGTGCCGTTGGTGGCGAAGCTATGGACTTCTCCAGTTACGTTGAGCCTATCGGTGAATTGATAATCGAACTTGGAATAGCCGGCCCCGACCATATGTTGGCGTTTGACTTGACCTTCCAAGGGTACCAATTTGCAGGCGATGAAAGAGTGGACCAATCCACAGACCCCAACGTTCACGATTACTTACTCGGTGGTAAAATTAGTTTATCATTGGGCGTATCTAACAACTTTACCGCGGCATTAAGCTACGGCTGGATAGAAGATACTTATTATTTGGAAAAGGACGGCACTATTAGAATAGAGTCCGCTTACGTTGACCACGCTATAAAGGCTCCTCAATACGCTTATATTGACCAAGAAGTTGTTGACGAGAAGACCGGTGAGGTTGTCCAAGAATACACCACTCAAGACTACGTAAACTTTGACCACACCAACCCCGTTGTAAGCTTTGGTCTAAATCTTTACTTTGATTTAGGTTCCGAGGCGATTACCGGCGAGGGTATCTTTGGCGTGCTTACCGATAAGGTATATACAGGTTACGACCTCAATAAAGAACCCTTAACCTCTTTACTTGCTTCCGTTCTTGCAGGAATGCTCGATAGTACTCTTGGTATTCTACTAGAAGTAGTAGGCGAGCATCAAATAAGCTTGGCGGTAGAAATTCTAGTAAACCTGCCTCTACTCAATTATAGAGGTATAGAAGTTCAACTTACCGTAAGAAGAGTTGACGGTAATCACGATTACAAACTCGTTCAAGTAAACCTACACAACTCTAACTTGTACGTTGACTTGACTTATTTGAACGGACCTAGGTTTAGCGTTGAAGAAGTTCTTGAAAGCTTGCTTGGTGAGAAGGATATCGATCTTGGCTTTGGTGGCGGATCTACCGAAGAAGAAGAGGTTGAAGTCCAAAACGCAGGCACTAACGCAAACGGTGGACCTTATACTCCCATTAACATTGACCTTGGCGCACCCATGCTTATTAGAGATATTGCTACCCACGGTCTTGCATTATACCTTACCGAAACGGCTCTTAATAGCGTTCTCGGTATCGTTCCGCTACCCGCATTAAAGGTATTTAGCGACGTATTAATTCAAATTTCCGTTGCACCCAGAGCTAACAGCTTCAACTTTGGTATTGACCTTGAGCTTTCTGCAACCAGCATGAGCGAAACTACAATGGAAACCTCCAAAGTTCTCGATTTGGGATTAGCTCTTGGTGATCACGACTTGAACTTTGAGGCATATCCCTCAACCCAACTCATTTTACCGCAAACGGCTAACTACTTGCCCGCACACGACGTTAATACCATTGAATTAGAAGCCGGCTTTGAAATCAAGTTTAAGATTGACGACGGTATAGTTGACCTTGGACACTTGTATGAAACCATACTTGATATAAACGGACCTCTCGGCGGAATAGCAAAGGGAACTGCTTTCGAGTACTTGTTCAGTAAGGATAGCCCGCTTGCAACAGCACTACCCAACTTGATAATGCTTGGTTTCCTAAAGGGCGACGAAGAATCCTTTGGCGATACCATAAGAATAGATATTCTTGCAAAAGCATTTATTAAAGGCGGTCTTGACGGGCTACTTAACAAGCTACAACTCAAAGTAGAAATTTATTCCTTGAAAGACAAGGAAAGATTCTACATTTCCATTGCAATGTTTGACGGCGACCTATATCTAGACCTATCTACTATCGGATTAGGCAAGATTGAAATTTGGGAGCTAATGGGAATGTTCGACTATATCATGAACGGAGGCAATACCGAAGAGGAAGAAGGCGGTAACGAAAACGTTACGAACGCTATCACGCCTGAGGTTGAAGCCACGTTTGCCGAAACTTATCCCACTTGGGGACAAGTTCTTGGCCTACATAACGAAGGTGATGAGGAGCAATTAATTGGTATCGTTAAGGTACTACTTTCTCAAGACGACGGCTTGTTACTAACCGTTACCTTCGAAATGATTAACGTTCTCCTAACTCTCGTTGGTTTGGAAATCGATTTACAAGACTATCTCTCCGGCGTTCTAGAACCCAGTGCAGGCATTGGTATGACTCCCAATAGCGAATATCACGTAGATATTAACCTTGATACCGGTAAAGACTATCGTGACCACTGGGTAATCGACCCTGCAACCGGCGAATACGTTCTTGGTAGATATTTGGTAGACAAGGAAGGCAATTTCGTATACGACGAAAATGGCAATCATATTCTTGGAATCTACGAATACGACGAAAACGGCGAATACCTTCTTGACGAAGATGGCAATAGAGTTATTAACACTACCAATAATCAAGATTATAACGCAGACGCAGGTATCAGTTTTGGTATTTCCATACTAGGACAAAATATTAAGGCTGACGTTCAAAACGAAAGCGAAATTTATACTCCTTACGGCAAGGAGTCTACTTTGGTTCCCGTTATTAGCAAGGAAGAAAGAAGTTCTTACACTAGGTACGACGAAATGGCTTTCCAAATCGGAACTAATATTAGCATACAACTCGACTTTGAGGATGGCGACGTATCACTCGTTGACTTACTCGACGTGGTATTTAGCATGTTTAATATGAAGCTTCCCGAAGATTTGGATACCTCCATCGTTTTGGCTGGTGGTGACGAAACGCTATACATGGAAATCAACTTGAAAGCAGGACTTGACCTAAAGAGAATGCTTTCTTCCGACCCCGAAGTATTTGGTTCGGCCCTAATCGTTGACCTAGTAATTCGTTATACCATTATTGATAACGCTACTGGCGACGTTTACGATACCCAAAAGCTAATACAAGTTTACATGGTTGATAACGTTGCATATCTCGGACTTGAAATATTCGATACCAACCTTGATATTAAACTTGACGAATTTGATATTACCGGTTTCGTTCGTGACATGATGGACGACATCTTTGATATGGCAGACGTTGACCAAGGTGTTGATAGCGGTAGTGGTAACGAGGCACAAAACGCTCCTTCTACTGCACCTGATGGTCCCGCGCGTAATCCTATTATAGACATGTACCAAGAAAGTGATTACGCTATTGGTAACTTCTTAAAGCCCATTATCTACTTGAATAGTGAAGGCTTTGGATTGATGGTTACCAAGGAGCTTATCATTGGTGTTGGTGACGCGTTGATTGAAATCTTGACCGGATTGCTCGGCGCCGCCGATAGCGACGTTGATATTACTACCGAACACATTGAAGGTATTGCGGAACTACTACTTGACTACGCATCGGTCGGCTTGTTCTTCAAAGAAGGAACGGGTGGTATGAGTTTGCAACTTAATATCACCAAGAAGAGTACGGAAATAGAAACTCCCGATGGCAACAAGTATATGAGTGCAGGTTACGGTGCAACGCTAAGCCTACTCCACGATTCAGTTGCACTAATTAATACCGAAGCCTTTGACGAATATCTTGACTTCATGCGTAACGACGAAGAAATGAGAGAGTTCAAGGAAGGTTGCTTCTCCACCGGTAACCTCGAATGGAGATTAAACCTTGGTATCGATATTACCGTATCTGCAGATATTCGTGAGTATATCCTCAACTGGAGTTCCTTGTTCCAAAACGAAGCTGACATAGACGGCAACGTAGTAGGTGCTGCATTCTATATTCAAGCTCTAAACGATATTATGGGTGACGCAACATTGCGTATCAAAGCAGACGTTGCACTAAAAGACCTCGATAAGTGGGGAATAGACGCAATCATCCAACTCGTTAAACTCAAAGAACCCGGTACCTATGAAGAAGGCGAAAGCGACGTAGAAGAAGAATACTTCTCCTTGTACGTACTCGGCTCCATGCATAGAGACGCTCAATCTTACGAAGAGAGCAGATTGGGACTATATCTAACCATGGATGCCTTTGAAGGTCTTGGCATTAATGGTATAGAACTCAATCACCAAGTATTTGAAGAGTTCTTGTCATTGAACCTCAACGCTGTTTTAGATAGCCTTGGTGGCACCCTTTCCAACACCGCAGGCGGTATCGTTAATACTCTTGACGGACTCATCGAATCTCTATACGAAATGCTCGGTGACGAGGACAAGATGAAGGACGAAGAGAACACCGAAGGCGAAGAGGGAAGTGAAAACGACCAAGTACAAAACGCAGGTGAAGAGGGCGAACAAGACGACAACATTTACGATTACGAAGACGAAGAAGTTGAAGAAGGCGGTGGAATGTGGTATATCGGCCTACTCGATAGCATCCAATTTACCAAGGGCGCTATTTCCATAGTAGTTGCACAAACTGCAATTCAAACGCTACTAAAAGAAACCGTCGGCTTCCCATTTGACGAAAAGATTGGTAACCTCTCCATAACCCTAGATAATACTGCAAACGCATTGTCACTCAACCTTGGTTTGGATTACCAAGAGCCTATTGACGTTACTAAGACGGAAATAGAAAACCTTAACACCACTATCGCAAAACAAGAAAGTGTAGAGGCTATTAAGAATGCACTTGGTACTGCTTCTACTGCTCTAGACGGCGTATTGGTAACCTTCAATTCCATAGATTCCAGCGTATTTGCTTCCGAAGGTTATTACGGTAGTCCGGAAAACAGTGAAGCAAACGGTGTCGTTCCAGTCGGTTCCAGCGTTGGCGTAGGATACTTGGTATTTGACGTTTACGACGTTTACGGTTTAGACCGAAACGTAGTTTATGGTGCTGAAGAGTTAAAACAACGTGCCCTTAGAATTAGAACGGCACTAGTAAATTCCTTCAAAAATAAAGAAAGTTTCGTTGAAAACAACGACTTAACGAACGATATTAGCATACTAACCAACGAAATTACCAAGACGAGAATTGCAATTAAACTTTCGGAAAGCAAAGTACTATTGGCTTACGTAACCAACGTTACTAATATACCCGAACTTAGAATTGCAGAGATTGAGTGTTCATTCCTTGGCGACAAGCTAGTAAGCGTAGTTTCCGATCAAGATGCTCTTAAAGAAATCCGCGCTACCTACGAGTCTAACTTCTTGGTAAACGCAACCGTTGCAACGGAAGATGGCGATAAAGCGCTTATAGCAGAAAAGAGTTATCTACAACAACAAGCTATTACCGAAGATAAGGCGTTCCCGCTTGAAAACTCCGGAACCCGTAACGTATTCTATTTCATCTTTAATCCTGCAGAGTATTTCACTATCGATAGTGGCTTTGTTCCCGGCTCGGTAAATTACTTGAACGCATCTAAAGCTAACGCAGAAAGAGTAATAGAATCCATTTCTCAACACCTACAAAAGCACACCTACGTTTGGAGTCAAAACGCACAAGGCGTACATACTTTCCACCATTACGCAGCTATGCTTAACGTATCGGTTAAGGTTGCGGAAATCAAGAACGAGTTTGGTGCTATTACTGAGTACAAGGTACTAATGGCTGTTTCTAGCACGAAGAGCATGTACAACGTGGGCTTAAAGATTCACGGTATTGATATAGGTCTTGGACAAACTAATATTTTTGCAGAAACTCCTCTTGGAACCATGATAAGAGAGGATTATCTCGGTTACTTTGAAGAAAACTTTAAGCCTTTGTCAGAGTACGAGATGGAAGCAGAAATTTCCTTTGAGTTTAGAATTGACGACACCGTTGGCGGTCTATTCGATATGAGCGAACTACTTGGCACGGTAGGTGGCTTGTTAGGACCCGGAATAGGTGAAATGATAAGTCAAATCAACATGGCGCTTCAACCCGTTGACGATATAGCAATTTCCTTCATGTTGACGCTCCGTCTATATATCGACTTTGGTAGCATAGAGCCTCTACGTCTACAAATAGAAATGAATTATAACGATAAGACCATGGCTCTTATCACCTATCAAGGCGGATATGCAGAAGACGAAAACGGCATTTACGAGAATAGCACCGTTTACGTTGACCTTAGTGGTCTTGGATTCCCCAGCTTAAAACTAGAGGGAATACAACTTGGTGCAGTTCTTCGCAACATGATTGGCGGTCTAGGTGCACCTAGTGAGGACGGCGCAACGAGTGAAGACACTCAAAACAACGTACAAAACGCAGGTGTTAATGCACAAAACGTTGCAAGCAATAGCGGTACCAATTCTGGAACCGGAAGCACTATCGAAAAACAAGGAATAGATAGAGTATATCTTGAAAATTACGGTTGGACCGAGAGACTACTTCTCTTAACCTTTGGCGCAGACGAAACCTCTCTTGCAATAACCGGCGCCCTTGCTTACTCACTACTTGCAAATGCAAGCAAGAATGATGCAATCGGCTCGTTACTAGGCGGTGCTGAGATATTAGTTCCCATGTTCCGCAACTTGCAAGTAGGTTACTCCGAAGAAGACGGAGTATACGGACTATGCCTAAGACTTACCGACGATACTCCTTACGAAAAGGCATTCCGTATTGGTCTAAATATCGGCGGTAGCTTCGATATGTGGGCAGATAGCGATCTTGAGCAAAGAGATTCCTCTATAGATGCTCGTGAAGCAGTAGAAGGTAGCTCGCAAGATGGTATCGTATATGAAGATATAGGTATTATCAGCAAGGTTGCTTTGAGCCTTGAAATGGAAGCACGCGTTCGCACTAAAGACTCCGAAGAAAAGCCCCCGCAACTAATAGCAGTACAAAACCTACTACAAAGCTTGTTGGGACTAAGTGCAGACACCATCAACTTTGACGTTCAAGATACAGTATTGGTATTTACCGTTGGTCTAACCGTTTACGCAGACCTTGCAGATATGACCAATACCACGCTTCAACTCTCAATTGGTTTGACCGGCGAAGAATTAATCGGTGTATACTTCCTTGGTAAAGTAAATACTGCGTACATAAATCTTAGCGGTCTCGGCTTCTTCCAAGCAGCTCTAAACGGTGTTGACGTTCTTGGCATAATCGATTCCTTCTTAGGCTCTTTCTTGGGCGACGAAGGCATCAACCTTAACGAAATGCTTGCTGGCGTTCTTACCGTAGAAGATAAAGAAGACGCCGCAATAAGTGCAAATAACGCACTTTCCAACGCTGGCGCACAAACCGAAGCGGTAAGCCTAGGCGATAAAGCACAAAACGCTTCCATAGACTTAATAACCGCAACCGATGCACCGCTTCTAAAGATTTTGATGTCTAACGAAGAGATCATCATTAACCCCAACATGGCGATTATTCAATCTCTACTAGGAGATAGCATGGTATTGCCTTCGTTGAGTGATATTAGACTTTCCATTAACTTGTATCAAGGTCTAAACAACTTGAACATGCGCATTAAGCTAGACCAAAAGGGCAACTACTTGAACCTTGGCGTTCAAGAGGGCAACTTTGCTATTGCCATTGGTTCTACTGCACAACTCTATCAATTGACTTCTATTGGCGACGAGAGTCAATACGGTGGTATCGAAGGATTAACCCTCGGTGTAGATTCCGCAGGTAATATTGCTGCAAACATTGACGCACTAAACCTCGCACAAGGTATTCTTGACGTTATTTCGTTTAGCGACTTTACCATTTATATTGAAAAACGTAACGACTATTTCTTCTTACGTAACTTGAAGTACGGTGGTGCTAACGGTACTCTTGATACTGCTTCCCTAGGAACCAGCTTCTCTACCGGTCCCACTTACTTCAGCCCCATAATAAGAGAAAAAGCCGATGAAAGTGGCCTTACCGCCTACGACCATGCATTCGTATCTAAGGGCGGAGCATTTGACTGGAGTTTGAACCTCCCCGTTATAGGCGAGCTTGATATTGGTGGCTTGTTTAAGGCTTACGAACCTATCTTCTTTGATAACGCATATAGAAGAATTAGGCTTGCACTTAACAAGACCATGACCAATAAGACCGAGATACCGATTGCACAGCTCACCCAAGTAGCAAACGTACAAGGTTCAATTGCTAACTCAAGTGAGTGGGAGCCTCAAGGTCTAACTGCATTCCTAAAGGGCAACGTACTACACTTGAGTCTATCCAACATATTGGTTATCGACTTGAGTGGTTTGATTAATACCGTAGCAGGTTGGATTTTAAGCGGTATAGGTAGTGCTATTAATGGTGTTACCGCCGGACTTGGAAAAACGGTAATAGATATAATTTGGGGAATTGCAGGACCTTACGTATCAACGTGGATAGCCGATATGATTGGCGACGCAACGGGATACGGCTCACCGCTACGCGTTGGACAAATTCTAGATGACGTACTTGGTAAGGGTGCCGGTGGTATCCCCTTGGTTAACTTGTACTTGCCCGAGTTCCTACCCGGACTAGTTGCTTCATTAAAGCCTGTGGCAGAGGATACCGAGTTTGGTACGCTATACGGAAAGGTTGAAACCTTGAATCAAAACACCGGAGAATGGGAACCTGTAGAAGGCGCTACGGTATCCCTAGAAAATGGAAGATATGTTGTAACTACCGATAAGGATGGCTACTACGCATTTATTAATATCCGTCCCGGTACCTATCAAGTAAAAGTAACTAAGAGTGGTTATAACGATCTACCCAGAAGAGGCGAACCCGTTCCGACTGCAACCGTACTTCGTTCTAACGAGTATCCTGCAACGGAAGCAAACTTCAGCCTTGCAAAATACCAAGAAACCATTTGGACGAACGTACATCTAAGGGTTAACGTTATAGAGGAATATATAAAGAACAGTACTGCAACTCAACCTGTTAAAGACGCTATCGTTCAAATCCTAATCGACGGTGCTTGGGTAAATCTTACTGCTACCGGATTAACCGATGCAAGCGGTCAAGTTCAAGGAGTTATCCCCTCTTTGAAGGGCTTCAACCATGCAGTTAAAGTAAAATATCCCAGTGGTGTAGAAATGCAACAAACCTTGGCGTTAGAGCTTAAGGCAGACGGCACGCCCAATCCCAAGACTGCAAGTGATCCGTACAAATTGACCTTTAAGCGCACGGGCTACCACGATCCTACCGTTGGCTCTATTAGTGGTATCCTCGTAACGTTAAAGGACGAGGCATTAATGGACGGCGTTGCAACCGAGGTATTCAGTTTGTACGCTAAAGATGCGACTGAAAATCCCACTTACGACGATGCCGCAACCAACCAAATCAATTCCATATTCAACGTAAACTTTGACGATCCGTTGGAGAAACGATATGATGGCAAAGATAATTTGTTCGCATCGTATGATAGAGACGGAGTTGAATATCGCGTATACGAATATCAATCTAAAGAAGAAGTAACAAAGGCAATTAGTAACTTTATTGACCAAAAAGTTGCTAACAAGCACGGCTTTGAAGTAACCGAAAAGATTCCTACTTTGTATTACCACGCAATAAGCTATAGCAACGACGTTAAGTGCTTGGTAGAAGTTCGTGGCTTTACCAACCAAAAGGTAGTGGCAAGCGACGGTAGCACCGTAACGGCATATAGAGTAGTTCTTGCTATGACAAAAGCCGTAACTACTCCCGTACTAGCCGGCGTTGAAGTTTGGTTAGAGCTTGGTGGTAGAACCATTAGAATAGCTGACGACTTTAACGGTGGAAATCAAAATACGCGTCACTACAATGGTGGCGACGGAACGACGCAACAAGACTTGTATTGGAAGAACAATGCAAGGAACTTCCTAACCACTGTTCAAAATAACGGTAGCCAAACCGACCTTAACGAAAATGCAAACATCTTGAACAGTAACGGTAGCTTTAGTATTCCTAACTTAGTACTTAACAGGGAATATACCTTGAAGATTAGAGCAACCGATTACACCAACTTTGACGTTGGTTCACACACTCTAACGACTTCCGCTAACAGCCATAGCTTTGGTGAAATCTTGCTATCTCCCAAGGCTGTTCCCGAGTGGATAGCAAACAAGAATGCCACCTCTGGTGGACTACCGATTGAAGGTT